>CAYNNX010000333.1:0-7887 GCA_964398515.1 uncultured Streptantibioticus sp. | reverse complement strand
GGAAGTAGTCGTCCATCATCGCCCGCACCTCGTCGGCGCGCCGGCTCAGCCGCATCGGGAGCGCCGGGAGATAGGTGAGGATCTCCGCCATGGCGCCGAGCAGCGCGGCGCGCGGGTCCAGGGCGGCGCCCGCAGCGAAGGAGAGCAGGCCCGGACCACCGTCCCGGCGCACGGCCACGCCAGTGACCGCGGGCACCGCCAGGTCGATCCGGTTGTCGAACAGGTGGACGTCATAGCCCTGGAGTTCGGCGCGGTCCAGCATCATCCGCAGCTCCGGATCACGCAGGTCGCTGACGTCGATCTCGGTCAGGTGCGCCCCGCCGTACCAGCCGAGCACGAAGGAGTCGCGCTCGATCAGTTCGAGGAGACCGAAGAGTACGGCCTCGGCGAGGCTGGACCCGCTGGCACAGCCGTTGGAGGAGTCGTAGACGAAGTTGTCGTCCATCGTGTCGCCGCCGTAGTACACCAGCCGGGCGGGGACGAGTACCGGCTCGCCCGAGCGCAGGCGGACGCCCTGGACCCAGGGGATGGGCCTGCTCGGGTCGAACGCGTCGACATAGGGATCGAGTTCGTAGGTCCGCGCGCCGTATGTCCCGCACTCACGGGGGTCAAGAGCCCGCTCGGCGATGTCGTCGTACGCCGCGCTCAGAGGAGCCGTCCGGTGCCGCCGGGCGACGCCCGCGTAGCGCTCAAGCCCCTCGAAGTAGGCGAGGCCCCGGCTCGCCCGGAAGGAGTTGCCCTGGCCGCTCCAGGTCAGCACGGCCAGGCGGTGGTGTCCACGGAAGTGGGAACGGCCGTTGACCGGGGCGGTGGTGGGCGAGGTGACACTGAGGAAGGAGGCTCGACCGAGGATTCCGCAGACCGGGTTGACCAGCGAGCGGTCGGGCAGCGCGTAGCTGTCCACCGACCGCCCTCGGTAGTCGTCCGGGCCGTGCTTTGGGGCCGCAGGCAGTGCGGCCGACAGCGGCTCCGTTCCGGGCTCGCCGCAGGCGGGGCACAGCGGGTCCGCGACCAGCGGGAAGCGACGGGTCAGCAACGACTCGGTGTCGACGACCCACACCCATGCCTCACGCAGCACACCGCCGGTGCCCGGGCCCTGCCCGGCGGCGGCCAGGTACAGCTGCCAGACGGCGTCCAGCAGGTGCCCCGTCGGCAGCGGCCAGTCGCCGACGGCGTGCGGAGAGGACCCGAACTCCAGGGCCTGCCGCTCGAACTCGGCGCGCAGCCGCTGCCAGCGCAGTGCGAGGCATTGGCCGCAGGGGCCGTCATCGCTCGCGACGTCCGTGAACGGGCCGATCACGACCATCGACGAGCCCAGGTGCACGGTCGCCTCCCGATGTGCGTGCACCTCGTGCGGGCCCGCCGAGGCCTCGGCGGTGTGCGCGCCCAGAGGCACCACGGACGGCCGCGGCACACCGGCGCGTTCGGCCGTGGAGAGCGCGGTGTGCCGCGCAGTGAGGCGGCGCCCGAAGTCCTGGGCGAGCCTCGCCCGGGACTCTGCGGCAGACGCCGCGCTGCGGCTGTTGTTCACGGCTTGTTCTCCCAGCGAAAGTTCTTCAGGACAGGCAGCGTCGCCAGAAGCGCGAAGGTCAACAGGACGAGGCAGCGCCAGGCCATGGCTGTGACGTGCCCGCCGCCGTCGAGGACGGCGGTGACGGCCTGGTTCATGTAGCGCAGTGGCAGGACGTAGGAGACGTCCTGCAGCCAGCCGGGGGCCTGAGAGAGGGGGATGAACGATCCACTGAGGAACGCCATCGGGACCATCATGCAGTTGGAGATGGCGGCGACGGCGTCGGGAGTGCGGACGAGGTTGCCCACGCACACGCCCACGGCGTAGAACGCCAGCGCCCCGCAGGCCAGTACGGGCACTGTCAGCAGCAGGCCGGTGACCGTGACATGCAGCCGGAACGGAGGCAGCGCAGCCACGGCGAGGAACAGCACCGCCTGGGTCAGGGCCACGGCGAGCACCACCACCAGCCGGGCGGCGAGCAGGGTCAGCACGGAGGTGGGGGTGCGCCTGATCAGCCGCAACAGATCCGTGCCGCGCCAGTTGACGAGGGAGTAGCCGACGCCGAACACCGCGGCGTTGGCGACTCCCCAGGCCATGACGCCCGGCGCCAGATAGTCGATGGTGTGCTTGCCGCCGCCCGCGGGCTGATTCCCGAACAGCAGCCCGAAGACGACGATGAAGATGAGCGGAAATGCGAAGGTGAAGAAGAGCTCCGTCTTGTTCCGGCTGGTAGCCAGGAAGTGGGCCCGCACCAACGGCTTCAGGCCGGTCACGCTGTGTATTCCTTTCCGGTGAGCTGCAGGTAGACGTCTTCCAGCGTGGAGCGACGGGTTTCGACCGACGTCAGGTCGACCAGGGGGCCCAGGGCGGCCAGCACGGTGGACAGCGAGTTGGTGGACAGATGCACCGACGTGCCGTCGTCGCGGGCGTCCACGACCCCGGGCAGTGCCGCGAGCCGCTCGATGGCAACCAACCCGGCAGGGACGGTCAGTCGCGCGGGGCCGCCGTGGTCGCGTACGAGCCGCCGCGGGGAGTCGAGGGCGATGACCGATCCGTCCCGCACGATGGCGATCCGGTCGCACAGCACCTCGGCCTCGTCGAGGTGGTGGGTGGTGTAGACGATCGAGCAGCCGCGGGATTTCAGGGACCGCAGCAGTGCCCACAGCTCGCGCCGGGCCTCCGGATCGAGTGCCGCAGTCGGCTCGTCCAGGAAGAGCAGCTTGGGATCGTGGACCAAGGCTGAGGCGATGGCCAGGCGCTGGCGCTGGCCGCCCGACAGCCCGGTCACCCGCACGCGCGCGGACGCTGTCAGGCCGACTTCGCCAAGGGCCGTGGCGGCCGCCGTCCGGTCCAGGCCGTACAGACCCGCGACCGTCTCCAGATGCTCCAGCGCCGTCAGGTGCGGAAAGAACGACGACGCCTGGGTCTGCACGCCGATGCGGTCGTTGACATCGGCCCGGCGGGGCCAGGGCGACTCGCCGAAGAGGGTCACCGAACCGGAGTCGGCGCGGCGCTGGCCCGAGAGGATCTCGATCAGCGTGGTCTTGCCCGCGCCGTTGGGCCCTAGCACGCCGAAGAACTCTCCGCGCCGCACGGTCAGCGAGGTGCCCGCCACGGCCTCCACGCTCCCGTACCGTTTGCGCAGCTCCTCTGCGACGATCACGGGCTCGGCACCCGGATCGACGGCGTCGTCGGCCGTCGTCGCGTCCGGCATGTGCGGTTCCACTGCCGTTACCTCATCTCGATATCGATCTGTGTGGGGGGAGTCCTCCCCGCGTGCTGCCGTGCGGTCCGGGGGAGGGACGGGGGACCGCCGACGCAGCATGCTGCCCACCACGGAGGCGGCGGCCAGTACCGCCGCCGCCCCTAGGAGAACGAACCCGTACGGGCCCGGAAGCCGGCCGGCCAGCGACACGAGGGCGGTGACGGCCGCGACCAGCAGGGCAGCGACCAGGACCGCGTAGCTGGCGTAGATGCGCCGGGCACGCTTCGGGTACGCCGCGAGAAGCGGGCTGCGCGTGATCAGGCGGTGTACGTACGTCCGCGTCTGCGGTCCGAGTTCGATCACGCCGAGGGCGCTCTGAAGCATCAGCTGGCCGTCGAGGCCCAGCACCGGCAGGTAGTTGAGCAGGGCCTGGGCCGTGCCGATCAGCAGCAGGCCCGAGAGGGCGTCATGCGTCACGTCGCCCTGTTGCAGCAGCAGCCGCAACACGAAGAAGGGCAGCAGGAAGATCAGGCTCGCCACCGCACCCACGGCGGCCGTGACCATGCGCTGCCGCCGGGAGCGGAACAGCAGAACGTCGTCCGCCTCGCAGAAGAACGTCACCGCAGGCAGCCGCCAACGCATGCCGATGGCCGTGGCACGCCCGCCGTAATGGTGGCACCACAGCCCGTGCGCGAGCTCGTGGAACGCGGTCCCCGCCCAGATGACGAACCCCGAGAGCATCGCCAGCTCCGGCTGCTCGCGCAGGACATGGGACTCCCTCAGCAGCAACGGCGCCCGCAGCGCGATGTACGCCACCAGCGCCCCGCACAACAGCAGCGCCAGCGTGGCCGTGACCGGCGAGAACAGCCAGGTGACCCGGGGCAGCAGACGGTCGAGGAGCGGGCCGGGATCGCCCCAGGACACCGAGCCGGACAGCCCGCGCGCACTCGTGCCCTCGGCGGTTTCCTCCTCGTTCCGGCCGGGGTCGGGCCGCTCCCGCCCCTCGGCGCCGGCCAGGAAGGACCGGTTCCACAGGGCACCGAGGATCGCTCCCCAGGAACGGTCGTCCAGCCGCTTGCTGAACTGCCGCTCGTAGGCGGCGCCGATCTGCCGCAGACTGAGCGAGCCGTCCAGCCGCTCGATGATGAACCGCTCCTTGGTGCCGATCCGGTAGATGCGTCCGGAGCGGCCGTCCTTCACCAAGTGGACGATCCGCTCGCCGCGCAGCACAGGCGGGCCGACGGTCAGCTCGGGCGCGCGCACGGGTCGGCTGTCCAGCAGCGACGGCGCGGACATCAGGCCACCGCCTCCGGATCCGTCAGGGCCCGCAGCAGGGCGTGCGCCAGGTAGGCCTCGTCGGTGATCGTGATGTGCAGCCGGTTGTTCGTCATGTGCATGTACGGCCACAGCAGCCGCAGCAGAGCCTCGCCGGTGTCCGTCACCGTGCAGTGCCCCTCGCCCTCCCACTCTCGGAACACCAGTCGGCCCGACGCCGACAAGTCCACGACCCGGCGGCGCAGCTCTGCGCAGTGCTCCGCCCATCGCCCCAGGGTCCGGGGCAGCTCCTCGCCGCGGCTGGCGCGGACCGCCGACCGGACGACGGCGAACCGCTCCCGGAGCGAGGCGGACATGGCCTCGTAGCCGCGGTCGAAGCTGCGGCCCGCGACGAGGTCGGTGGTTCGGAAGGAGTCGTGCCAGAAGTCGCGGTACCCCTCGAAGAACTCGGCCAGCTCGTCGTCGTCACCGAGGAACACCGATGCCATCACCATCATCAGCTGGGCCGCGAGGCCCAGCTGCACGGTGCGCATGTGCACGTTCATGCCGGTCAACGCATCCAGCACAAGGTCGGTCGACTGCTGGAAGTGCCACTCGGCCAGCTCCACGCCGACCGGCCCGCCGTACTTGTCATACTCCGGCTCGTACGGCTCCCAGCTGAAGGAGTTGTTCTTCCGCAACCGCATCCGGCCGTCCTCGCCCAGGTATCCGGCCCGGCCCTCCTCGTCGAACTCCAGCTCGAAGAGGGTGTTGTAGAGGCCGACGTAGAAGTCCGACTTCACCTCGTACAGCGAGGGGCGGCGCCGCAGGAAGGCGCCGATCGCGGCGTCCACCTCGGCGCGTACTGCTTCGGCGTTGCCCTCGGTGGGCCGGAACCGCACACGCACGTGCGGGCCTTCCAGCCAGTAGTGCAGGAAGAAGTACCGGTTGATCAGGCCTTCTTCCGAGAGTCGGGCGAACAGCGGCCGTATGCAGTCGGTCAGCAGCGGCCGGGCATTGCCCGTGTAGAAGACGTAGACGGCCAACCACCGGTCGTCGACCGTGGGGGCGGGGCCGGTCGGGGGAACGGTCTCGATGGAGGTCATACCGGCTCCCGGCGGTCGGGGTGGGAGGGGCGCCCACCCGAGACGGTCTCGACGACCAGTTCCGTGATGTGCGCGCCCTTGGCGGACGTCGTGTGCAGGTGGTCCGGCGCGGGGAGCATCTCGGTGAACACGACCGAGCCAGTGCCGACCTCGCGGACCAGATGTTCGAACAGATGGAGCGACAGAGCGCTGCCGAAGTCGAGGAAGTGCGGTTTCTGACGGCGCGCCGGACGGTCCGCCGCGGCCGATCCGTCCGTCCCGGACTCGGACGCCGCCTCCGTCGCGCCGTCCGGCCGCAGCGTCACGAACACCCGCGGCGGTACGCCGTGCCGTCGACGCCAGCCCTGCCACTGGGCAAACCACTCGCCGGTGTCCGCCCCCGGCCGGTGACGCGGAAGGGTGCCCGCCGGAGCCGTCCAGGACCGCCGGCTGATCACCACGCCGTGGTGCCGGACCCTGGGCCTGTAGGCCACGCCGTCGGAGCCGGTGTCCTGCGGTACGCCGCCCCACGGGTCGATCGTCACGATCGCCGAGGGGGCGAGCAGAAGCAGGGTGCGGGCCACCTCCGGCAGGGCGGCCGGAACCAGGTAGCCGAAGTAGACCGGAACGACCTCCCGCCCGAGCCGGGCCGAGCGCAGCACCAGCCGACCGGCGTCCGGGTCATGATGCAGCGACAGGTCGGCCAGAGTGATCCGGTTCTCGGCGGGCGCGGTGCTGGTCTCACCGGGACAGACGATCTCGTAGTCCGTCAGTCTGCCGTGCAGGTTCAGGTTGGCGCGCGTGGCGCCGCCCGTGACCTCGGCGAGGACGGCGCCCTCCGGCTGGATCTCGCGGTGCCAGCGGCGGAGCTGTTCGGCGAGTCCCAGGTCGTCGAAGTCGTGGGTGAACCGGGAGAAGGGGAAGGAGACGCCGCCCCAGGAGCGGTTGAGCACGGCGGTGGGCCGCTCGGTGCCGCCGCACAGCTGTAGGAAGTGCGCCTGCGGACGGAAGTCCCCCGGCCGCCCGCTCAGACATCCCGCGACCTCGTCGATGAAGTCGTCGTCGATCTCCACCTCGTCCGGGCGGTCCGGTCCCCCGGCGGTGTCCAGCACCGCACGCATCCGCCGGGCGAACACCTGGCGGGCCTTGTCCGCCGCTGTGATCTCGGGTTCGTCCAGCCAGTTCTCCGTGGGCACAAACGTACCGTCGGCGTTGAAATGTGCTCCGGCACCGGCTACTTGGACGTAGTAGCCGTAGAGGTCCTCCTGGAAGTCCGTCACCAGCTCCAGGAGGTCGTCGCAGCGGCCGCCGGTGCCGTAGCGGGCCAGGAAGAAGCCGCGCAGGGTCGCCCGGTGGGGCAGCGCGACGTCGAACGCCGGCATGATGCGCGAGAGCGATGACAGCGCCGTGCCCACCTCCCGGACAAAACGCTCCCTGTCCAGTCGCACGGGTGCGGCCGTCGCCCGTGTGTCCTCGTAGACCAGGGCCCGGGGCAGCGACCCGGTGGGCAGGCCGAGTTCCTCCTGCAGGAGAGCCAGCCGTTCCCGCACGTCCGCGAGCAGCGCGCGGCGCCGGTCCAGCGGCGCGCGGCCGTACTCCCGGACCAGCCCGGCCACCTCGTCCAGGCCGGCTGCGAGCCTGCCGGACCATTCCCGGCCCATGGTGCGGACGCCGTCCGCGAAGGCGGTGACCGGGTCGGGGCTGTGCAGGTCGACGGCGAGTGCGGGGACGCTGAGCAGCCCCAGCCTGAGCAGGGTGGCGAGGAAGCGGTCACAGTCATCGCGGTCCACGCGGACGCGCCGCGCGAAGCGGTCCAGCAGCTCGCCATACGGCAGCTGGCCCTCGGCGTCGCACAGGGCGATCAGCGCGTCGAGTCCCTGGCCCTGCCGCAGGAAGAACATGTTCTCGGTCACCGAGTCGAAGCTCACGGAGGCCGAGTCGTCCCCCTCGGAGACCTTCCGGCGCACGTACCGGATCCGGCCGGCCTCGGCGGTCACGCCGGTGACCAGCTCGACCGGCAGATCCGGGCGCAGATGCGGTGCCTGGGCGACGAGTTCACCCAGGCGGGCCAGCACGGCGACGTTCAGCCGGGCGCGACCGGTCCACCGCTCGTCGATCACCAGTGCAGGATGGTCCTCGGCGCCTTCGTGGGACAGCGCGTCGAACTCGCCGACGGTCACCCCGGTGAGGGAGCTGAACGGGCTGGTCTTGCACGCGCACCGGTAGACGTACTCCAGTAGGGAGCGCTCGATGCGGCGCTGCTTCTTCGTGAGTCCGCCTGTGATCCCGGCCGTGAGCCCGGCGGCCGGGGGCGCGTCCAGGTCCGACTTCAA
>CAYNNX010000332.1:0-7892 GCA_964398515.1 uncultured Streptantibioticus sp. | reverse complement strand
GCACGGTGCAGCAGATGCAGCCGTTGTTCATCTCGAAGATCTCTTCTTCGGCGTCGAGGACCAGGGCGTCGTCGATGCCGACCTCGCCGAACTCGTTCTCGATGACGGCGATCCGCAGGCCGTGCTGCTCGGTGAGGATGCGGTTGAGCAGGGTCGTCTTGCCCGATCCGAGGAAGCCCGTGAGCACGGTGACGGGGACGCGGTCGTCCACGGCCTCGGCGGTCTGGTCTGTGTCGGTCATGGCGGGTCAGGTTCCTTCGGGTGAGGTGGCGAGCAGGGTGCGCAGGTCGTCCTCGGTGATCCGCTCGGCCGGACAGTGCAGGGTCCAGCGGCGGCCGGGGCCGTCGATCGGAAGCACGGCGATGACCGTCTCCAGCGGCGGGCAGCCGGGCTCGGTACAGGCGAGTTGCCGGATCACCACGGCGGTGTCCTCGTCTATGCCGAGCAGACGCCGCACGGACTGCTTGAGACCGGGGAACTGCGGTGGGCGCCCGGACGAATGGCCGGGGAGCGGCATGCGATCTCCTCTGTAAGCAGCGCGACGAGGGCCACAGTAAATGAAAACGAATTCCATGTCCATGTGAGCTCCGCTCCGCCCAGGGCCGCGGCCGTCCCCGCGTCCGAGTGCCGGACCACCAGGCCGCGGGCGGCCCGGACCGCCGCGCCGCGAATGCCGCTCAGCGGCTGCGGTCGGCCGGCGACGGGAGGAGACGTGCGGACTCGGGATGGAAGTAGTCGCAGTGGGCTCCCTCGACGCGCAAGGTGCCGCCGTCGAAGTACGCGCTCGCGTCGATGTCGAGAAGCCTGGCGTGCCACGGGAAGGCGTAGGGGTCGGTCGAACGCGTCGCGCTGCGAGGAGACCTGACATACCCTCAGACACTCTGCTGTCCGTGGATAGGCGTCGCCGGTGTGCGAGGCGTCTGCCGCCGAGCGAGTGGCCGACGCAGCTCTCGGTGGAGGCGGTCCAGACGTAATTCCGCACTCCGGCCCCTGGAGCGCAGTAGTTCTGTCAGTTGCTGGGTGAAGACCAAAAGCCCGTAGCCGTTCGCTGCAAAACCCGTGAGTGACGTGCCCATCGAGGACAGGACGGCGATGCCGCTGCGCGTCACTCGCTCGATCGCCCGCCGGATGAGCTCGTCGTATCGTCCCGCGAGGGTTCCGGTGAAGGCGTGCCGGGCAGACGTCCAGAATCAGCAGACGGTCCCGCACACGCCCGGAGGGCGCCATCATCCGCTCGGCCAGCTGCCGCGCCGGTAACCACGTCCGCAGATCGTGCGCTCGCGAACCCGGAAGCGCGAGAGACAGCGTCCCGTCATCCGCGAGCGTGGCATTACCCGCCCAGTAGACCACCGGGCCGGCGTCCGGATCTGATCCCTCCTCGACCTGCGCGAGCAGGCTTTCCGCGTCGGAGGGCGTAACGGTCTGGCAGCGCCGCGCATCGAAGCCGAGGCCGGGGCGATCGGCGAGTGCGGCCTTGAGCGCCGCCACGTTGCGCTCCGTCCCCGACGGAAGGCGCAGACCGGGATCGACGTGGGCGGCGGCCCCGGCCGAGAGGTGATGCGTCACAAACGGTGCCACGAGGAGCCTCCCAGCTCGTCAGCTGCCGACGGCTCATGGCAGTGCCGAACCCAGCGTGAACGAGCCCGCTTGAATGTCGAACCGAAAGTCTTGACCTCGTCGTGACTTGCGCTTCCGCGCAGATTCGTCAAGCGCAAGGTCGGCAGAGTGGGCTGGAGAGTTCGGCGCGTGCGACTGCGAATGTGGTGAAAGAAGCTCCCAAAAACGCTTCGGCACTCCTTGCCGCCGATTGAATCAGTCCCGTATCAGTCCTGTCACACTACGGAACCCGCGTCGACGTCCGACCCGCCGGTGCACGCTTCCCCCGAAGTCCCGGGTGGCAGGCGCACCGGCCGACTCACTGCATTACATTTCCCGCTAAACCAGACATCGGGCATCGCTAATCCCAGGTCAGGAATCCCGTCATCGGTCCACTCGGCGCGTCGGCGCACGCCTACAGGATTCAAGCGGCCGGTATGGTGGCGTCGCGGCGCATACGGTCCACGCGGCGGCTCCGGCGCAGGCGGCCGTCTCCAACGCGCCGTCGCGAACGACCGGAAGCGGGGACGCGCCCCAGGGCATCGGCTCGGTGCACCGGCTCAGGCGACGGCGACCTGAACCGTGGTCGCCTCGATCCCGTAAGGAAAGAGGGTGTGCCCGGGTCTGTGCGCGCCGTGGGCATCGCGGGACGTCGGCCCGAGCCTTGGTCGTGATCCCCGGTCTTCGCGGTGATCCCGGGGCTCCCGCCAACTGACCGTCTGCGGATGGTTGTCAGCCCCCTACAGTAGGAGGGAGCCGGATCTCCGTTTGCATGATCGTGCAACAATACGGCGGGTACGAGTTGGGGAGGATGCGTGATGGGCGGCGGGGACGGCGCGGTCGGGATGGTGACGCGGCGCAGGAACACCGAGCTGGTGCTCGTGATCGGTGCTGTGCTGATCGCCGTTTTCGGCTATGCCGGAAGCGGGCTGGCACTGCAGGGCTCGGTTCCGGGAAATCTGCCGATCGCCGGTGTCGCGCTGGGCGCGCTGGCGCTGGGCGCACACCTGGCGGTGCGCCGCTTCGCGCGGTTCGCCGATCCGCTGATCCTGCCGCTGGCGGTGATGCTGACGGGCCTGGGTCTGGTGCTGATCTGGCGGCTCGACGTCTCGTACAAGGCGGAGTGGCCGCACACGCCCGCCCTCTCCGCGCCCGGGGCACCGACCCAGGTGATGTGGGACGGCATCGCGGTCACGGCCTTCGTCGGCGTCATGGTGCTGCTCAAGCATCACCGCATACTCCAGCGCTACACCTATGTGACGATGACCGCCGCATTGGTGCTGCTGATGGCGCCGGTGTTCTCCGCCACTGACACCTACGGCGCCAAGCGGTGGATCTACCTCGGCCCGGTCCACCTGGAGCCGGACGAGTTCGTCAAGATCGCCATCGCGGTGTTCTTCGCCAGCTACCTCATGGCGAACCGGGACGCCCTGGCCCTGGTGGGCCGCAAGTTCATGGGCATGTACCTGCCGCGCGGCCGCAATCTCGGACCGGTGCTGGTGGTCTGGGGGGTCAGCCTGATGGTGCTGGTCTTCGAAAACGACCTGGGCACCTCGTTGATCTTCTTCGGTGTCTTCGTGGTCATGCTGTACGTGGCCACCGAGCGGACCAGCTGGGTGGTGCTCGGCCTGCTCATGGCATCGGTGGGAGCGGGCGTCGTCGGCTCCACCTCCGCGCACGTCAAGGCCCGTGTGGTGGCCTGGCTGCACCCCATGGCCATCTTCCTGCCGCAGAACCAGCGCCCGGCGGGCCTCACCTCCGACCAGTCCGCACAGGCGCTCTTCAGCTTCGGCAGCGGCGGCATCCTCGGCACCGGTCTGGGCCAGGGCCACCCCTGGCTCATTCAGTTCGCCGGACGCACCGACTTCATCATGACCACGGTCGGCGAGGAGCTGGGCCTCGCCGGCGTGACGGTGGTCCTGCTGCTCTACGTCCTGATGGTGGAGCGCGGGCTGCGCACCGCCCTGCTCCTGACCGACCCCTTCGGCAAGCTGCTCGCCGGCGGGCTGGCCGCCGGTCTGGCCATGCAGGTCTTCGTGGTCGCCGGCGGCGTGACCGGCCTGGTGCCGCTCACCGGCAAGGCGCTGCCGTTCCTCTCCCAGGGCGGCTCGTCCATCCTCGCGAACTGGCTCATGGTCGCACTGCTGATCAAGCTGAGCGACGCGGCGGGACGGCACGCGTACGAGGAATCGCGGCCGGTGCCGCCGACCGCGACCTCCGAGGCGCTGACCGCCGTGGTGCCGACGGCCGCGGGCTGAATCCCTCGTCATGACGCACGGAGAGCTTCGATCGCGTCACGTGTGGTAATGCCATACGGCTATCGCCGACGCCTCATGTGACGGCGAACTCATTCCGCGACGGACCGGCTACGGACAGCGTCGCGATCCCGGGTCACCGGTAGATCGCGGCGCTGTTTCGCGTTGCCGCCGGCACATCCCAGGCACACCTCAGGAGCCCCGCCGCAGCGATGCCACCGGCCTGGTTCCCATAGGGGGGTCGCGACATCGACGTCTGAATCGCTCTCGGCCGTCTGCACCACCCGTGTACCGGAAATATCTGCACCGCGAATCGACACCCGCGGATCCGGTCGCCGGAATTCCGGATATTCGACGTGCACCCCACTCGGCCTGTCCGACGGAAAACACCGCACCCGAAGATCATTGCCATGATCGAATTCTGCTACGCTCTCCGCGTCACGCCCTTTGATCCCTGGGAAGGAATCAGGAAGTGAAAAGCAACGTGACGCCACGAGCGTCTGAATTGATAGCCGCCCTACAGGGCAGGCTGAGTGAGCGGCGGGCAGCAGAAGAATCAGACGCCGCACCACGCCTGGCAGCGGAAGAAGTGCTGCGCTCTTTTCTCGGCCATCCCGACCTGCTGACCGACGAGCAGTTGGCGGCTGATCCTCTCAATTATCGGCAGCACGTCATCCATGCCGAGCCCGACGGCAGCTTCTCGGTGGTGGCTCTGGTATGGCTACCGGGCCAGCAGACACCGATCCACGACCACGCGTCCTGGTGTGTCGTGGGCGTCTACCTCGGCGAGGAGAAGGAGGAGAGATTCCGACTCGCCGCCGACCGCGAGGGCAGTCACCTGGTGCGCATATCAAATGGGACGAACGCCGAGGGATCGGTGACCTCGGTCGCCCCGCCGGGTGACATCCACCTTGTGCGCAACGGGACGATGGAGAAAGTGGTGTCCATACACATCTACGGAGTGGACGTCACCGAACGGGGTTCGAGCATTCGGCAGTGCTACGACCTGCCGATACGCGCCTGATGCGAGCGCTGCCGTCGTAGCGCGCCAACCGGTCCCGGATGCCGCCGTCACCACCCTCGACGGCCTCCGGGCACGGCCCCTGATCGGCCCCGGTAAGTTCACGGACGCCCCTGGTGAGCGGAACGGTCGTGAGCGGGGAACAGCGCCATGATCTGATCCAGTACGCCGCCGATCGGTTCCCCTGCGCCGCCGACGCGCAGATCGGGCTCGACTTCGTGCAGCGAGTGGTCCCGGGCCATCCTGCCCCTGCCTCCGCCCGTGATGTTCAACAGCACGGACGCTTCCCGCGGAACCCGCCCCTCGCTCACCGAGGAGAAGAGTGATGCGGCGGCGACCGCGGCAGCCGGCTCGAGATCGATCGATTCCAACTCGTCGACCATGCTCATCGCATGCAACGCGGACGCCTTGTCGACGGTGAGCACCTCACCGGCGCTTTCGGTGAGAACGTCGTGCACACCGGCGCGTACCCGGTAGGGCGGGAAGCGGTTGGTCAGCTCGTCGGCGAAGGCCTCATGAATGGCGCTCCTGTCCGCCTCGGCCATGGCACCGATCCCCGCACCGGCCCCGGCGCCGGCCCCGGTAAGAGCACGGCAATCGTTCTGCCATGCCGTGTGTATGGGTGCGAAACAGGCGTTCTGCGACAACATCAGCCGGGGTAGCGGTCGAGTGTGCACGGAGGTCGCCGACCGCAGCCTCTTTGCCGCCTCGTGCACGGCGATGGCACCGGCAGCGCTGCCCACGGCCTGGAAGTAGTAGTCCGGCAGTTCGCCCATCTCCTCCATCGCCGAGTACATCACGGTGCCCAGCCCGTCGCGGCGGCCCACATTGCGTACGCCGCCCTCCAGGTGGAAGCCCGGCTGCTTGCCGATCGCCTCGGACAGCGCGATGGCGTCCGAGTAGTCGGCGTCGTCCATCACGACGAGCCGCACAAGCGGATGCAGGGGCTCGCGGAGCCTGAGCCGGCCGAGCCCGGTCGACGGAATGATCAGGAGGCAGGGCTTGGCGTACCGGGAACACAGCGCAGCGAATGCGGCAGCCGTGTTCCCGGCGGATGCCACGACGAGCACCGCCGGCTCCTCCGGCATCCTGCCGAGAACCGTGTACGCCTCCAGCTCCTTGAAGGTACAAGTCTCCAGGTTCGCTCCGCGCTCGGGCCAGTAGCCGTTGAACGCGAGCCAGAGGTTCGGCATGCCGAGGAACCTGGACAGGCTCTCACTGCGGAACACCGCCGTACGTCCGGCCTGCGGGAAGCTGCGCTGGACGGGCAGCCAGTTCCGGTATCGGAACACTCCGTCTTCTTCGGGGAGCGGTCTGAACTCCCTTTGGTCGTAATCGGTGTGCAGCAGCGCGGACTCGTGGTCGCTGGCACAGGCCAGTGTCAGCCCGTCATCCGGCTGCCGACGCCCGCACAGCGGACAGAGGAGTGAGTAGTGACGCTCTTGTGGTTTCTTCACTGTTCTCCGTTCACATGACCGGCCGTCTCCCCGGTCGGGCGACGACGGCCTGTTCCAGGGAGACGGCCGGTCAGGCCATCAGGCTGTTCGAGGCGGAGGAACGCCCCGAGGCTAGTTGCCGCCTTCCGGGGGCAGCCACTCCGAGATGACGCTCCAGGCCCGGCTCAACATGTCGGGCTGCACCATGTCGTCATGGCGGCACGGCAGGCTGGACTCGGATATCACACCGGAGACGTACCGCTTCCACATGCCGGCCCGGCTGCCGCTGTCGGGTATGTCCTCCTCGGCGGCGATGAGCAGAAGGTCTCCGTCGAAGGCCCCGGGTGTGTGGGTCCGTTGGAGCCGGTCGCTGTTGCGCATGACCCGGCTGAAGCGCTGGACCTCCTCGTCGGACAGCTCCACCCCGAAGCGGCGCGCCGTCTGGATCACCACATCCGTGAGGTCGGGCTCCGCCTCGTCCTCGTCGAGCGTCGCCGCTTCCGCCACCGCGGGGTAGGCGTCCAGGATGATCAGCGCGGCCACCTCCTGACCTGCGGCTTGCAGTTGCACGGCCATCTCCTGTGCGATGACCCCGCCTTGGGACCAGCCGAGAAGGTGGTAGGGGCCCGATTCCTGCACCGCGCGGATCTGCTCGACGTAGTCCGCCGCCATGTCCCGCAGGGTTGCCGGAAGGGCCTCCACCGCGCCGTCGATGCCTCGTGCCTGGACTCCGTAGAGCGGCTGGTCCGCGGGCATGTGACGGGCCAGTGGCGCGTAGCACCAACTCGCCCCGCCTGCCGGATGGACGCAGAAGAACGGCGCACGGCTTCCCCGTGTGCGGATCGGAAGCAGGACCCCCATGGCTTCCTGCGTCAGGCCGCCGCCTGCCAGTCGTTCCGCCAGTGCGGCCGCACTCGGCGCCTCGAACAGCGTCCGGATGTTCATCTCGGCACCCAGTACCGAGCGGATCCGGCTGACGAGACGCACCGCGAGGAGTGAGTGTCCGCCGAGTTCGAAGAAGCTGTCGTCGACGCCGATCCGCTCCAGTCCCAGGACCTCGGCGAAGACGCTGCACAGGATCTCCTCGTGCACCGAGGACGGTTCCCGGCCGCTGCCGGCCGACGCGAAGTCCGGCGCGGGCAGAGCACGCCGGTCCAGCTTCCCGTTCACCGTCAGCGGGAGAGCGTCCAAGGCCACGACGGCGGCGGGCACCATGTACTCCGGCAGCGACACGGCCAGGTGCTTGCGCAGTGCCTGGGCGTCCACAACCTCACCCGCGCCACCGGCCACGTAGCCGATCAGGCGCTGGTCACCCGGGGTGTCCTCCCGTACCACCACCGCCGCCTGGTCGATCTGGGGATGCGAGACCAGAGCGGCTTCGATCTCGCCCGGCTCGATCCGGAAACCGCGGAGCTTGACCTGGTCGTCCGCACGGCCGACGAACTCCAGGTTGCCATCGGCACGCCACCGCACCACGTCGCCGGTGCGGTACATCCGCTCGCCCGGCCCGCCGAACGGGCAGGCGACGAAACGCTCCGCCGACAGCCCGGGGCGGCGCAGGTAGCCCCGCGCCAACTGCGCACC
>CAYNNX010000331.1:262-7958 GCA_964398515.1 uncultured Streptantibioticus sp. | reverse complement strand
ACGTGAAGGTGGCCAAGGACTGGCAGCGGGATCCCAAGCAGCTGCGCAAGCTCGGGTTCTGAGCGGAACCGGCGGCGAGAGGCCCCGGGCCCAGGGCGCGCTAGGCGCCCTCCTTCAGGACGGTGCCGACCAGTTCGCGCTGGGCCTCGCTGAGTTCGGGGTCCGTGCAGTGCACGGTGCGGCCGTCGACCGTGATCTCGTAGTGGAAGCCGTCGGGAACGCCGCGCGGCGGGCTGGAGCGGCCCGCGGCGAGGGCGTCACGGGCCAGCCCCTCCAGGCGGGGGGCGTCGGGGCGGGCGGCGGTGTCCACCTCCGCCCGGCGCTTGAGGCCGGCGAAACCGCCGGTCCTGGTCACTGCGATTCGCATGCTGTCACGTCTACCCCGATGGGGGCGGCTTACGACGCGGGTACCCCCACCGTCGACCACGCCTTGAGCACCGCCTGGAGCTCCCGGCCGTCGCCGAAGCGGCGGCGCGCGGCGGCGGCGGTGAGCCGTGCGAAGTCCGCGAAGGCGGCGTCGCGGGCCAGCTCGCCCCCGGTGAGCGTGTCGTACCAGATGTGCCCCGCCTTCTCCCAGGAGTTGCCGCCGATCGCCGTGGCGGCCAGGTAGAAGGCGTGGTTGGGGATGCCGGAGTTGGTGTGGACGCCGCCGTTGTCCTCGGCGGTGTGGACGTAGCCGTCCATCGTGGCCGGCTGCGGGTCCTTGCCGAGGCGGGGGTCGTCGTAGGCGGTGCCGGGGGCCTTCATCGACCGCAGGGCCACGCCGTGGACGCCCGGCGCCAGCACGCCCGCGCCGATCAGCCAGTCGGCCTGGGCGGCGCTCTGGCCGAGGGCGTACTGCTTGATGATCGAGCCGAAGACGTCGGAGACGGACTCGTTGAGCGCCCCGGACTGGCCGACGTAGTCGAGGTTGGCCGTGTACTGGGTGACGCCGTGGGTCAGTTCGTGGCCGATGACGTCGATCGAGCCGGTGAAGTTGTGGAGCAGCACCCCGTCGCCGTCGCCGAACACCATCCGCTCGCCGTCCCAGAAGGCGTTGTCGTAGTCCTGGCCGAAGTGGACGGTGGCGACCAGCGGCAGCCCGTTGCCGTCGACCGAGCGGCGGCCGTAGACCTTCAGATACAGCTCGAAGGTGGCGCCGAGGCCGTCGTAGGCCTGGTTGACCGGCTGGTCGGCGACGGCCTTGTCCTTCTCGCCGCGGACCTTGCGGCCGGGCAGCGTCTGCTGGTGCTGCGCGTCGTAGATCGTCCGGTTCGGGTGGTCGGAACCGGTCGCCGCGATGGGCTCGACGCCCCGCACGGCGGTGATGCGGCGTCGGGTGCGCTGGAGGGCGTCGTGCTCCAGGCTGCGGCGGGCGGGCTCGCTCACCCGGGGGTCCTCGTGCCGGGCGAGCGTGTCGAGGATGTGCGGGGGGACGATCGGGCAGAACGTTGCGCTGTTCAGGTGACGGTTCATGAGGGAAATCTGGCAGCGGGTGACCATGTTGTCACTCGTCGGCGCAGCGATTCCCGAAAAGGAGTGATTCGTCACTGTTCCGGTGGCGGCGCCCGCTCGGTATGCCCCGTCTTGCATACTGAGAGGAACCGGGCTTCCGCTGTGCGCTCCGAAGCCCGTCGGCTACGCTCGCTGCATCATGCGTTTCGGGCTGCTTCTCCTTAGCTGCCGCGGCGAGGGCCTGTAGTCGAGGCCGACCCCCTCCCCGCGGAGTTCGGTGTTGCGGTTATTCGCCCCGTCGGCCGTCCCAGTGGACACACGAGGAGCCCTTCGCACATGTCGCACCCTTCTGAGAACTCCGTACGCCCCGGCACGCCCGTCACCGCGGCGACGGTCACCCAGAGGCCCTCGGGGATGCCGATCCACAAGTACCGCGGGTACGACGCCGTGGACCTGCCGGACCGCACCTGGCCGCAGAAGCGGATCACCAAGGCGCCGCGCTGGCTCTCGACCGACCTGCGGGACGGCAACCAGGCGCTGATCGACCCGATGTCGCCCGCCCGCAAGCGTGCCATGTTCGACCTGCTGGTGCGGATGGGCTACAAGGAGATCGAGGTCGGCTTCCCCTCCTCCGGGCAGACCGACTTCGACTTCGTCCGGTCGATCATCGACGAGGGCGCCGTCCCGGACGACGTGACGATCTCGGTGCTGACGCAGGCGCGTGAGGAACTGATCGAGCGGACCGTGGAGTCCCTGCGCGGCGCCCCGCGGGCCACCGTGCACCTGTACAACGCCACCGCGCCGGTGTTCCGCCGGGTGGTCTTCCGCGGCACCCGCGACCAGGTGAAGCAGATCGCGGTGGACGGCACCCGGCTGGTCATGGAGTACGCCGAGAAGATCCTGGGCGACGAGACGGTCTTCGGCTACCAGTACAGCCCGGAGATCTTCACCGACACCGAGCTGGACTTCGCACTGGAGGTCTGCGAGTCGGTCATGGACGTCTGGCAGCCCGAGGAGGGCCGCGAGATCATCCTCAACCTGCCCGCCACCGTGGAGCGTTCGACCCCGAGCACGCACGCCGACCGCTTCGAGTGGATGTCGCGCAACCTGAGCCGCCGCGAGTTCGTCTGCCTGTCCACCCACCCGCACAACGACCGCGGCACCGCGGTGGCCGCCGCCGAACTGGCGGTCATGGCCGGCGCCGACCGCGTCGAGGGGTGCCTGTTCGGGCAGGGCGAGCGCACCGGCAACGTGGACCTGGTGACGCTGGGCCTGAACCTGTTCAGCCAGGGCATCGATCCGCAGATCGACTTCTCGCAGATCGACGAGGTGCGCCGCACGGCCGAGTACTGCAACCAGATGGAGGTCCACCCGCGCCACCCCTACGCGGGCGACCTGGTCTACACCGCCTTCTCCGGCTCCCACCAGGACGCCATCAAGAAGGGCTTCGAGGCCATGGAGGCCGACGCGGCGGCCCAGGGCAGGACGGTCGACGAGATCGAGTGGGCGGTGCCGTACCTGCCGATCGACCCCAAGGACGTGGGCCGCTCCTACGAGGCCGTGATCCGGGTCAACTCGCAGTCGGGCAAGGGCGGAATCGCCTATGTGCTGAAGAACGACCACAAGCTGGACCTGCCGCGGCGGATGCAGATCGAGTTCTCGAAGATCGTCCAGGCGAAGACCGACGACGAGGGCGGCGAGGTCACCCCCGCGCAGATCTGGGAGCTCTTCCGCGACGAGTACCTGCCGGTGGCCGACAACCCCTGGGGCCGGATCGCGCTGCGTTCCGCGCAGACCTCCACCACCACCGAGGGCACCGACGCGCTCACCGTCGAAGCGGTCGTGGACGGCGAGGACGCGGTGCTGACCGGCACCGGCAACGGTCCGCTCGCCGCGTTCGTCGACGCGCTGCAGGCGATCGACATCGACGCCCGCGTCCTGGACTACGTCGAGCACGCGCAGACCGAGGGCGCGACCGCGCAGGCCGCGGCCTACGTCGAGATCGCCGTGGACGGCAAGGTGCTGTGGGGTGTCGGCATCGACGCCAACATCGTCCGCGCCTCGATCAGGGCGGTCGTCTCCGCCGTCAACCGCGCCTCCCGCGGCTGACCTCCAGGCGCCCGGCCGGTCCCGGCCACCCGCGCGGTGGCCGGGACCGGTTTTTCACACATCGTGGGTACGCGCTACTGACTGCACGTCATCGGTGTGGCTAACATCACTCCAACACGGCGCCGTTGCCGAGGGGATGCGTCCGCGAGCGCCCGTGTCCGCTACGAAATGTGCCGGAACGAGCCGCCGGAGGTTGCATCGTGGTCTTGCCATCGCTGGAGCTGCGTTGCCGGGGCGTCACGATCTGGGGCGTGCGCACCACATGGCAGACCGACGGCGACGGGGAGTTCTTCTGCCCCGGGTGCGGCGGTGATCGCAACTATTACCGCCGCTCCGGCACCAGACGCCTCACCGTCCTCAACATCCCCCTGATGCACAGAGGTTCCGCCGGGACCGTGGCGGAGTGCGGGGCGTGCCACCACCGCTTCGGCCTCGACGCGCTCGACCCGCCGACCAGCAGCAGGTTCTCCGCGATGCTCCGCGACGCCGTGCACACCGTCGCCCTCGCCGTGCTCACCGCGGGCGGCGCCGGCTCCCGGGCGGCCCGCGAGGCCGCGCTGGACGCGGTCCGCGGCGCGGGCTTCACGGACTGCACCGAGGACCAGCTGATCGGACTGCTCGCCGCCCTCGCCGCCGACGAGGGCCGGCTGCCCGGCTCGTACGACTCCCTGGCGGGCGCGGTCGACGGCTGCGGCACCTGGCTCTCGATCGAGCTGCACGAGGCCCTCGGCCCCCTCACCCCGCACCTGGCCCCGGAGGGGCGGGAGCGGATCCTGCTGCAGGGCGCCCGGATAGCGCTGGCCGATGGCCCCTACCTGCCGGCCGAACGCGAGTGCCTCGCCGCCGTCGGGCGCTCCCTGCTCCTGCCCGAGGAGGACACCGCCCGCCTCCTGGAGGCCGCCGCCCGCACGCCCTCGTAGCGCCCCCTCGCAGAGCCATGGGGGACAATGGGGCGCATGACCCTGTTCCGCGACGACGGCATCGTGCTGCGCACCCAGAAACTGGGTGAGGCGGACCGGATCATCACGTTGCTCACCCGCCGGCAGGGGCGGGTGCGGGCCGTGGCGCGGGGGGTGCGCCGGACCAAGTCGAAGTTCGGGGCGCGGCTGGAGCCGTTCTCCCACGTGGACGTGCAGTTCTTCGCCCGCCGCGGGGAGCTGGTCGGGCGCGGCCTGCCGCTGTGCACCCAGGTCGAGTCGATCGCCGCGTACGGCAGCGGGATCGTCACCGACTACGGCAGGTACACCGCCGGAACCGCCATGCTGGAGACCGCCGAGCGCTTCACCGACCACGAGGGCGAGCCCGCGGTCCAGCAGTATCTGCTGCTCGTCGGGGGGCTGCGCACGCTCGCGGGTGGTGAGCACGACCCCCGGATGGTGCTCGACGCCTTTCTGCTGCGCTCGCTGGCCGTCAACGGCTACGCACCCAGCTTCGATGCCTGCGCGAAGTGCGGCATGCCCGGCCCGAACCGGTTCTTTTCGGTCGCATCGGGAGGAGTGGTATGCGGCGAGTGCCGGGTGCCCGGCAGCGTCGTACCCTCTCCGGAGTCCCTGGAACTGCTGGGGGCGCTGCTCACCGGGGACTGGCGGACGGCGGACGCCTGCGAAGACCGGTACACCCGTGAGGGCAGCGGCCTCGTCGCCGCGTATCTGCAGTGGCATCTGGAACGGGGCCTGCGTTCGCTGCGGTTCGTGGAGAAGTGACCGCGGTCCGCAACCGAGACGACTCGAGGAAGTCAGGAGAAGGAAAGCGCATGGCACGTCGTGGGGTCCTCGGCCGCAGTCGCCGCGAGTACCTGGTCCCGGATCCGCACCCGTCCGGCGAGCGGCCGCCCGCGATCCCGGCCGAGCTGGTCCCGAACCACGTGGCGGTCGTCATGGACGGCAACGGCCGCTGGGCCAAGCAGCGCGGCCTGCCGCGCACCGAGGGCCACAAGGTCGGCGAGGGCGTCGTGATGGACGTGCTCAAGGGCTGCATCGAGATCGGGGTCAAGAACCTCTCGCTGTACGCCTTCTCCACCGAGAACTGGAGGCGGTCGCCGGAGGAGGTCCGCTTCCTGATGAATTTCAACCGCGATGTGATCCGCCGCCGCCGCGACGAGATGGACCGGCTGGGCATCCGCATCCGCTGGGCGGGCCGCATGCCCAAGCTGTGGAAGTCCGTCGTCCAGGAACTCCAGATCGCCCAGGAGCAGACCGAGCACAACGACGCCCTGACGCTGTACTTCTGCGTCAACTACGGCGGCCGTGCCGAGATCGCCGACGCCGCGGCGGCGCTGGCCGCGGACGTCAAGGCGGGACGGCTGGACCCGTCGAAGGTCAACGAGAAGACTCTGGCCAAGTACCTGTACTACCCGGACATGCCGGATGTCGACCTCTTCGTCCGCCCGTCGGGCGAGCAGCGCACGTCCAACTACCTGATCTGGCAGAGCGCGTACGCGGAGATGGTCTTCCAGGACGTGCTGTGGCCGGACTTCGACCGGCGCGACCTGTGGCGGGCCTGCCTCGAATACGCCTCCCGCGACCGCCGGTTCGGCGGGGCGCTGCCCAACGAGGTCCCCGCCAAGGCCGGTTCCTGACGCGGAGCCGCACGAACGGCCGCTGAGCGGACGCCGGGCCCGGGGGTTCGCCCCCCGGGCCCGGGTCGTCGCGGTCGTCGCTTGGCGCCGGCTGCTGCTCCCCGGCTAATCCTTGGCCGCGGCGGCGCACTCTGCGCAGGTGCCGAAGATCTCGATCGTGTGGTCGACATCGATGTAGCCGTGCTCGGCGGCGACGGCGTCGGCCCACTTCTCGACCGCCGGGCCCTCGACCTCCACGGCCTTGCCGCAGCCGCGGCAGACCAGATGGTGGTGGTGGCCGCTGCTGCACCGCCGGTAGACGGCCTCGCCGTCGCTGGTGCGCAGCACGTCGACCTCGCCGGCGTCGGCGAGCGACTGCAGGGTCCGGTAGACCGTCGTCAGACCCACCGAGTCGCCGCGATGGCGCAGCAGGTCGTGCAGCTCCTGGGCGCTGCGGAACTCGTCGACCTCGTTGAGCGCGGCCGACACTGCGGCCCGTTGCCGGGTCGAACGGCCCTGCACGGGCGGCTTGGCGGTGGCCACGGTCGTCCTCCTCGGGTCTGCGTGCTCAGGTGCCCCCATTGTGCCAGCGCCTCGCTGCCGGGCGCCTGCTCCGGGACGTCCGCCGCGTTCGCCGCGGTGCCGCCCGCGACCTCGCCGCGCAGCGTGTCGGCGAGCACCCGCCGGCCGGCCAGGTCCACGCCGGCCGTCGGCTCGTCCATGATCGGCGGATCGGGGTCGGCGACCAGCGCCCGGGCGATCGCCACCCGCTGCTGCTGTCCGCCGGACAGATCGGCCACCCCGTCGCGTGCCCGGTCCGCCATGCCGACGGTGGCAAGAGTTGGAGGTCGTGCGGTTCGACACGGGGGCGGTCAGATCGGTGACGTGCACATGCGAGCCGCCGATCCGCTCGGCGGCGTACCGGAGCGGGTGGAACGAGGCGACCACATCGACCTTGCCGTCCTTGCCGGCGGCGGAGGCGCCGGAGCAGGTGGTGAGCGTGAACACGCCCGGTGCAGCGGCTCCCGCGAGGGCGGCGGAGGTCGTGCGGCGGCATATGTTAATGACAGCCATGTTCAAGACTACTGGGAACGATTGTCAATTCGCTGATCAGCGGGGTGGCGGGCGCACACGATTGCGGATACCGATTTGGTCAGGGGGGTGCGGGCGCCGGTAACCTGAAGTATTCGCTGGGCCGCAGGCGGGCCGTGCCTTCCCCCTCGCGGTCACCGGCGGACCCCACCATGACCGCTTCGTCGTACTGAAGAGAGCACCGTGGCCGCCGACAAGATCGACACCATCGTCAGCCTGAGCAAGCGCCGTGGCTTCGTCTACCCCTGCTCCGAGATCTACGGCGGCCAGCGTGCCGCGTGGGACTACGGCCCGCTCGGTGTGGAACTCAAGGAGAACATCAAGCGCCAGTGGTGGCGCTCCATGGTCACCTCGCGCGACGACGTGGTCGGCATCGACTCCTCGGTGATCCTGGCCCGCGAGGTCTGGGAGGCCTCCGGCCACGTCGCCACGTTCACCGACCCGCTCACCGAGTGCACCTCCTGCCACAAGCGCTTCCGCGCGGACCACCTGGAGGAGGCGTAC
>CAYNNX010000331.1:0-252 GCA_964398515.1 uncultured Streptantibioticus sp. | reverse complement strand
CCGAGCCCAAGCAGTTCTCCGGCCTGCTCTCCACCCACCTCGGGCCCACCCAGGACTCCGGCTCGGTCGCCTACCTGCGCCCCGAGACCGCCCAGGGCATCTTCGTCAACTTCGCCGCCGTCCAGCAGACCTCGCGCAAGAAGCCGCCGTTCGGCATCGCCCAGGTCGGCAAGTCCTTCCGCAACGAGATCACTCCGGGCAACTTCATCTTCCGCACCCGCGAGTTCGAGCAGATGGAGATGGAGTTCTTCG
>CAYNNX010000330.1:3380-7958 GCA_964398515.1 uncultured Streptantibioticus sp. | reverse complement strand
GGCCTCGGCCAGCGTCGCCTCGGGGTGCACGGTGATGGGGTCGGTGATCATGCCGGACTCGGAGCGCTTGACCAGGTCGACCTGGTTGACCTGGTCCTCGATCGACAGGTTGCGGTGGAGGACGCCCACACCGCCCTGGCGGGCCATCGCGATGGCCATCCGCGACTCGGTGACCTTGTCCATGGCGGCGGACACCAGCGGGATGTTCACCTTGATGTTGCGGGAGATCCGGGAAGAGGTGTCAACCTGGTTGGGAAGCACCTCGGAGGCGCCCGGCAGCAGCAGGACGTCGTCGTAGGTGAGCCCGAGGAACCCGAATTTCTCGGCCACTCCGTCGGCGTTGAGAGTCATGACACCTTCCCCAATGGTCTTGCCCGGCGTGGCATCCCATGCTACTGGGCCACACGGGGTATCTTCCGCCCTCACAACCCGGCTGTGGACAACTCCACACCCTGTGGACAACCCCGGGCATCCACCGGCGAAGCCGACCGCACCCCGGGCCCGCCGGACCGGCCGCGCCGCACGCCCCGCCCAGGCACCCGCCCGGGCCGCCCCGGTCCGGCACGGCGCCCAGGCACTCCGCTCAGGCGCTGAGCCCCCGCGCGTCGTCCGCGCGCAGCGCCTCCGCCTGCTCGGCCAGGGCCCGCAACCGGCTCAGCGCACGGTGCTGGGCGACTCGGACCGCACCCGGCGACATGCCGAGCACCTGCCCGGTCTCCTCGGCCGTAAGCCCCACCGCGACCCGCAGCAGAACCAGCTCGCGCTGGGTGGCGGGCAGATTCGCCAGCAGCCCTCGCGCCCACTCGGCGTCGCTGCTGAGCAGCGCGCGCTCCTCGGGCCCGAGGGAATCGTCGGGTTTCTCCGGCAGATCCTCGGAGGGCACGGCGGTCGAACCCGGGCCGCGCATCGCCGAACGCTGGAGGTCGGCCACCTTGTGGGAGGCGATGGCGAAGACGAAGGCCTCGAACGGACGGCCCTGGTCGCGGTAGCGCGGCAGCGCGCACAGCACGGCCAGGCACACCTCCTGCGCCAGGTCGTCCACGAAGTGGCGTGCGTCACCAGGGAGTCGGGACAGCCGGGTACGGCAGTAGCGCAGCGCGAGCGGGTGCACATGGGCGAGCAGATCGTGGGTGGCCTGCTCGTCGCCTTCGACGGCGCGGCGCACCAGGGCACCGATGGTCCCTGGCCCTTCGGCCATGGGAGACCCCGGGCTCTCGTCGTCACGCACCGGTCCATGGTGCATGGTCGTGTCGCGGTTCGTCGCACCGCGTCCCGACTTGTGCATCGAAGCGTTATGAGAAGGGCTGTGCGACGGCGCGGTGCGCACCGGCTGCGCGCCGTGTGCGGGCGCCACGCGCGCGGTCGCGGTCGCGGCGGACGCGCCGTGCACCGCCGCGGCGTGCACGGGGGCGCCGGGCGACTTGTGCGCGGATGGGTTGTGCGCGGTCGCGCCGTGCGCAGCGGCACCGGGCGCGGAGGCGGTGTGCGCGGGCATGCTCATCGCGGTCATGTCACACACCCGCCGCCCTTCCCATGCGCCCCTGGCCTCCGGCGCAGGCAGACCCGCCAGCACGCCCGGTGGGAGCTCCGTGCGCCGCCCTGCCCGCCTGTCGCCCACCGACGTCCGCGACGGGAGCGCGTAACGCTGCCTCTCTGGAGGGTCCCCGAGGAAGTCCATACCTCAAGCATGCGGCCTCGTGCGGGCATCCGGAACTTCGCCGGGAGTCCGGCCTCCGGCACGATGCCCGCGGCGTCGGCGCGCCCGGAGCCGTGACCCGCCTTCCGTGGACCCCGCCGCCACCTTCCGCCGCGCACGCTTCCGCGGGCGCGGCCGCGGCTACGCATACGGCCGACCGGCCCGCGAACCGGGCCGGCCCTCACCGGGCGCGCGATCCGAAACCGGCGGCGGACCGCACCGTGAACGGCGGCACACGGCACCGTCCTCAGCGCACCAGACCCCAGCGGAAACCGAGCGCCACGGCGTGCGCCCGGTCCGAAGCCCCCAGCTTCTTGAAGAGCCGCCGCGCATGGGTCTTGACCGTGTCCTCGGAGAGGAACAGCTCACGGCCGATCTCCGCGTTGGAGCGGCCGTGGCTCATCCCTTCGAGCACCTGGATCTCCCGGGCGGTCAGCGTCGGAGCGGCGCCCATCTCGGCCGAACGCAGTCTGCGCGGCGCCAGCCGCCACGTCGGATCGGCGAGCGCCTGCGTGACCGTCGCCCGCAGCTCGGCGCGGGAGGCGTCCTTGTGCAGGTAGCCGCGGGCGCCGGCGGCCACCGCCAATGCCACCCCGTCGAGGTCCTCGGCGACGGTCAGCATGATGATGCGGGCGCCGGGATCCGCCGAGAGCAGCCGCCGTACGGTCTCGACACCGCCGAGGCCGGGCATCCGGACGTCCATGAGGATGAGGTCGGAGCGGTCGGCGCCCCAGCGGCGGAGGACTTCCTCGCCGTTGGCCGCCGTCGTCACGCGCTCGACGCCGGGCACGGTGGCGACCGCGCGGCGAAGCGCCTCTCGGGCAAGCGGGGAGTCGTCGCAGACGAGGACGGATGTCATGACCGCCCTCCGCAGCAGATCCGCGTCACGTTGAGCCTCCAGGCTGGTACGAATCATCACCGGTGGGGCTGACGGCGCCGGACACAGGTGTCCGAATGCCTCGCCGTTCAACCACCTCCGCACTCTCAACGACGCTCACTCGAAAGAGTTACGGAGTCTGGCAGCCGTCATCGACACTCTACGTGATCGCACGGACACGGATCAGCCGCACCGCGCAGCAAGCGATGCACCACGCCCCGCATCGAGGCGCCCCCGGCGCACAACCGGGGCCACAACCACCCGTCCACCACCGCCACTTGCAGGACACCACGACAGGGCATAACCGTCTTAAGTGGTGTATGTCGGAATTTGAACTGTTTGGAGGCTTTTTTTACTGAGTGGGGGTGTTGAGGCTAGATTTGCTATGAGTCATATTTACATCCAGTTGGACACTGCTTGTGTACGCCGCGGGCGGCAGGACCCGTGGGCAGACCTTCGAGGGGATGAGCAATGGCAGACTTCTCCCGCCTCCCAGGCCCCAACGCCGACCTGTGGGACTGGCAGCTGGTCGCCGCGTGCCGCGGTGTCGACAGCTCCCTGTTCTTCCACCCCGAGGGCGAACGCGGAGCGGCGCGCAGCTCGCGAGAGGCCGCCGCCAAGGAGGTGTGCATGCGCTGCCCGGTACGCGCGGCGTGCGCGGCGCACGCGCTGGCGGTTCGTGAGCCCTACGGCGTGTGGGGCGGTCTCACCGAGGACGAGCGCGAGGAGATGATGGGCCGGTCCAGGAACCGGCTGATCAGCACCCCGAGCAACTGAAGAATCGTTTCGTCTCGAACGTTCCGGCGCACCCGCCGGACAGGTCTTTCCCGATCCTTCCCGGCTCCTCGGACGAGCGGCCGGGTGTGCGGCTCTCCGGGGTCAGCGGCGGGCCGATTCCCTCAGATGGCGCAACATGGCGTCGACGGCCGGAACGTGTTCCAGGTCGGGCAGGGTCAGCGCCACGACCTCCCGCAGCACCGCAGGCCGGACGTCCACGACCACGACGCCCTTGGCGTGGACCGACTCGAGGGCGAGCCCCGGCAGCGCGGCGACCCCCAGACCCGCGCCGACCAGGCCCGCGACCGCCGGGATGTCGTCGGTCGCGAAGTCGATGCGCGGGGTGAAGCCCGCCTTCTCGCACAGGCCGACCAGATGGCCGCGGCACCGGGGGCATCCCGCGATCCACTGCTCGTCCGCGAGCTCGGCGAGGTCCACGGCACGCCTGCCGCCGGCCTCAGCGGCGAGCCGATGGCCCGCCGGGACCAGTCCGACGAGACGGTCGGTCAGCAGCGGCCGGACGACGAGGTCGTCCCACTCGCGGTCGGCCGCGGGCATGTCCACGTACCGGAAGGCCAGGGCGATCTCACAATCACCCGAACGGAGCATTTCGACCGAGCGCGGAGGTTCGGCCTCCTCCAGGGAGACCTGGGTGCCGGGGTGCGCCGCCCGCATGGCGGCCACCGCGGTGGGCACGATGGTCGAACTGCCCGAGGGGAACGAGACCAGCCGGACCCGCCCGGCCCGCAGTCCCGCTATGGCGGCGACCTCCTCCTCGGCCGCCGTGAGCCCGGCGAGGATCCCCGCCGCGTGCCGGGTCAGCGCCTCGCCCGCCTCCGTCAGCCGCATCTCCCGGCCCGCCCGGATGAGCAGCGGCGTGCCGGCCGACAGCTCCAGGGCCTTCATCTGCTGGCTGACGGCCGGCTGCGTGCAGCCCAGTTCACGGGCGGCGGCGGAGAAGGAGCCGGTCTTCGACACCGCACGCAGTACCCGCAGATGGCGCGCCTCGATCATACGACGACCATAAGTCATCCTTAGGGATGAAAGCCAGATTTTCCGGATGGACTTTGAGTGTGATCGGATGCACGCTAGTTCGCATGGAGAGCTTGGGGGGCGCCGAGTTCGCGCCGCAGACGAACACATCCGCGATTTCATCCACCCCGTCGTCGACCACGTCGTCCACCACGGCGGCCGCGCACGGTCGGCGGTCGACCTACCTGAACACCGC
>CAYNNX010000330.1:0-3280 GCA_964398515.1 uncultured Streptantibioticus sp. | reverse complement strand
CGTCGTCCACCACGGCGGCCGCGCACGGTCGGCGGTCGACCTACCTGAACACCGCCTCCATGGGCCTCGCCCCGGCGCGCACCACGGCAGCCATCCGGCGCGCCCTCGACGACTGGTCGGCCGGCGACTTCGACACCTACGAGCCCGCGGTGATCGCGTCACGGGAGTCCTTCGCCCGCCTGACGGGGATCAGTGCCGACCGGGTGGCGGTCGGCTCGGCGGTCTCGGTGCACACCGGGCTGATCGCGGCGAGCCTGCCCTCCGGCGCCGAAGTCCTCATCGCCGACGGCGACTTCAGCTCTCTGGTCCACCCTTTCGCGCAGCGCCGGGACCTGAAGGTCCGCAGCGTCCCCCTGGAGCGCCTGGCCGCCGAGGTGCGGCCGGGCACCGCGCTCGTGGCGGTGAGCTTCGTGCAGTCCGCCGACGGCCGGGTGGCCGACCTGGCGGCGCTCCGCGCCGCGGCGGCGGAACACGGGACCCGCACGCTGATCGACGGCACGCAGGGGATCGGCTGGCTGCCGATCTGTGCGGACGACTTCGACTACGTGGTCTGCGGAGCGTTCAAATGGCTGCTCGCCCCGCGCGGCGTGTCCTTCCTCACCGTGAGCGAGTCGGCCGCGGCCGGGCTCGACCCGATGTTCGCCGGCTGGTACGCGGGTGAGGACCCGTGGGTGTCCTGTTACGGGCCGATCGCCGAACTCGCCTCCTCCGCACGGCGATTCGACTCGCCACCGGGGTATCTCTCCTATATCGGCGCCGAGCAGTCGCTCGCCTTCATCGAGGAACTGGGGGTCGAGCGGATCGGCCGCCACAACCTCGCCCTCGCCGAGCGGTTCCGGGCGGGGCTCGCCGAAGCCGGCCTGAAGCCCTTGGGCGACGGCGGCTCGTCCATCGTCTCGGTGCCGGGGCTGGGCCACGCGGTCCCGGAGCTGGAGCGCGCCGGGATACGCGTGGCGGACCGCGCCGGGCATCTGCGGGTCTCCTTTCACCTCTACAACACGGCGGAGGACGTGGACCGGCTGCTGGCCGTCCTGCGCGAGCACGCCGAGCGCACCGAGCGCACCGCCGACCGCTGAAGCCGGGCCGGGCCGGTCACCGGGTGCCGCAGGGCAGCGGCCATGTCGCGGCCGGGCGGTACGCCGCCGTAACGTCGAGGCATGAAGGTGCTCTCGGTGAACGTCGGCAGACCCCGCTCCAACCCGTGGAAGGGACTGGAGGCGACAGGGATCGACAAGCGGCCGGTGGACGGCCCGGTGGCGGTCCGGGCTCCGGGGCCGAAGGGGACGGGCGCCGTCGGGCTCGCCGGCGACCGGGTGTACGACGTCAAGCACCACGGCGGAGACGACCAGGCCGTCTACGCCTACGCCCGGGAGGATCTCGACGAGTGGCAGGAGATCCTGGGACGCCCGCTGGCCAACGGGGTCTTCGGCGAGAATCTGACGACCAGCGGCATCGACGTCAACGGCGCGCTCATCGGGGAACGGTGGCGGATCGGGGCCGATCTGGTGCTGGAGGTGTCGTCTCCGCGCGTGCCGTGCTCGACGTTCCAGGGCTGGCTCGGGCGCACCGGCTGGATACGCCGGTTCACGGTGGCCGCGCTGCCGGGGCCGTATCTGCGGGTCGTCGAGCCCGGGGACGTGCGGGCCGGCGACCCGATCGCGATCGTCTCGCGCCCGGAGCACACGGTCACCGTCTCGCTCGCCTTCCGGGCCCTGACGAGCGAGCCGAAGCTGCTGCCCCGGCTGCTCGTCGCCGACGCACTGCCCGACCGGGACCTGGCGCGCATCCGCAAGCGGCTGACGGGCGAGCGGATCGCGTGACGCCTCGCGGGTGCGGCGGGCAGGGATGCGTAGCCTTCGTCCCATGACGACCTCACTCATCACGGGCGCGACGGCGGGCATCGGCGCCGCGTTCGCACGGCGGCTGGCGAGCGACGGACACCGGCTGGTGCTGGTCGCCCGCAACACCGAACGGCTGGAGGAACACGCCGCTGAACTACGCCGCCGTCACGGCGCGGACGTGGAGGTGCTCACCGCCGACCTGGCCACGGACGACGGGATCGCGGCAGTCGAGAAGCGGCTCTCGGACCCCGGCCGACCGGTCGACGTGCTGGTCAACAACGCGGGCTTCGGCAATCGCGGCGCCTATCTCGAAGTTCCGGTCGCCGACGAGCTGACGATGCTCAAGGTGCACTGCGAGGCGGTGCTGCGCCTGACGTCCGCCGCGACGAGCGCGATGCGCGAGCGCGGCCGGGGCTTTGTGATCAACGTGGCGTCGGTCGCCGCGTTCCTGCCCCGCGGCACGTACTCGGCGAGCAAGGCGTGGATGGTGCGGTTCACCGAGAGCGTGGCCCTCGAACTCGCGGGCAGCGGCGTGCGGTTGATGGCCCTGTGCCCCGGTTTCGTGCGGACCGAGTTCCACCGGCGGGCCGGGATGGACACCGGGAACATCCCGGAGTGGCTCTGGCTGGACGCGGACGAGGTGGTGGCCGCCGCGATCCGCGATCTGGCCCGGGGGCGGGTCATCAGCGTCCCCGACATCCGCTACAAGGCCGCCGTCGCGCTGGCGAAGCTCGCACCGAGCGGAATGTTCGGCGCCCTCTCCACCCGGGCCGGCCGCCACTACGGCCCCCGGTAGCGCCGCCGCCGAGCAGGGCAGGACACCCGGCACACGCGGCGAGGCCCGGCGCCCCCGAAGGGGTGCCGGGCCTCGCGGGACCGGTGCGTCACCGACGCGGAGCGTCAGTGGGCGTGGCCGTGACCGTGACCGGCCGCGGCGGGCTCCTCCTCGGCCGGCTTCTCGACGACCAGGGTCTCGGTCGTGAGCAGCAGCGAGGCGATCGAGGCGGCGTTGTCCAGCGCGGAGCGGGTGACCTTGGCCGGGTCGATGACGCCGGCCTTGATCAGGTCTCCGTACTCGCCGGTGGCCGCGTTGAAGCCGTGGCCCTTGTCGAGCTCGGCGACCTTGGAGGTGATGACGTACCCCTCGAGGCCCGCGTTCTCGGCGATCCAGCGCAGCGGCTCGACCACGGCGCGGCGCACGACCGCGACACCGGTGGCCTCGTCGCCCTCCTTGCCGAGGGAGTCCTCCAGCACCTTGGCGGCGTGGACCAGCGCGGAGCCGCCACCGGAGACGATGCCCTCCTCGACCGCGGCGCGGGTCGCGGAGATGGCGTCCTCCAGACGGTGCTTGCGCTCCTTCAGCTCGACCTCGGTGGCCGCGCCGACGCGGATCACGCAGACACCGCCGGCCAGCTTGGCCAGGCGCTCCTGGAGCTTCT
>CAYNNX010000329.1:0-7987 GCA_964398515.1 uncultured Streptantibioticus sp. | reverse complement strand
GGCGCCCGTCCCGCACACCGGCCAGGACGCACCCCGCAGGCACCCCCGCGGCCACCGGGCCGACGCCCCGCAGGGGGACGCTCCGCCGCGAAGCGCCACCGGCACGATCGGCACCGCCGACACCCCCGCCCGCGGCCTCGCGGACGCCCCGGCACAGCAGCCGGGCCGGAACCCGGCGCAGCAGAATCCCGGCTACGACCCGGCGCAGGATCCGGCGCGCGCCCCGGGACGGATGCCCGGGCAGGGCGCGGCGCGCGACGACGCCCAGGGCCCCGGGCAGGACGCGGCGGCCGAGGACGGGGACGGTCAGGACGTGCCGGGCCCGGCCGCCCCCGACCTCGTGGCGCCCGCCACTCCGGCCACCCCGCAGCCCGGCGTCTCGCCCACCGCGAGCCTCTACCCCGACGGGCGTGCCGTCACCGCCCTGCCGCAGGGCCGGTCCGTCGACATCCTGCCGTTCGGCACCGGGCTCGCCCTCTTCGGCCTCGGCCTGGGAGTGATCGCCCTGCGCCTGCGTCAGCGCTGAGCCCCTGAGCCAGGGCCCCTGCGCCGGCGCGAGTCCCTGCGTGAGCGCTGAGCCCCCGCGCCGGCGCCGTGTCCCCGCCCTGCGGCGCGCGGGCGTGCCCCCGGCGGACACCAGCCGTCTTCGCCGGTGCACGGAGGGTGGATCACGGTGTCTTCGGGGCACACCCAACAGTGAGTCACGTGTGCGAGACAATGGCGGCATGGAGATGCCGATGAACGAACGGTCACAAGCCGAGAGCCCGCACGTCCTGGTCGTCGGCCCGGACGGCATGGCCCTCGGCGGCGGCAGCCAGAGCGGTGGCGAGGACGGCGAGTCCCGCGAGATCCCGGTGACGGAGATGGTGGAGCAGCCTGCCAAGGTCATGCGCATCGGCAGCATGATCAAGCAGTTGCTGGAAGAGGTGCGGGCGGCGCCTTTGGACGAGGCGAGCCGGGTGCGGCTCAGGGAGATCCACGCCAGCTCGGTCAAGGAACTGGAGCAGGGCCTGGCTCCGGAGCTCGTCGAGGAGCTCGAGCGGCTCTCCCTGCCGTTCACCGACGACAACGTACCCAGCGAGGCCGAACTGCGCATCGCCCAGGCCCAGTTGGTCGGCTGGCTGGAGGGGCTCTTCCACGGTATCCAGACCACGCTGTTCGCCCAGCAGATGGCGGCGCGGGCCCAGCTGGAACAGATGCGCCGCGCCCTTCCGGCCGGTATGAGAGGCCACGACGAGGGCGAGCCGGGCGACCACCTGGGCGCCACGCGTTCCGGCCCGTACCTCTGATCAGCCGGCAGGCAGCGGGCAGTCAGCCCGGCAAACGCGACAAGGAGCCCGCCACGCCTTCCGCGTGGCGGGCTCTCCTCGCCGTGGATCGGCTCCTCAGCCGGAGTTCTTGCCCGTCGAGACGGTCAGCGTGATCGTCTGGGTCTTCGGGTCGAACTCGTTGTACTTCTGGGGCGAGGTGTCCATGACGGTCCCCTTGCCCCACACGCGCTCGTCCTCATGCTTGATGGTGTACCGCCAGTGCGCGGCTTCGAGGCAGGCCTTGACCGAGTCGATGTACTTGAACGACAGGTCGGGCATGAGCACCGCGCCCTTGTTGTCGGAGAAGGCGCCGCTGCTCGCGCTCGTGCACGTGCTCTGGTCGACGGTCCGGCTCTGGTCGCCTTCCAGGACGTTGTCGCCGGAGGAGGACGAGGCCGTGGTGCGGCTTCCGGCCGTGCTGCCGCCGTTCTTCGTACTGCCGATCGCGGCGACCACCCCCACCAGGACTACCGCGGCTGCCGCCGCGGCGGCGATGATCAGCGGGGCCCTGATCCCGCCGCGCCCCGCGGCCTGCGCCGGACGGGTGCTGTAGGCGGGGGCGGGCCGGGGACCGGGACCGGGGGCCGGCGGCGGGGTCGAGTAGCCGTTCTGGGCGTAACCGTGCTGCTGCGGCAGCGGGTTGCTGGGCGGCGGCGGGGTCGACGGCCCGTAGTTCATCTGCGGGGCGGGGGGCTGCGGCTGGTACGGCGTCTGGAGCGGGCCGGGCGCCGGGGTGTGCGGGTCCGCGGTCACGTTCGGGTACACCCCGAAGTCCTGCGGACCGGGGGCCACCGCGTGCTGCGGCCGGGGGCCCTCGCTGATCACCAGCGGCGTGGCGCCGCCCTTGACGGCCGCCGCGATCCGCTCGCACTCCTCCTGCATGGCGTCGGCGGTGGGGAAGCGGTCCGCCGGGTTCTTCTGCAGCGCGCGGGCGACGAGCGCGTCGACCGCGGGCTGCAGGGAGCGGTTGACCGACGAGGGGGCCGGGGGCGTCTCCTGCACGTGCTGGTAGGCCACCGACAGCGGCGAGTCGCCGTCGAACGGCAGCCGCCCGGTGAGCAGTTCGAAGAGCATGCAGCCGGTCGAGTACAGATCGGAACGCGCGTCCACGCCCCGGCCGAGCGCCTGCTCGGGGGAGAGGTACTGCGGGGTGCCGACGACCATGCCGGTCTGCGTCATCGACGTCACGCCCGACTGCATGGCCCGCGCGATGCCGAAGTCCATCACCTTGACCACGCCGCGCTTGGTCAGCATGACGTTGCCCGGTTTGATGTCGCGGTGGACCAGGCCCATCTCGTGGCTGACCGAGAGCGCCGCCAGCACATCGGCGGTGATCTTCAGCGCCTTCTCGGTGGGCATCGCACCGTTCCGGGCCACGTCCTCGTCCAGCACCTGGCGCAGCGGCTTGCCGTCGACCAGCTCCATCACGATGTACGGCACCGGGCGGCCGTCGATGTCGTCCTCACCGGAGTCGAAGACCGACACGATGTTGGCGTGGCTGAGCTTGGCGACCGACATGGCCTCGCGGCGGAAGCGCTCCCGGAACGACGCCTCGCGGCCGAGCTCGCTGTGCATGACCTTGATCGCGACCGGGCGCTCCAGCACGCTGTCGTAACCCATGTAGACGGAGGCCATGCCGCCCTCACCGAGCGGGCTGCGCAGCCGGTAGCGGCCGCCGCCGACCGAACTGCCCGAGAAATCGCCCCGTGCGTCCCCGCTCATCTGACTGCTTCCCCCTCGGCGCGCGGGAGCCGCACGCACAAGACACCGATCCTCAGCTTGCCTGAGTCTGCCTGCCAAGTCTGCCGGAGAGCGCAAATGCGTCAAGTTGCTTGACCGTTCCGTCACCGGATGCCCGGGTAGGCGTTTCCGAACTGTGAGAAGGTGCGCCGCCGGGGCTGTCGCGGCGGCGCCCGGCGCCCGGCGCAGGCGCCCGGCACGCGCCCGTCACCGGCGCTTCACGCGCTTGGTTTGCGCAGGTGGACGCCTTACGGGCGGGTTGTCCGGTCCTCGGCTTCCCAGCCCCGGGCCGGAACGCGGTAGCGTGCACCCTCGTACGACCCTGCGGGGTACGAGGTGGTACCAGGCAGGCACACGGCCGCACGGCTGCACTGAGCCGTCCGCGTTGGGACACCGGCGCTCAGGCACCCTGTAATGCGGCACCGGTACGAGGCGATGAGCGACGGCGAGGACTGATGGACCAGACGCGGGGCTCCGGCGACCCTGAGGAGTCCTCGGCTCACGGGGCCGGAGAGCACGGGACACCGGAGCTGTGGGGCGCGGACGGTCTGATCGGCGACGGCCGCTACCGGCTCACCCGGCGGCTCGGGCGCGGCGGCATGGCCGAGGTCTTCGCGGCCGAGGACGTACGCCTCGGCCGTACCGTCGCGGTCAAGCTGCTCCGCAGCGACCTGGCCGAGGATCCGGTGGCGAAGAAGCGCTTCACCCGTGAGGCTCAGTCGGTCGCCGGGCTCAACCACCACGCCGTCGTCGCGGTGTACGACTCCGGCGAGGACCGGATCGGCGGCAACACCGTTCCGTACATCGTCATGGAGCTGTGCGAGGGGCGGACCATCCGCGATCTGCTGATCGACGCGGAGGCGCCCCCGGTCGACCAGGCGCTGATCATCGTCTCCGGCGTGTTGGAGGCGCTCGCCTACAGCCACCAGCACGGCATCGTGCACCGGGACATCAAGCCCGCCAACGTGATCATCACCAACTCGGGCGCGGTCAAGGTCATGGACTTCGGCATCGCCCGGGCGCTGCACGGCGCGTCCAACACCATGACGCAGACCGGCATGGTCATGGGCACCCCGCAGTACCTCTCCCCCGAGCAGGCGCTCGGCAAGACCGTCGACCACCGCAGCGACCTGTACGCCACCGGCTGCCTGCTGTACGAACTGCTCACCCTGCGGCCCCCGTTCGTCGGCGAGACCCCGCTGTCGGTGGTCTACCAGCACGTCCAGGACGAGCCGAAGATCCCCTCGGAGGTCAACGGCCGGGTGCCCCCCGAGCTCGACGGCCTGGTGCTGCGCTCGCTGGCCAAGGACCCCGACGACCGCTTCCAGAGCGCCGAGGAGATGCACGGGCTCGTGCAGTACTCCCTGCGCATGCTGGGCGACCGCGGCGGCTGGACCGACGCCTGGGACACCGGCTACGTGCCCCACAGCGCCGCCGCCACGCCCGGCTCGGGCACCGCGGTCACGACCGCGCTGCCGCATCCGCAGGGCGGCCACACCGCCGAGCTCGGCCCGCCGCTGCTCATGGGCCCGCCCGGGGGCGACGGCGGCGGCAGCGGTTACGGCGGCGACGGCGGCCGGGGCCGGGGCAACGGGTCGGGCGGCGGACACGGCGGCCGCAGCGCCGTCCTGGTGATCCTCGCCGCGATCGCCGCGATCGCCCTGGGCGTGTACTTCGCGGTCAGCGCCACGCACCAGAACACCGGCCGGCACGGCACGAGCGGCGACTCCCTCTCGCCGAGCGTGTCGCAGTCCCCGTCGGCCAGCGACTCCCCCAGCGACTCCGGTTCCTCCAGCGCCGATACGACCGCGGGCACCGACGGCGGCACCGGCTCGACCTGGTCGAACGAGCCGCCCACCAGGCCGAGCCACAGCTACCGGCCCAGCTCGCCGCCGCCCAGCTCGGAGCCGCCGACGTCCCAGCAGCCGACGCCGCAGCCGTCGACGCCCCCCCAGTCGCCGCCGTCCGAGCCGCCGACCAACGGCGGCCCGACCGGCAAGAGCGGGGGCGTGACCAACGGCACCTCCCTGGGTGCCACCGGCGGCGCCACCCCCTGACCGGGGTCGCCCGGGACCGGCGGTGAGCCTCACTCGGTGAACGCCGCGAGTACCGCCTCGTACTCGCGGGTCCACCACACCGCCAGCCCCGCCGTGGCCGGGAACAGCGGGTCGGCGCGGCAGTCGCGGCGCTGGTAGCGCCAGCGCAGCATCCAGAAGTCGTTGAGCCGCTCCCACCACACCCGGTGCACCGCGGCCGCCAGCTCCGCGCCGCACACGGCCGCGGTACGCCGGTAGGCGCGGGCGTAGGCGCGCACCTTGGCCAGGTCCAGCGTGCCGTCGGCGTCCCGTACGAAGAAGATCGCGGCGGCCCGGACGGCCTCCTCGGCGCGGGGCTGCACGCCGAGCCGGTCCCAGTCGACGATGGCGGCCGGCTCGCCGCCGCGGTACAGCAGGTTCAGCGGATGGAAGTCGCCGTGCACCCATCCGCTGACGCAGGTCGTGGGGTCGGCCGGGCGGCGGTGGGCGTGGAGCTCCAGCAGCGCCCGGCGCTCCCGCAGCCGGAACTCGGCCAGCTCGTCGAAGGCGTCGCGCGGCCGGTGGCCGCGGACCAGCCGCAGCAGTTCGTCGATGACCGCGCAGGTGTCCTGCGGCACGGCGCTGCGCAGCGGCGGGGGGCCGGAGGGCGGCAGCACCTGGGCGAGCGCGGTGTGCACCAGGCCCAGCAGCGCGCCCAGCCGCCCGCACTGGGCGCAGGTCAGCTCGGCGCCGGCCCGGTGGCGCCCCTCCACCCACGGGTACAGCGCGTACCGCCGCCCGCCCAGCACCGCGACCGTGCGCCCGTCGGCGTCCCTGAGCGGTGCGGCGACGGGCAGCCCCAGGGCGCACAGCCGCAGCGTGGCGCGGTGCTGGCGGGCGATCGTGGCCGGATCCGAGGTGTCGGCGCAGGAGTCCTCCAGCGGGTGCCGGTCCAGGTAGTGCTTGAGGAAGAACCGGCCGCGCGTGGTGGCCAGCCGGTAGCCGCGGTTGAGCAGCCCCTGCGGCACCGGCTCGCACGACAGCAGGGAACCGGTGCCTTCGTAGCGGCGCAGCAGCGTGCCCAGCGTGCGGTCGGAGGGCGGCGGGACGACCGGGTGGCGCGGACTGGCGAGCGGGCTGCGAAGCGGACTACGAGGGGGCACGCGGCGAATGGTAGATCACATAGCGTCACTATACGTATTCGCGGCACCACCCTCGGTCGGTCATGACCCGGCCGCGGGCGCCGCGGTGCCCGGCCCCGCCGGGGCGCGGCGCAATTGCGCGCGATACCCGATCGCGGGAAACGCGCACAATTCGATCTCCAACCCTCTTACGTCATCGCGTCCGGCGGGATAACGTGCCGTTGTCCCGGTGGCCTGCAGGTTCGCCAGTTACTAGGAAATCCAAGCAAAACCGCAGGTAGATGCCCCTTCGCGCTTTTGCGGGAGTAGTGGGTAACGTCTCTTTTGCAGGCCGAGCCGGGGCACTGTCGTAACCCGGTCCGGCCGTGCCGCACACACCCCGTGCGCCCGTGCCCAGCCGGGTGAGCCGCAGAAGGCCGCCGGCGGATCCCGGGGGCCGGACAGACGGAGGAGCAGACGTGAGCGTGAAGAGCACTGCCGCGCGCAGCAGCCGCGGCGGCGCGAAGCGTCGAGGGGGGGCCGGGCGCGAGCCCGAGCTGGTCCAGCTGTTGACCCCCCAGGGCGAGCGCGTCCAGCACAGCGAGTACTCCATCGACCTGACGGCCGAGGAGCTGCGCGGGCTGTACCGGGACATGGTGCTCACCCGCCGGTTCGACGCCGAGGCGATCACCTTGCAGCGCCAGGGCGAGCTGGGCCTGTGGGCCTCACTGCTCGGCCAGGAGGCGGCGCAGATCGGGTCGGGCCGGGCCACGCGCCCCGACGACTACGTCTTCCCCACCTACCGCGAGCACGGTGTGGCCTGGTGCCGCGGGGTGGACCCGCTGAACCTGCTCGGCATGTTCCGCGGCGTGAACAACGGCGGCTGGGACCCCGGCAGCAACAATTTCCAGCTGTACACGATCGTGATCGGCTCGCAGACCCTGCACGCCACCGGCTACGCCATGGGCGTCGCCAAGGACGGCGCCGATTCCGCTGTGATCGCCTATTTCGGTGACGGCGCGTCCAGCCAGGGCGATGTCGCCGAGGCATTCACTTTTGCGGCCGTCTACAACGCCCCGGTGGTCTTCTTCTGCCAGAACAACCAGTGGGCGATCTCCGAGCCGACCGAGAAGCAGACCCGGGTGCCGCTCTACCAGCGCGCCGCCGGCTTCGGCTTCCCCGGGGTGCGGGTCGACGGCAACGACGTGCTCGCGGTGCTGGCCGTCACCAGGGCCGCCCTGGAGCGGGCCCGCACCGGCGGCGGCCCGATGCTCATCGAGGCGTTCACCTACCGCATGGGCGCCCACACCACCTCCGACGACGCCAGCCGCTACCGGCTGGACGACGAGCGCGCGGAGTGGGAGGCGAAGGACCCGATCCTCCGGCTGAAGACCTATCTGACCGCCGAGGGCCTCGCCGACGAGGCCTTCTACGCCGAGGTCGAGTCGGACAGCGACGCGCTCGCCAAGCGGGTGCGCGAGGGCGTGCGCGCCATGCCGGACCCCGACCCGATGGCGATCTTCGAGAACGTCTACGCCGACGGGCACGCCCTCGTCGACGAGGAGCGGGCGCAGTTCGCCGCCTACCTGGAATCGTTCGAAGGCTCGCAGGAAGGCGCCGCGCGATGACCGGTCAGAACACCGAGACCACGCAGACCATGACGCTCGTGAAGGCGATCAACGAGTCGCTGCGCAAGGCCCTGGAGACCGACCCGAAGGTCCTGGTCATGGGCGAGGACGTCGGCAAGCTCGGCGGCGTCTTCCGGGTGACCGACGGGCTGCAGAAGGACTTCGGCGAGGAG
>CAYNNX010000328.1:5975-7997 GCA_964398515.1 uncultured Streptantibioticus sp. | reverse complement strand
GGTTGACCGCCGCCCTCACGCTCGGCGGACTGCTCGGGGTGTGCGCGGGGACGTACGGGCTGCTGGCGGCGGCGGGCGCGGCCCTGGGCCTGCCCGTCCTGCTGGCCGGGCTGGCGGCGGCGCTGGCCGGGCTGTGGCTGGGCGGGCGGCGCACGGTGCGTACCCGTTACCGGCCGGAGCGCTGGGGGGCGCGGGCCTGGCTGGTGTCGGGCTCGGGTGCGGCGGTCGCCGCGCTGATGATCTGGGCGGCCTCCTACGACCCGGCCGGGCTCGCCCCGGCGGCGGTGCCGCTGACCGCGCCGGCCGTGCCGCTCGGGCCGGTGGCGTCGCTGCTGGTGGGCGTGGTGCCGGCGATCGCGGCTCCGGCGCCGCGGGCGGCGGGAGGCATGCGGTGATCCGCTTCGAGGAGGTCGCCGTCACCTACACCGGCGCCGCCGGGCCCGCCCTGCGCGGCGCCGATCTGACCGTTCCGGAAGGCGAGTTGTGCCTGCTGGTCGGCGCGTCCGGGGTCGGCAAGTCCACCCTGCTGGGCGCGGTGAACGGCCTGGTGCCGCACTTCACGGGCGGCACCCTGCACGGCCGGGTGACCGTCGCCGGACGGGACACCCGCACCCACCGGCCCCGCGAACTCGCCGACGTCGTCGGCACGGTGGGCCAGGATCCGCTCGCGCACTTCGTCACCGCCACCGTGGAGGACGAACTCGCCTACGGCATGGAGTCGTTGGGCCTGCCGCCCGAGGTGATGCGGCGGCGGGTCGAGGAGACCCTGGACCTGCTGGGCCTGGCCGCCCTGCGCGACCGCCCGATCGCCACGCTCTCCGGCGGCCAGCGCCAGCGCGTCGCGATCGGCTCGGTGCTCACCGTGCACCCGAAGGTGCTGGTCCTGGACGAGCCGACGTCCGCCCTCGACCCGGGTGCGGCCGAGGACGTCCTCGCCGTGCTCCAGCGCCTCGTGCACGACGTGGGCACCACCGTGCTCCTCGCCGAACACCGTCTGGAGCGCGTGGTGCACCACGCCGACCAGGTCGTGCTGATCCCCGCGCCCGGCGCGCCCCCGGTCTGCGGCGCCCCCGCGGACATGATGGCCGTATCGCCGGTCGTTCCGCCGGTCGTGGGCCTCGGGCGGCTGGCCGGCTGGTCGCCGCTGCCGCTGTCGGTGCGCGACGCCCGCCGCGCGGCGGGTGCGCTGCGCGAACGCCTTGCGGGGCGCACGCGGACCGCGGAGCTGCCCGCGACGGGAGAGGCGATCGCCGAAGCGCGTGCTCTGGCGGTGCGCCGGGGGCCCATCTCGGCGCTGCGCCACGTCGACCTGACGGTTCACGCCGGTGAGACCGTGGCCCTGATGGGCCGCAACGGAGCCGGCAAGTCGACCCTGCTGGGCGCCTTCACCGGCCTGCACCAGCCCGCCGCGGGCGCCGTACGCGTCGGCGGCGCCGTTCCGCACCGCACCGCACCGCGCCAACTCGTGCGCCGCGTCGGCCTGGTGCCGCAGGAGCCGCGCGACCTGCTGTACGCGGACACGGTGGCCGCGGAGTGCCTGGCCGCCGACCGCGACGCGGGAGCGGCGGCGGGGACGTGCCGGGCCCTGGTGGACGAACTGCTGCCGGACGTGCCGGACACCACCCACCCCCGCGACCTGTCGGAGGGCCAGCGCCTCGCCCTCGCCCTGGCGGTCGTGCTCACCGCCCGGCCGCCGCTGCTCCTGCTCGACGAGCCGACCCGCGGCCTCGACTACGCGGCCAAGGCCCGCCTGGTCGTCCTGCTGCGGGCGCTCGCGGCCGACGGCCACGGCATCGTGCTCGCCACCCACGACGTGGAGCTCGCCGCCGAACTCGCCCACCGCGTCGTCATCCTCGCCGACGGCGAGGTCGTCGCCGACGGCCCGACCGCCGACGTCGTCGTCTCCTCCCCCGCGTTCGCCCCCCAGGTCGCGAAGGTGCTGCGCCCCCAGCCGTGGCTGACGGTCGACGAGGTGGCGCGGGCGCTGGGCGGACCGGAGGGCGCCGGGTGACCGGCGAAGCC
>CAYNNX010000328.1:0-5875 GCA_964398515.1 uncultured Streptantibioticus sp. | reverse complement strand
TCCGTCGCCGCGCTGCTGCTCGTGTCCGCGATCGGGGCGGCCGCGTTCGGGTGGCCGCTGCTGGCCTCGCCGGGCGCCGGGACCGCGCACGACGCGGACGCGCCCTGGCTCTTCGCGGCCCTGCTGCCGCTGCTGCTCGCGGTGGTCGTCGCGACGATCGCGGACACCGGGCTGGACGCCAAGTCGGTCGCCATGCTCGGCGTGCTCGCCGCCGCGGGTGCGGCGCTGCGCCCGCTCGGCGCGGGAACCGCGGGCATCGAGCCGATGTTCTTCCTGATGGTCCTGGCCGGCCGGGTCCTCGGCCCGGGGTTCGGCTTCGTGCTGGGCGCGTTGTCGATGTTCGCCTCGGCCCTGCTGACCGGGGGCGTCGGCCCGTGGATGCCGTTCCAGATGCTGAGCATGGGCTGGGTGGCCATGGGGGCCGGGCTGCTGCCGGGCGGGCGGTCGCTGCGCGGGAGGCGCGAGCTGTGGCTGCTCGCCGCCTACGGCGTGGTGTCGTCGCTGCTCTACGGCACGGTGATGAACCTCCAGGGGTGGCCCTACCTCGCGGGGCTCGCCTCCGGGATCTCCTACGTCCCCGGCGGCCCGCTCCCGGACAACCTGGCCCGCTTCGCGGCGTACTGCCTGGCGACCTCGCTCGGCTGGGACCTGCCGCGCGCCGTCCTGACCGCCGTACTGACGCTGTCGCTGGGCTCCCCCATCCTCAAGGCGCTGCGCCGCGCGACCCGGCGGGCGGCGTTCGCGGCCCCGGTCTCGTTCGACGGCGAGTGAAGCCCACCGGCCTCGTTGCGGAACGGCCCCGGGTGCGCCAGGTTGGAGCCAGGCTGGTGAACCACGACCCCGGACGACCGATGAGGCGGTGCGTGACCATGACGGCGAAGATCCTGCTCGTCACCGGAGACGCGGCGGAATCCCTGGAGGTGCTCTACCCGTACCAGCGGCTGCGCGAAGAGGGCTACGAGGTGCACATCGCGGCCCCCTCGCGCAAGAAACTGCGGTTCGTCGTCCACGACTTCGAGGACGGCTTCGACACCTACACCGAGAAGCCGGGGTACACCTGGCCCGCGGACCTCGCCTTCACGGAGGTGGACCCGGCCGAGTACGCGGCGCTGGTCCTCCCCGGCGGACGGGCCCCTGAGTACCTGCGCAACGACCCCGAGGTACAGCGGATCGTCAAGCACTTCTTCACCGCCGACAAGCCCGTCGCCCAGATCTGCCACGGCCCGCAGATCCCCGCCGCGGCCGGGGTGCTCGACGGGCGCCGCACGGCCGCCTACCCGGCGACGGAACCGGACATCGCCGCGGCCGGAGCCACCTTCGAGGACGGCGAGGCGGTGGTGGACGGCGTCGTGGTCTCCGCCCGCGCCTGGCCGGACCACCCCGCCTGGATCCGCGCGTTCATCGAGGTGCTGCGCAAGCAGGCCCCGGCGACGTCGTAACGCGCGACGCGGAAGGGCGCGGGGCCCGCTATGTCGTCAACGGCACCCGCGCCCAGACCGTCTTGCCGGTCGTCCGGTCCCGCGAACCCCACTTCTCCGCCAGCGCCGCCACCAGCATCAGGCCGCGCCCCGACTCCGCCTTGGCGCCCGGAGCCGACAGCCGGGGATGCGCGTCGCAGGTGTCGGAGACCTCGACCTCGCAGACATCACCGAGGTTTTCCAGCCGTACCTCGAAAAACCGCCCCGGCACCCGGGCGTGGCGAACGACGTTGCTCGCCAGCTCGCTGACCACCAGCACGACGGCGTCCGCGGCCTCCGCCCGGCAGCCCCAGCCGAGCAGTACGGCACGCGCCTCGCTGCGGGCCTGGCCGACGGAGGGCGGCACCTGCGTGAACCATGTACGCCACTCGCGGAGTTGGTGACTTTCCGTGTTCATGGGACCACTGTCAGACCCGGCGGCTAGCCTGACCAGTGACTGAGAGCCGCCGGTCCGCTACTGGCGGTTCGGCTCGAACGGCAGTTGAGAGCACTTGAGGGGGTGGCCGCAATGACCCGGGCCGACAACGAGGAGACTGCGTCGCCGACCATGCAGTACGTCGCCGCGATCGCCCGCACCCTGCGCCAGAACGCCGGGATGTCCCAGGACGACGTGGGCAAGCGGATCAACTACACGGGATCGGCGATCAGCGCGATCGAGACGTGCAAGAACGCGCCGAGCGAGAAGATGCTCGCGGCACTGGACGAGGTGCTGGCGGGCGGCACGGGCGTGCTGAAGCTGGGCGGCAGGTACTTGGTGCTGGACCGGTATCCGCCGCAGTTCAAGGACTTCGCGAAGCTGGAGATGAACGCACTGACGTTGTCGTCGTACGAAGTCCTCGTCATCGATGGCCTGTTGCAGACAGAGGAGTACGCCCGGGCGCTGATCGGTTGCGGCTTCCCGCCGCTGCCCGACGATCGGGTGGAGGAGCTGGTCGAGGCGCGCATGGCCCGCAAGGACCTGTTCGACCGGGATCCCGTGCCGCTGCTCAGCTTCGTGATGGACGAGTCCGTGTTGCGCCGCACGATCGGCGGCGCGGAGATCATGAAGCGGCAGCTTCTCCACCTTGCCGAGTGCGCGCGACGGCGTAACGTCACGCTCCAGGTGATGCCGCTCGGGCGTGGCGGACGCGGCGAACACGCCGGACTCACGGGTGCGATGAAGCTGATCGAGACTCCGGAGCACGAGCATGTGGTCCACATCGAGTCCCAGCGGCAAAGCGTCCTGGTGCGTAAGCCGGAAGAGGTTACGCTGCTCTTCCAGCGGTATGCGATGATCCGCGCACAGGCCCTGAGCCCGGACGAATCCCTGGGCGTCATCGAGCAGTTGGCGGGAGAGCTATGAGCAGCTTGCAGTGGTTCAAGTCCAGCTACAGCGACTCCAGCGGCGGCCACTGCATCGAAGTCGCCTACGACTGGCGCAAGTCGAGCTACAGCGATTCCGACGGCGGCAACTGCGTCGAGGTCGCGATACACCCGCACACCGTCCACGTCCGGGACTCCAAGGACCCCGACGGCCCGGCGCTCGACTTCCCGGCGAGCGCCTGGACCGCCTTCGTCACCTTCGCCGCCGCGCAGGCGTAGGCACCCCTCGGCGGCGCGTAGGCCGACGTCCTACTCGCGGGGCACTGCGCGACCACGCCCTCCCACCGTTACCGCCGCGTGCGCCGCCTTCGCCGCCGTGCAGCCGCACCCCTGTGGGAGGCATGATCGGCTGTGGCGGGGCCTGAAAGAGGCGCCGGTACACCCGCTGCCGGTACGGTGGCCGGGTTACCCCAGGGAGGACAGATGACCGCGCAGCCTACTGAGCACGATGGGCCGATCATCCCCAGACCCGAGAAGACGTTTCCCGCACTCCGTGCAGCCCTCGCCCAGGTCGCTCCTTCCAGGGTGCCCGAGATGACGGCGGAGCGTGACACCGTCTTCACGATGGCCACACAGCACAACAGCTTCGGCCCCATCGCCATGTTCCAGCTCAAGTGGGCGACCGTGATCGAAGTGGAGCGCTTCCCGGAGGTTGCCCGGCGCCTGCATGCGGCGGAACGCGCCGCCCAGGAGGCCAAGGACCGCGAAAGCCTCGATCAGGCCATGTCCGAAATCCAGGCGATCATGAGCAATGCCCGGGCACAGGTGTCCGGTGACTGACTGGCGCTGGGAGTACCACCCGGACGCGCACCATGTCATCGGCGCCACTCCGAACCTGGCCTTGATCGCTGAGATCGAGGAGCACGCCGACGAGCTGGTTCGCGCAGCAGCGGCCGAATACCTCGACAGCGCCGATTACCAGGGCCAGTCCCCAGGACTACGCACGGCGATCATACCGAACGGCATGTTCGAATACCTGACCGTCGTCAGACATGAACGGATCTACATCACTCACGTCACCGCCTGGTAAACAGCCACGCACCCGGCGGGGGGTGCGGTGCCGGGCGCAGTCCAACCCGCAGCCCAACTCGCACCCCGCGCCCACAGCCTCTACCCCCCTACAGCCGCTGGATGATCGTCCCCGTGGCCAGCGCGCCGCCCGCGCACATCGTGATCAGGGCGAACTCCTTGTCGGCGCGCTCCAGTTCGTGCAGCGCGGTCGTGATCAGGCGTGCGCCGGTCGCGCCGACGGGGTGGCCGAGGGCGATCGCGCCGCCGTTGACGTTGACCTTGTCCAGGTCCGCGTCGAAGACCTGGGCCCAGCTCAGCACGACCGAGGCGAACGCCTCGTTGATCTCGACGAGGTCGATGTCCTTCAGCTTCATCCCGGCCCTGCCGAGCACGGCCCGGGTGGCGTCGATCGGGCCGTCGAGGTGGAAGTGCGGGTCGGCGCCGACGAGGGCCTGGGCGACGATCCGGGCGCGGGGGCGCAGCCGCAGGGCGCGGGCCATGCGCTTGGAGGCCCACAGGATGGCGGCGGCGCCGTCGGAGATCTGGGAGGAGTTGCCCGCGGTGTGGACGGCGCGCGGCATGACCGGTTTCAGCCCGGCGAGGGCTTCGGCGCTGGTGTCGCGCAGCCCTTCGTCGCGGTCGACGGGGCGCCACATGCCCTGCCCGGCGAGTTGCTCCTCCTCGGTCGTGGGGACCTGCACGGGGTACGTCTCGCGCTTGAAGCGTTCCTCGGCCCAGGCGCGGCCCGCTCGTTCCTGGGAGAGCAGGCCGAGGGCGTCGACGCGTTCGCGGGTCAGGCCGCGGCGCCGGGCGATGCGTTCGGCGGCCTCGAACTGGTTGGGGAGGTCCACGTTCCACTCGTCGGGGAACGGCTTGCCGGGGCCGTGCTTGGAGGCGCTGCCCAGCGGCACGCGGGACATCGCCTCGACGCCGCAGCCGATGCCGATGTCGATCACGCCGCCGGCGACCATGTTGGCGACGATGTGGTTGGCCTGCTGGGAGGAGCCGCACTGGCAGTCGACGGTGGTCGCGGCGGTCTCGTACGGCAGGCTCATGGCGAGCCAGGCGGTGCGCGCGGGGTTCATGGACTGCTCGCCGGCGTGGGTGACGGTGCCGCCGACGATCTGTTCGACGCAGTCGGGCTGGATGCCGGTGCGGCCCAGCAGTTCGCGGTAGGTCTCGCCCAGGAGGTAGGCGGGGTGGAGGTTGGCGAGCGCGCCGCCGCGCTTGCCGATGGGGGTGCGCACTGCCTCGACGATGACGGGTTCAGCGGCCATGAATCTCGTCCTCTCCTCGGCTGGGCTCCGGGCTTCCCGGCACCCGAGCCCCCGACAGAACTAGTACGCGTTCTAGTTCTTCCCGCAGTTGTATTACCGGCGGTACGCGCACCGCAAGGGTCGTGTTCGGACAGGCATATGCGCTCGTTGCAACGCGACACGCCGGTTGAGGACAACGAAAGGATCCGTGACCCTTGCCACTTGTGGAACCCGTTACTACCTTCGGCATCCATTCTGATGGGCCGTCAGCCAGGGAGTCGCGATGACCTGCCCAGCGCTGCCCGGTGGCATTCCGCCCGGCTTCGACTTCACCGATCCCGACCTGTACCACCAGCGGGTCCCGCTGCCCGAGCTGGCCGCGCTGCGCGGCTCGGCGCCGGTGTGGTGGAACGCCCAGCCGCACGGCGTCGCCGGGTTCGGCGACGACGGCTACTGGGTGGTGACCCGGCACGCGGACGTCAAGGAGGTCTCCACCCGGCCGGAGGCCTTCTCCTCCCACCGCAACACCGCGATCATCCGCTTCAACGAGTCGATCACCCGCGACCAGATCGACGTCCAGAAGCTGATCATGCTCAACATGGATCCGCCGGAGCACACCCGGGTCCGCCAGATCGTCCAGCGCGGCTTCACCCCGCGCGCCATCCGCATGCTGGAGGGCGCGCTGCGCGAGCGGGCGCTGCGGATCGTGGCGGCGGCCCGGGAGGCGGGCAGCGGCGACTTCGTGACGGACGTCGCCGTGGAGCTGCC
>CAYNNX010000327.1:0-7998 GCA_964398515.1 uncultured Streptantibioticus sp. | reverse complement strand
GGGCCTACGAGGTCGAGGAGCGCATGACGCTGGACGTCCTGGTGCGCGAGGACGGACGCGTGGTGCACACCGACTGGGCGCTCAACGAGGCGTCGGTGGAGAAGGCCGCACGGGAGCGGATGATCGAGGTCGTCACCGAGGTGGACGGGCGGCCGGTCTCCGGGTTCGGCTGCGACGGGGTGGTGTGCGCGACGCCCACCGGCTCGACGGCGTACGCGTTCTCCGCGGGCGGGCCGGTGGTCTGGCCCGAGGTCGAGGCGCTGCTGATGGTGCCGATCAGCGCGCACGCGCTGTTCGCCAAGCCCATGGTGACCTCGCCGAAGTCGGTGCTGGCGGTCGAGGTGCAGCCCAAGACCCCGCACGGGGTGCTGTGGTGCGACGGACGCCGGAACGTACCGCTGCCGGCCGGCGCCCGGGTCGAGGTCCGGCGCGGCGCGGTGCCGGTGCGCCTCGCCCGGCTGCACCACGCCTCGTTCACCGACCGGCTGGTGGCGAAGTTCGCCCTGCCGGTGGCGGGATGGCGCGGCGCGCCGCGTTAAGCACGGCGGGCCCGGGGCACCCCGAGCGGGTGACGCCACCGGGGGCCGTCGCACGACCGCCCCCGGACCTCGTATCGTCTTGGGCGTGCTGGAGGAGATGCGGATACGGTCGTTGGGCGTCATCGACGATGCCGTGGTCGAGCTGTCGCCCGGTTTCACGGCGGTGACCGGTGAGACGGGCGCGGGCAAGACCATGGTCGTGACCAGCCTCGGACTGCTGCTCGGCGGCCGTGCGGACCCGGCGCTGGTGCGGATCGGCGCCAAGGCGGCCGTGGTCGAGGGCCGGGTCACGGTCGGGCCGCAGTCCCCGGCGGCGGTACGGGCCGAGGAGGCCGGGGCCGAGCTGGACGACGGTGCGCTGCTGATCAGCCGCACGATCTCGGCGGAGGGCCGGTCGCGGGCGCATGTCGGAGGGCGGTCCGTGCCGGCCGCGCTGCTGGGCGAGCTCGCCGACGACCTCGTCGCCGTGCACGGGCAGACGGACCAGCAGGGGCTGCTGCGGCCCGCGCGGCAGCGCCAGGCCCTGGACCGGTACGCGGGCGACGCGGTGGCCGTGCCGCTGGCCAAGTACGCCTCCGCCTACCACCGGCTGCGCGAGGTCTCCGCGGAGCTGGACGAACTGACCACCCGGGCCCGGGAGCGCGCCCAGGAGGCCGACCTGCTGCGGTTCGGCCTGGGCGAGATCGCCGCGGTCGAACCGCTCCCGGGAGAGGACGCCGAACTCGCCGCCGAGGCCGGGCGGCTGGGGCACGCCGAGGCGCTCGCCTCCGCGGCCGCCGCCGCGCACACCGCTCTCGCCGGCGACCCCGAGGACCCCGAGGGCGTCGACGCGGTCACCCTGGTGGCCGGGGCGACCCGCGCACTGGAGTCGGTCCGCGCCCACGATCCGGCCCTCGCCGCGCTCGCCGACCGGCTGGGCGAGATCGGCATCCTCGTCGCCGACGTGGCGGGTGAACTCGCCGGGTACGCCGACAACCTGGACGCCGATCCGCTGCGCCTGGCGGCCGTGGAGGAACGGCGGGCCGCGCTCGCCCAGTTGACCCGCAAGTACGGCGAGGACATCGCGGCGGTGCTGCGCTGGGCCGAGGAGGGTGCGGTTCGCCTGGGCGAGTTGGAGGGCGACGACGACCGCATCGGCACGCTGACGGCGGAACGCGACGCGCTGCGCCGGGAGTTGGGCGAGCTCGCCCAGGCGCTGACGGACGCCCGCACCGAGGCGGCCGAACGGTTCGCCCGTGCCGTCACCGCGGAACTGGCCGAGCTCGCCATGCCGCACGCCCGCATCACCGTGGAGATCCGGCAGTCCGAAGACCCCGACGGGATCGAGGTGGGCGGCCGCACGGTCGCCTTCGGCGCGAGCGGCGCGGACGAGGTGGAGCTGCATCTCGCCCCGCACCCGGGCGCCCCCGCGCGGCCGATCGCCAAGGGCGCCTCCGGCGGTGAGCTCTCGCGGGTGATGCTGGCGGTCGAGGTGGTCTTCGCGGGCTCGGACCCGGTGCCGACCTACCTGTTCGACGAGGTCGACGCGGGCGTCGGCGGCAAGGCGGCGGTGGAGGTCGGCCGGCGCCTCGCGAGGCTGGCCAGGTCCGCGCAGGTGGTCGTGGTCACCCATCTGCCCCAGGTGGCCGCGTTCGCCGACCGCCAGCTGCTGGTGGAGAAGACCAACGACGGATCCGTGACGCGCAGCGGCGTCCGCGTGCTCGACGGGGAGGACCGGGTACGGGAGCTGTCCCGGATGCTCGCCGGCCTGGAGGACTCCGACACCGCCCGCGCCCACGCGGAGGAACTGCTGGCGGCGGCGCGCGCCGCTCGCTGAGGCCGTCCTTCGCCGTGAAGCGCCCCTCGGCGGGGCCGCCTTGCGATCCGTCCTGCGGGAGCGCGACCGTCGGGTGCGGGCCGGGGACGATCAGGTCGGATCGGCCGAAGAGTGCGGATTCCGGGTGCACTTGGGCACGCTGCGGTCAGGGCAGGGCACGTCGGGGCCGTGAAACCGCTGGGCATCGGGGCGGCCGGGCCGGCCGCCGGAGCACTGACGCAGCGGCACCCCTCGACCGTCTGCCGTCCGGGACCGTGATCGCGGTGGGCGCCCATCCGGTCAACCTCGTCGACGTGGCGCCGGGTCGTGCGCTCAAGCCGGTCGTCGGCGGCCGCGTCAGCCACGGGGACCCATGTGGCAGGCCTCGGGAGTGCGGGCGGTTGACGGCTGGTGACGTCGTAGCCGCTGACGCACCGTCTCGTTACCGCGGACGTAGGCAACTGAGCCACTCGTACGAGTGATGATGAGACAGAAGGACGCGGGGGTGACGGGTCACTGGCTGGACACGTCCGCCGGGGTGTCGGACCCTGCTGGCATTCTGGAGCACGTAACGATCCGCAGACCCAGGAGCCGGACCCCGCGTGAGCAGCACCCCGATCGCCCCGCAACGGCCGCCGCACGCCGTGCAGGTGTTCGGCGGCGGCAGGCACGGAGCCCACGTCAGCTCGCTGGCCGGCGGACTGGTGGCGCGCGGGGTCGAGGTGACGGTCTGCGGCCCGGCCGAGGACGCGGACGCCTACGGACTCCACGGCACCGGTGCCCGGTTCGCGCGGGTGGAGATCGGCCGAACGCCGGGGCCGCGGGCCGACGCGCTCGCGGTGGCCGCACTGCGGGCCGTCTGCGCGGGCGCCGACGTGGTCCACGCCCACGGGCTGCGCGCCGGGCTGCTCACCTCGCTGGCGCTGCCGGGGCAGCGGCCTCCCGCCCTCGTGGTCAGCTGGCACGGCGGCGCTCCGGCGACGGGCGGCCGGGCGGCAGTGCTGCGGTTGCTGGAGCGGCGCGTCGCGCGGGCCGCGACCGTCGTGCTCGGTGCCTCCTCGGACCAGGTGGACCGGGCCCGGGCGCTCGGCGCCCGCGACGCCCGGCTGGCACCGGTCGCCGTCCCCGCGCCGAGCCGGGCGCCCGTGGAACTGCCCGACGCCGAGCTCGCCCGGCAGAAGACCCGCGCCGAACTGGGCGCGGTGGACCGCCCGTTGGTGCTCGCGGTGGGCCGCCTGGAGGCGCACAAGGGGTACGACGTGCTGCTGGACGCCGCCGGCGCCTGGCGGGTGCTGGAGCCGCGACCGCTCCTCGTCGTCGCGGGCGAGGGCAGCCGCCGCTCGCACCTGCAGCGGCGGATCGACGCCGAGGACCTGCCGGTACGGCTGCTCGGCCGCCGGGACGACGTGCCCGCGCTGCTGGACGCCGCCGACGTCGTGGCGCTGCCCAGCCGTTGGGAGACCACCGCCGTCGTCGCCCAGGAAGCGCTGCGGGCCGGGACCCCGCTGGTCGCCACGGCCGTCGGCGGCGTGCCCGAACTCGTGGGAGACGCCGCCGTGCTGGTGCCCTACGGGGACCCGGTGGCCCTGGCGCGCTCGGTCGCCGGGCTCCTGGCGAACCCGCGGCGGCGCGCCCGGCTCGCCGCCTGCGGCCTCGCCCAGGCCGCCACCTGGCCCACGGAGGACGAGACCGTGGCCCAAGTCCTGAGTGTCTACGACGAGTTGGCCCTGAAGGCGGTCTAGCCGGCCGGCGTCAGCCGCCGTACGCGCCGCTGGCCGTCAGGCGCAGCGCGGTGTCGATCAGGGGGACGTGGCTGAAGGCCTGCGGGAAGTTGCCGACCTGCCGCTGCAGCCGCGGATCCCACTCCTCGGCGAGCAGACCGAGGTCGTTGCGGAGCGAGAGCAGCTTCTCGAACAGGGCCCGGGCCTCGTCGACGCGGCCGATCATGGCGAGGTCGTCGGCGAGCCAGAAGGAGCAGGCCAGGAAGGCGCCCTCGTCGCCGGGGAGGCCGTCCACGCCCTCCTCCGTGCCCTGGGTCGGGTAGCGCAGCACGAAGCCGCCCTCGACGGTCAGCTCGCGCTGGATCGCCTCGATCGTGCCGATGACGCGCTTGTCGTCCGGCGGCAGGAAGCCGACCTGCGGGATGAGCAGCAGCGAGGCGTCCAGCTCCCGGGAGCCGTACGACTGGGTGAAGGTGTTGCGCTCCTTGTCGTAGCCCTTGTCGCACACATCGCGGTGGATCTCGTCGCGCAGGTCCTTCCAGCGCTCCAGCGGGCCCTCGGCGTCGCCGGCCTCGATCAGCTTGACCGTGCGGTCCACGGCCACCCAGGCCATCACCTTGGAGTGCACGAAGTGGCGGCGCGGGCCGCGCACCTCCCAGATGCCCTCGTCCGGCTCCTGCCAGTGGTCCTCCAGGTACTGGATCAGCTTGATCTGCAGCAGGCTCGCGTAGTCGTTGCGGGCCAGGCCGGTCATGTTGCCCAGGTGCAGCGCCTCGCTGACCTCGCCGTAGACGTCGAGCTGGAGCTGGTGGGCCGCGCCGTTGCCGACGCGCACCGGCTGGGAGCCCTCGTAACCGGGCAGCCAGGACAGCTCGGTCTCGCCGAGCTCGCGCTCGCCGGCGATGCCGTACATGATCTGCAGGTTCTCCGGGTCGCCGGCCACCGCGCGCAGCAGCCACTCGCGCCACGCCCGGGCCTCCTCGCGATAGCCGGTGCGCAGCAGCGACGACAGGGTGATCGCGGCGTCCCGCAGCCAGGTGAAGCGGTAGTCCCAGTTGCGCACGCCGCCGATGTCCTCGGGCAGCGAGGTGGTCGGCGCCGCCACGATGCCGCCGGTCGGGCCGTAGGTGAGCGCCTTGAGCGTGATCAGCGAGCGGACGACCGCGTCCCGGTAGGGGCCGTGGTACGTGCACTGCTCGACCCACTCGCGCCAGAACTGCTCGGCTGCCTCCAGGGACCCCTCCGGGTCGGGCAGCGGGGGCGGCTGGTGGTGGGAGGCCTGCCAGCTGATGGTGAAGGCCACCCGCTCGCCCGGGGCCACGGTGAAGTCCGCGTAGGTCGTCAGATCCTCGCCGTACGTCGGGCACTCGGTGTCCAGCCAGACCGAGTCGGGGCCCGCGACGGCGACCGTGCGGCCCTCGGGGGCCTGCGGGTCGGCGATCTTGTGCACCCAGGGCACCACCCAGCCGTAGGAGAACCGCATGCGCAGCGCGGAGCGCATCGGCACCCGGCCGCTGACGCCCTCGACGATGCGGATGAGCTGGGGGGCGCCGTCGCGCGGCGGCATGAAGTCGACGACGCGCACGGTGCCGCGGGGGGTGTCCCACTCCGACTCCAGCACGAGCGAGTCACCGCGGTAGCGGCGGCGGGTGGCCGGGGCCGGTCCTTCGGCTTCGTCGTGGGCGGGGCCGAGTCGCCAGTAGCCGTGATCTTCGGTGCCGAGGAGCCCGGCGAAGACCGCCGGGGAGTCGAATCGGGGCAGGCAGAGCCAGTCCACCGTGCCGTCGCGGCAGACCAGGGCGGCGGTCTGCATGTCGCCGATGAGTGCGTAGTCCTCGATGCGCCCGGCCACGTGCATCTCCAGTCGAACAGTCGAACGTATACAACCGTTCCGAGGGACGGTCGATTTCCAGGTCTGGCGAATTCGACGAACCCGGCTCCGGTGCTCCCAATGGTCCGCGGTTCCTCCGCCGCTCTGTCGTGCACGGCGGGCGGGGTTCCGCAGCTGCGGGAGCGGGCGGGGGTGGTGCCGTGCCGGCCGGCTCGTTGGGCCCCTCCCGCGCCGAAGCCGGCGGCGGGAGAGTGTCCGAGCAGAATACGACGTGACAGTGGGGGGTGCGCGAGTGTCGGCCCAGCGGAGCTGAGCCGGTCGGGTGAGCGAAGGCCGACCGTAATACCGAACACCCCCGTGGCGGAGGGCGTGCCGTGGTGATGTCGTTCACATCGTCGCCCGTTCCTCGTGAGCCGGGCGTCCACTGGGCGTTTACAGGGCTTTACGAAGCCCGTGGCGCGGTGGTTCACGCGGGCGGCTCCTGCGGCGGCGGCGTCGGCCGCACAGCGACCGAGCCGCTGATACCCTGGTAGCCCGTGGGCCGGTGGGATGAACCACTGAACCGCCGCGACGGCTCTCCTGCGCACCGGAGCTGTCCCGACCCTCACCTAGCGACCACGGGAGCCCCCTCTTGGCACTGCCTCACCCTGGCAAAGCTGCGTTCAATCGACATGCTGGGACGACCAAGCACATCTTCGTCACCGGGGGTGTGGCGTCGTCGCTCGGCAAGGGGCTCACCGCCTCCAGCCTCGGCGCGCTGCTGAAGGCGCGCGGCCTGCGGGTCACCATGCAGAAGCTGGACCCCTATCTCAACGTCGACCCGGGCACGATGAACCCCTTCCAGCACGGCGAGGTGTTCGTCACCAACGACGGCGCCGAGACCGACCTGGACATCGGCCACTACGAGCGCTTCCTCGACGTCGACCTCGACGGTTCGGCCAACGTCACCACCGGCCAGGTCTACTCCTCGGTGATCGCCAAGGAGCGGCGCGGCGAGTACCTGGGCGACACCGTCCAGGTCATTCCCCACATCACCAATGAGATCAAGTCCCGGATCCGCCGCATGGCGACCGACGACGTGGACGTGGTGATCACCGAGGTCGGCGGTACCGTGGGCGACATCGAGTCGCTGCCGTTCCTGGAGTCCGTCCGCCAGGTGCGCCACGAGGTCGGCCGGGACAACGTGTTCTTCGTGCACGTCTCCCTCCTGCCGTACATCGGCCCCTCCGGCGAGCTGAAGACCAAGCCGACGCAGCACTCGGTCGCGGCGCTGCGCAACATCGGCATCCAGCCGGACGCGATCGTGCTGCGCGCCGACCGGGACGTGCCGACCGCCATCAAGCGCAAGATCTCGCTCATGTGCGACGTGGACGAGGACGCGGTGGTCGCCGCGATCGACGCCAAGTCGATCTACGACATCCCCAAGGTGCTGCACACCGAGGGCCTCGACGCGTACGTGGTGCGCCGTCTCGACCTGCCGGTCCGGGACGTGGACTGGACCCAGTGGGACGACCGGCTCCAGCGGGTCCACGAGCCCGAGCACGAGGTCACCGTCGCGCTGGTGGGCAAGTACATCGACCTGCCGGACGCCTATCTGTCGGTCACCGAGGCGCTGCGGGCCGGCGGGTTCGCCAACAACGCCCGTGTGAAGATCAAGTGGGTCACCTCCGACGACTGCGCCACCCGGACCGGTGCCGAGCAGCAGCTCGCCGACGTCGACGCGATCTGCGTCCCCGGCGGCTTCGGGGACCGCGGTGTCGAGGGCAAGGTGGCGGCGATCGCCTACGCCCGGGAGAACCGGATCCCGCTGCTGGGCCTGTGCCTGGGCCTGCAGTGCGTGGTCATCGAGGCGGCCCGCAACCTCGCGGGGATCAGCGACGCCAACTCCACCGAGTTCGACCCGGCCACCGCGCACCCGGTGATCTCCACCATGGCCGAGCAGATGGACATCGTGGAGGGCAAGGGCGACCTGGGCGGCACCATGCGGCTCGGCCTTTACCCGGCCAAGCTCGCCGAGGGCTCCATCGTCCGCGAGGTCTACGGCGGCGAGCCCTACGTCGAGGAGCGCCACCGCCACCGAAAACACCGCGAACCCCGCGGCGATCCCGGCCA
>CAYNNX010000326.1:0-8078 GCA_964398515.1 uncultured Streptantibioticus sp. | reverse complement strand
ATGTGGTGATCGTCGAGCGAGTAGTAGATGTGCCGCCCTTCACGGCGCGACTTCACGAGCCGCATCCCGCGCAGCAGCCGGAGCTGGTGGGAGACGGCCGATTCGGTCAGGCCGAGCAGGCCGGCGACGTCGCAGACGCACAGCTCGGCGCGCGAGAGCGCATCCAGGAGGCGGACGCGCGTCGGATCGCCGAGGACTTTGAAGGTCTCGGCCAGCGCGTGGACCGAAGTCTCGCTCAGTAGCAGGTCGCGAACATATGAGCAATTGCTCATATGTTCAGTATAGCGCACCGCGGCCCAGGTCGAGACCGCGGGCCACCCCGGCCAGCGCCCGGGAGTTGACCACCGCGGCCCGCAGCTTGGCCAGCTGGCCTTCGGGCAGGTCGGGGTGGGCGCGGTAGAGCGTGTCGGTGACCACCAGACCGAGGACGGAGTCCCCGAGGAACTCCAGCCGCTCATTGGTCGGCAGTCCGCCGTTCTCGTAGGCGAACGAGCGGTGGGTCAGCGCACGCACCAGAAGGGCGGGGTCGAGTGTGTACCCGAGCCGCCCTTCCAGACGCGTGTGGGACGAGGCCGTGTCCGCCTGAGCCGGATCCTCCCCGCCATTGCGGGGACTGCGATCGGCATCTGACATGGAGCCTGTCACCTGCCGATCAGACCTCGAGGACCTGGCGCTTGTTGTAGGTGCCGCAGCTGGGGCACGCGATGTGCTGCTGCTTGGGCTCGTGGCAGCGCTCGCACGCCACCAGGCTCACGGGCGCAGCCTTCCACTGCGAACGGCGGTGGCGCGTGTTGCTGCGCGACATCTTCCGCTTCGGAACAGCCACGGCTATTTCTCCTGCTTCTCGTCGACGCCGTCCTCGGCGCCGCTCGCGTTGTCCTTCTCGCCGCCCTGGAGGGTGTCGGCGAGTCCCTGCAAGGCCGCCCACCGGATGTCGGTGGCCTCGTGATGGTGGTCGGGCTCGTCCGCGAGCCGCGCTCCGCACTGCGAGCACAGCCCCGGGCAGTCCTCCCGGCACACCGGCTGCAGCGGCAGTTCGAGCACCACCGCGTCCCGCAGCACGGGTTCGAGGTCGAACATCTCGTCCTCGAGAAGGAGCGTCTCCTCTTCGTCGCCTTCGGCCTCGCCGGCGTCGCCGCCGAACCGCTCCTCGGCGTCGGGGTAGGAGTACAGCTCCTGGAAGTCCGCTTCGAGCTCGCGCTCGATCGGCTCCAGACACCTTACGCACTCGCCCTCGACCCGGGCGTAGGCGGTGCCCGTGACGAGCACCCCCTCCATCACCGATTCGAGACGCAGTGCGAGCTCGACCGGGGACCCCTCGGGGACCCCGATCACCTCGGCGATGCCGAGATCCGCAGGCGCCGACACCGTGCGCGAAACCCGCTTCATCGCACCAGGACGACGACCCAGCTCACGCGTGTCGAACACGAGCGGGTCGCGGTGGTCAAGGCGGGCGTTGATGGCTTCCTGCTTTCCTCGGTGCATGTGCCGTACGGCGTGGGCCGTCCCGGAAGAGGGCAGCCGGAAACCGGCTCGTGCAAGGGCCGGAGGTGTCAGGATACTGGACCGGCGCGCCTGGCCCAACTCGGCCCGGTGCCGCAGGGCGGTCAGCGGCCCTGTTCCAGCTCGCGCAACTGGTCGAGGTTGATCAGGCCGGTGTCGAAGAAGCTGGTCTCGTCCAGCCCCGGCGCGGCCCCCGGGTACTGCTGGTGGTGCTGCGGCTGATGCGGGATATGGGGCTGTTGGGCGATCTGGGGCTGCTGCTCGTACCCGTGCCCCTGCCAGCCGCCGTATCCGGCCGCGTACTCCTCGTGCTGCGGATAGGCGGGCAGCGGGTTGCCGTAGGCGTCGTAGCCGGACTGCGGCTGCTGGTAGGGGTCCTGGTAGCCGCCGTCGTAGTGGGCGGCGGGGGCGTAGTCGGACTGCTGGGGGTAGCCGTAGCCCTGCTCGCCCTGGTGGATCGGCTGGGGGGCGGGCACCGGCTCCGCCGCCTCCTCGGCCAGCGGCGCCTTGCCGGCGAGCCCCGCGAGGTATTCGGCGTCGCTCTGGTGGACGGCGGCCGCGACGCCGTCCTGGGCGGCCAGATGCGCGGCGAGCTCGTCGACGGGGCGGTGGCCGGTGAGCTTCTGGCGGCCGCGGCCGACCGCCTCCAGGGTCTTGGCCAGCGCGTTCTCGAACGCCCCGAGCTTGGCGTCCACGTAGGCGTCGGCGCGGCGGCGCAGTTCGGCCGGGTCGGCGCTGCGTTCGGGCGCCTCGTCGTACTCGGGGTCCGCCATGCCGCCGGCGCCGGGGTCGCGGCCGAGCAGCTTCTCGCGGCCGCGGTCGACCGAGCCGATGGTCTTGGTGAGGACCACCTCGAAGTTGGCGAGCTTGCTGTCGACGTAGTCGTCGGCCTCCGCGCGGATCTCCGCGGCCTCGCGGCGTGCTTCGGCCAGGATGCGGTCGGCCTCCTCCTGGGAGACCCGGGCCACCTCGGTCTGGGCGATCAGCGAGCCGCGCTGCTCATGGGCGGCGGCGATGATGTGCTCGGCCTCGGCGCGAGCCTCGGCGACCATCTGCTCGCGGTCGCCCAGGAGCGCCTCGGCCTGGGAGAGCGAGTCGGGCAGGGCGTCGCGGACCTCCTGGAGCATGGCGAGCAGCTCGCCGCGGTTGATCACGCAGGAGGCGGACATCGGCATGGAGCGCGCGCCTTCGACGGCCGCGACGATCTCGTCGAGCTTCTTCTGCACGTCCATGAGCGCGTCAGTCTTTCCTCGGCGGAACCCGGCGTTCCCGGGGCCCGGCGGGAGCCGGGCGGGTGAAGCAGACTCTACGACCAGCGGGGGCCCGCGGCCCACTGACTGGCGAATCGTCAGGCAAGGCGGGGCGTGCGGCGCTGCTCACGGCCGGGCGAGCTTCGCGCGCAGCGCGTCCAGGACCGGGCCGGGCACCAGGTGGGAGACGTCGCCGCCCCAGGCCGCGACCTCCTTGACCAGGCTGGAGGAGAGGAAGCTGTACGTGGGGTTGGTGGGGACGAAGAGCGTCTCGACACCCGACAGGCCGTTGTTCATCTGGGCCATCTGCAGCTCGTAGTCGAAGTCGCTCACCGCCCGCAGGCCCTTGACGATGGCCGGGATGTCGCGCTGCTTGCAGAAGTCGACCAGCAGCCCGTGGAAGGCCTCCACCCGGACGTTGCCGAACTCGCGCGTGACCCGCTCGATGAGGTCGATGCGCTCCTCGACCGTGAACAGGCCCTGCTTGGACTTGTTGATCATCACGGCCACGTACACCTCGTCGTACAGGCGCGACGCGCGGGCGATGATGTCGAGGTGGCCATTGGTGATGGGGTCGAAGGACCCCGGACAGACTGCGCGGCGCAACGGTGACTCCTCGCTCTCCGGACGGGTCATGACGCGTCGGTAACCTGGGCGGCGCGACCGTACCAAAGCGTCCCTTCGCCATAGCGACGGGCCCGAAGGCCCTCGAACCCCTCGGGCCAGCGGAATTCTCCGCCTCTGGTGGCCCTCTCCACGGTGACCAGGGTGTCCTTCGCGAGCCAGTCCTGGGCGCGGAGTGTGAGGAGGATCTCGCGTATCCGCTCGTCGGTGACGGCGTAGGGCGGGTCGAGGAAGACCACGTCGTAGGGGGCGGCCGGCGGCGGGCCGTCGATGAGCCGCTCGGCCTTGGCGGCGCGCACCTCGGCGCCGGGCAGGCCGATCACCCGCACGTTCTCCCGGATCACCCGGGCGGCGCGGGCGTCGGCCTCGACCAGCAGGACGTGGCCGGCGCCCCGGGAGAGCGCCTCCAGGCCGACGGCACCCGACCCCCCGAACAGGTCGAGCACGCGCGCCCCTTCGAGGGAGCCGCGCAGCGACTGCCAGGTGGAGAAGAGCCCCTCGCGCGCCCGGTCGGAGGTGGGGCGGGTGCCCTGCCCTGGCGGCACGGCGAGCCGGCGGCCGCCTGCGGCGCCGGCGATCACGCGGGTCACGTCGGTCACGTCCTCGGTTGCGTGGTGGAGCGGCGCCCTGCACGGCACCGCTCCACCACGATACGTATCTCAGCCGCGGCCCGGCTCCTCGACGGCCCCGACCAGCGCGGGAGAGGCGTACCGCGACCACGACAGGCAGCCGTCGGGCGGGCAGTACTCCGGGCGGCGCGGGTCGTGGCCCAGCTCACGCAGCTTGGTGCGCACCGAGTCGGGGGTGCGGCCGAAGCGGGCCGCCACGCGGGCGATGGTCTCGCCGTCGTGGAAGCGCCGGACCAGCTCCTCCTCGTGCTGCGGCACCCAGGGCGCGCCGTGCCCGGGGTAGAGCTCTCGCAACACGTCCCGGTCGGGTATCGGTTCGGCCACGTCGGCGACGAGGGCGAGGGCGCGCAGCGCGCGGTTGAGGGCGAGGCGCAGCGAGGCCACGTCCTGCAGGGGCAGCCGCAGCTCGCCCGAGGCCAGCGGGGTCTGCGGCTGGGACTCGCTCCAGCCGGCGAGGTTCACGGTGACGGTGGTGTCGTCCTCGCTGGCGAGCTCGATCCTGAAGACCTTGTCGCCGAGCGGGAGTTCGTTGATGTGACGGAACGCCATGTTTGAGCCCCCTAGGGTCCGATTCGGCCCATCCTCGGTGGATCGGCCGGGACTTGGGTCCATTCTCCCAGGGGGGTCTGACAATCGCGCCTCGGCGAAGCCGCGTCCGGTGCCGCATCAGCCCTTTTCGAGGAACTCCTCGCGCGAGGCGTCGAGCAGGGCGTCCAGCGCGGTCAACAGCTCGGGGTGGCCGGTGAGTTCGGGATCGGCGGCGACCAGGGCGGTGGCCTCCTCGCGGGCGGCGGCGATGACGTCCTCGTCCTCGATGACGGCGAGCATGCGCAGGCTGGAGCGCGTGCCGGACTGGGCCTGGCCGAGGACGTCGCCCTCGCGGCGCTGCTCCAGGTCGACGCGGGAGAGCTCGAACCCGTCGAGGGTGGCGGCCACCGCGTCGAGCCGGGCGCGGGCGGCGCTCGCCGCGGGCATGTCGGTCACCAGCAGGCACAGCCCCGGCGCCGAGCCGCGGCCGACCCGGCCGCGCAGCTGGTGCAGCTGGGAGACGCCGAAGCGGTCGGCGTCCATGATCACCATCACGGTGGAGTTGGGCACGTTGACCCCGACCTCGATCACCGTGGTGGCGACCAGCACGTCCACCTGCCCGGCGGCGAAGCGCCGCATCACGTCGTCCTTGGCCTCGGGCTGCATGCGGCCGTGCAGCACCTCGACGCGCAGCCCCTTCAGCGCTCCGGCGACCAGTTGCTCGGTGACGTCGAGCACGGCCAGCGGCGGACGCCGCTCGGCCTCGTCCTCGGGGGACTTCTGCCTGGGCCTGTCCCCCTCGTCCTCGTCGCCGATGCGCGGGCACACCACATACGCCTGGTGGCCGCCCTCGACCTCCTCGCGGACGCGCTCCCAGGCGCGGGAGAGGAAGTGCGGCTTGTCCTTGGCCGGGACGACGTGGGTGGCGATCGGGGAGCGCCCGGCCGGGAGCTGGTCGAGCACGGAGGTCTCCAGGTCGCCGAAGACCGTCATGGCCACCGTGCGCGGGATCGGGGTCGCCGTCATCACCAGCAGGTGCGGGGGGCGCTTGCCCTTGCCGCGCAGGGCGTCGCGCTGCTCGACGCCGAAGCGGTGCTGCTCGTCGACGACGACCAGGCCCAGATCGTGGAAGGCGACCTTGTCCTCGATGAGGGCGTGGGTGCCCACCACGATCCCGGCGTCGCCGCTGACCAGGTCGAGCAGCGCCTGGCGGCGGGCGGCGGCGCCCATGGAGCCGGTGAGCAGCACGACCTTGGTGCCGACGTCCGCGCCGCCGAGCATCCCCGCCTCGGCGAGGTCGCCCATCATCTCGGTGATCGAGCGGTGGTGCTGCTGGGCGAGGACCTCGGTGGGGGCGAGCATCGCCGCCTGCCCGCCGGAGTCGACGACGGCGAGCATGGCGCGCAGCGCGACCATGGTCTTGCCGGAGCCGACCTCGCCCTGGAGCAGGCGGTGCATGGGGTGTTCGGTGGCCAGGTCGCCGAAGATCTCGGCGGAGACCTTGGTCTGGCCTTCGGTGAGGGTGAACGGCAGGCGGGCGTCGAACGCGGTGAGCAGTCCGTCCTCGCGTGGCCGGCGCGCCACGGCCGGCAGGGCGGCGTCGTCCGCGCGGCGCCTGGCCAGCGCGACCTGGAGGACGAACGCCTCGTCCCACTTGAGCCGTTCCCGGGCGTCGGCGATGTCGGCCCTGGTACGGGGCCGGTGCACCTTCTCCAGGGCTTCGGCCAGCGGGGCCAGGCCGCGGGAGGCGCGCAGGGCGCCGGGGAGCGGATCGGCGACCCGGTCGGGGTCCAGCTGGTTCAAGGCCGTCTCGACGCACTTGGCGATCTGCCAGGAGGCGATCTGCTTGCACGCCGGGTAGAGCGGAAGCAGCCGCCCGGCGAAGGCGTCCACGGCCTCCTGGCCGTCCTCTGCGTCGAGCAACTGGTAGTCGGGGTGGGCGAGTTGGCGCACCCGGTTGAAGACGGTGACCTTGCCGGCGAACATCCCGCGGCGGCCGGGGATCAGCCGGGTGTGGTGGAAGTGGGCGGCCTTGTTGAAGAAGACCAGCTGCAGCGAGCCGCTGCCGTCGGTGACGACGACCTCCAGCCGCACGCCCTGGCCGCGGTTGTAGGTCTTCTTCTCGGCCTTGGCGACCTGTGCGACGACGGTGACGTGCTCGTCGAGGGGCAGGTCGGCCAGGCGGGTCAGCTCGCCGCGCTCGGCGTACCGGCGGGGGTAGTGGTGCAGCAGGTCGCCGGTGGTGTGCAGGTCGAGGTGGTCGGCGAGCACCTTCGCGGTGCGGTCGCCGACGACCTTGCGCAGAGGTTCGTCCAGGACAGCCATCGCTGCCATCTTCGCGCACACCACCGACAGGCGGGCGGCACGACGGGCTCTTCCGGCCTGTTCGACGCGGACCGGAGGCGGACTATTCGACGCCGATCAGCAGCGGGCAGGTGCGCTGGCCGCCCTGGTAGACCACGGTGTCGACGGCGAGGTGGCTGTCGCGGACGTGCGCCTGGAGGCGGTCGGCGAGGTCGGCGGGGGCGCCGGAGCCCAGGACCAGGGTGACCATCTCGCCGCCGGCCGCGAGCATCCGGTCGAGCACGATCACCGCGGTCTCGACCAGGTTGCCGCCGATGACGGCCACGTCCCCGTCGATCAGACCGAGCACGTCCCCGGCCTGGCACACCCCGGCCATGGTCCACGACTCCCGCTCGGCGACGGCCAGTTCGGCGTAGCGGGTGGCGCCGGCCGCGGCGGTCATCGCCACGACGTCCTCGTCGAAGCGGCGGGAGGGCTGGTGGACGGCGAGCGCGGCGATGCCCTGCACCGCGGAGCGGGTGGGGATCAGGGCGACCCGCACCCCCTCCGCGCGCGCCTGCTCGACGGCGACGCCCGCGACCTCGCGCAGTTCGCCGTCGTTGGGCAGCACCACGACCTCGCGGGCGCGTGCGCGGCGTACCGCCTCGGCCAGGTCCCCGCTGGTCAGCCGCTCGCCGGGGCGTACGGCGACCACGGTGGCGCCCGCTTCGGCGTACAGCTCGGCCGCCCCCTCCCCGTCGACCACGGCGACCACCGCGCGGGCGGCGAGCGGCCCGGCGCGCTCGTCCCGGCGGACCGCGCCGCCCACGTGGTCGCCGAAGTGCGTGATGCGGATGCGGTACGGGCGTCCGGCGTCCACCCCGGCCTCGACGGCGGCGCCCGCGTCGTCCACGTGCACGTGGACGTTCCACAGGCCGTCGCCGCCGACGACGACCAGCGAGTCGCCGAGCGCGTCGAGCGTCTCGCGCAGGGCGGGGATCGCGCTGTCGGCCGCCTCCAGCAGGTAGATCACCTCGAAGGCGGGGCCGTCGTCGGCCAGGTGCGGATCGCGCTGCCCCGGACAGGCCTGCGGGGGCTGCGGCACCGGCTGCCACGACTCGACCGGCGGCAGCGCCTCGGCCTCCCCGGAGACCGCGCGGGCGAGCGCGCCGAGGACGGCGACCAGTCCGCGCCCGCCGGCGTCCACGACCCCGGCGCGGCCGAGCACGTCGAGCTGTGCGGGGGTGCGGGCGAGCGCCGC
>CAYNNX010000325.1:0-8118 GCA_964398515.1 uncultured Streptantibioticus sp. | reverse complement strand
GCCGTGCGCGAGCTCGTCGCCGAACGCGCCGCCGCGGAACGCGGTGCCCCCGTCGAGCGGTGCGCCCTGGGCGCGCTCGGCCCCAGCCACGACGTGTGCCCGGTCGGCTGCTGCCCGGCCCGCACCCCGCGCCCGGCGGCGGCGGGGCGCGACTGATGACCGACGAGAGGACCCCGGCCACCGTGACCGACGACCTGAACCGCGAACTGCTGGAGACCGCGCTGGAGGCCGCCCGCCGCGCGGGCGCCCTGCTGCGCGACGGCCGCCCCGCCGACCTGGACGTGGCCGCCACCAAGACCAGCCCCATCGACGTGGTCACCGAGATGGACATCGCCGCCGAGAAGCTGATCACCGACTACCTCACCGAACGGCGCCCCGACGACGGCCTGCTGGGCGAGGAGGGCGCCAGCCGCACCGGCATCAGCGGCGTGCGCTGGGTGATCGACCCGCTGGACGGCACCGTCAACTACCTGTACGGGCTGCCGTCCTGGGCCGTGAGCATCGCCGCGGAGCGGGACGGCGAGACCGTCGTGGGTGTGGTCGAGGCCCCGATGCGCGGCGAGACGTACCAGGCCGTGATCGGTGGGGGCGCCCACGTCAACGGAGTGCGGGCCCGCTGCCGCCCGGCGGCCCCCTTCGAGCAGGCGCTGATCGCCACCGGGTTCGGCTACCGCGCCGAGCGGCGCGCCGCCCAGGCGGAGGTGGTGCGCGCCCTGCTGCCCCGGGTGCGGGACATCCGGCGCGGCGGTTCGGCCGCGATCGACCTGTGCGACCTGGGCTGCGGCCGCCTCGACGGCTACTACGAGCGGGGGCTCAACCCCTGGGACTTCGCGGCTGGCGCCCTGTTCGCCCGGGAGGCGGGCGCGCTGACCGGCGCCCGCCCGGGTGAGCCCGCCTCGCCGGAGCTGACGGTGGCGGCTCCGCCCGGCCTCTTCGAGCCGCTGCAGGGACTGCTGGACGAGCTGGGCGCCTGGCACGACTGAGCGGCGCCGCAGCGCCCCTTGAGCCCGCATGCGCGCCCGGGCCGCCGGCGGGCATGCGAACGCCCCGGCACCCGTCTCGGGTCCGGGGCGCAGGCCCGCTTCGCGGCTAGGCGACCCGGGAGGCGGACTCGACCTCGACACCGTGCTCGGCGGCGAGCCGGCGAAGATCGTCGAGCTCGGCCTGCTCCACCTCCGCGAGGAACTCGTCCCCCGACTCGCGGGCACGGTTCAGATCGCTCTCGGTGTTCCTTATGCGCTGCATGATCCCGGTGGTGAACGCATCCATGGCGCCCCCTCGTCGTCGTCGTTGGCACAGGGCGGTCGTACGGTTCTTGGGCGATCACGGGAAAAGGCGAAGACCGAAGCGCCCAGTGGTGAGCGTGATCGCGGGATTGCACTCGTCTTCCCCGCCCGCGGCGAAGCGGAAACCTCGGCGCTCCAACAAATCTCAAGTAATCCTCAACCGCCCCGCGGCGCCCCCCCTGCTCCCCGCAGCCCGCCCTTACCGCCGATTTACGGGCATCCGAGGCAGGATGGAGTGCACCGGACCGTTCACCTGGCAGGACCTGCCCGTGCGCGTACTCGTCGTCGAGGACGAGCAGCTGCTCGCTGATGCGGTCGCCACCGGCCTGCGCCGGGAGGCCATGGCCGTCGACGTCGTCTACGACGGCGGTGCCGCGCTGGAACGCATCGGGGTCAACGACTACGACGTCGTCGTCCTCGACCGCGACCTGCCGGTGGTCCACGGCGACGAGGTCTGCCGCAAGCTGGTCGGCCTCGGCATGCCCACCCGCGTGCTGATGCTCACCGCCGCCGGGGACGTCAGCGACCGGGTGGAGGGCCTGGAGCTGGGCGCCGACGACTACCTGCCCAAGCCGTTCGCCTTCAGCGAGCTCACCGCCCGGGTGCGCGCGCTGGGCCGGCGTACGAGCGTGCCGCTGCCGCCCGTCCTGGAGCGCGCCGGGATCAAGCTCGACCCCAACCGCCGCGAGGTGTTCCGCGACGGCCGCGAGATCCATCTGGCGCCCAAGGAGTTCGCGGTGCTGGAGGTGCTGCTGCGCAGCGAGGGCTCGGTGGTCTCGGCGGAGCAGCTGCTGGAGAAGGCGTGGGACGAGCACACCGACCCCTTCACCAACGTGGTGCGGGTCACGGTGATGACCTTGCGCCGCAAGCTCGGTGAGCCGGCCGTCATCGTCACCGTGCCCGGCTCGGGCTACCGGATCTGACCGAGGCGCCGCATGACCGTCTCCCCGATCCCCGGACCGCCCCCCGCCGCCCCGCCACGTCCCGCCTGGGACCCCCGCCCGCCCGAGCCCGGCCCGCCGTGGCTGCGGCCGACGATCCGGATACGGCTCACCGTGCTCTACGGCGGGATGTTCCTGATCGCCGGTGTGCTGCTGCTGCTCATCAACTACCTGCTCGACGCCCAGGCGATGCACCAGGCGAGCTCGCTGCCGTTCCGCATCCTGACCGGCCAGCTCCACGCGACCGGGAACTCGTGCCCGAACCTGCCCGGCAACGCGACGCCGGACGAGTTCACCAACGCCCTCAACGACTGCATGCGGCTACAGCGCGAGCAGGCCCTCGACCACCTGCTGCGCCAGTCGCTGCTGGCCCTGCTCGGGCTGTCCGTGGTGGCATTCGCCTTCGGCTACATGATGGCCGGGCGCGTGCTGTCGCCGCTGGGCAAGATCACCCGCACCGCGCGGGCGGTCGCCGGGTCGGACCTGTCGCGCCGCATCGAGCTGGACGGCCCCGACGACGAGCTGAAGGAGCTCGCCGACACCTTCGACGACATGCTCGACCGCCTCGACCGCTCCTTCGAGTCGCAGCGCCGCTTCGTCGCCAACGCCTCGCACGAGCTGCGTACCCCGCTGGCGATCAACCGCACACTGCTGGAGGTCCAGCTCGCCGACCCCGACACCTCGCCCGACCTCCAGCAGCTCGGCAAGACGCTGCTGGCGACCAACGAGCGCAGCGAGCAGCTGGTGGAGGGCCTGCTGCTGCTCGCCCGTAGCGACAACGAGGTGCTGGAGCGAAAACCGGTCGATCTGGCGGAGGCGGCCTCCCAGGCGATCGACCAGACCCGCGCGGAGGCCCAGGCCAAGGGCGTGGAGCTGCGCAGCGCCGACCTCTCGCCCGCCGTCGTCCAGGGCAGCGGTGTGCTGCTGGAGCGGATCGCCCTCAACCTCGTGCAGAACGCCGTGCGCTACAACGTGCCGGACGGCTGGGTCGAGGTGACCACCGGCATACAGGGCGGCCACGCCGTGCTGACGGTCGCCAACACCGGTCCCGTGGTGCCCGCCTACGAGCTGGACAACATCTTCGAGCCGTTCCGCAGGCTGCGCACCGAGCGGACCGGCAGCGACAAGGGCGTCGGGCTCGGCCTGTCCATCGTCCGGTCGGTGGCCCGGGCCCACGGCGGGACGATCGCCGCCGTCCCCCGCGACGGCGGGGGCCTGGTGATGCGAGTCGCCGTCCCGGTCTGACCATGCCCGAGCCACGCCCGAGGTCGGTTCGCTTCGGGCGAAATAATCCGGATCGTCCCAACGCTTCAAGCCCTGTGACCGATCGCACATGCGATTTCGGCCATGCATACAGAGCGTCATCAGAAACCTGCTGAAAAAGCCGAAAAATCCATGTTTCCGCAGGTCATGATCACGGGAAGTACACGTGACGGCATACGTGAAGTGCGACATTCGGACCGTGTTGGGTCATGATCGGCAGTCGACATGATCACCTCTTCGGGGGTGCGGTTGGGTGTCGATTGAGTAACAGGCCTTGATGTGAGGCAAAATCTCCGCCTCGGGTCGGGCACAAGTCCGGCCCCTCGCGCGTTACGTGCGCTGGAGATACCGCAAACACCCAGAGGGGGAGAGCGCCATGGCTACCGACTACGACACGCCACGCAAGACCGACGACGACCTCAACGAGGACAGCATCGAGGAGCTGAAGGCCCGCCGGAACGAGAAGTCGACCTCCTCGGTCGACGTCGACGAGTTCGAGCAGGCCGAAGGGCTGGAGCTGCCCGGCGCCGACCTGTCCAACGAGGAGCTGTCGGTACGGGTGCTGCCCCGCCAGGCGGACGAGTTCACCTGCATGAGCTGCTTCCTGGTGCACCACCGCAGCCAGCTGGCCACGGAGAAGAACGGCCAGCCCATCTGCCGCGACTGCGCGGCCTGACGGTCGGGCCGGCCGTGGCAGGCTCCGTACCGTTCCGGAAACGACGCAGCCACCACATGACCAGCGATGTCCCGGGGCCGGGCCCGGCCGAGCCGTATGACGCGGTGCCGCCGGAGCCCGGCCGAGACGACTGGCGAGGACGCACCGGGCGGCTCGCCCGGCGGACCGTCCACGGTGCCGTCCAGGGGGCGAGGACCGGCGTGACGGCGCTCGCCGACCGGCTCGTGGAAGCGGCCCCGCGCATCCCCGTGCGCGATCTGGAGGCACTGCGCAGGCAGTTTCCGGCCCTGGGCCCCGAGGAGATCGCGGACAAGCTGGTCGCGGGCGCCGTCAACGCCACCACGAGCGTGGGAGCCGCCGTCGGCGCCGTCGCGATGCTCCCCGTACCGCCCGCGCTGGCGGCCGAGCTGGCCACCGAGACGCTGGCCTGCGCCGCCGTCGAGTACAAACTCATCGCCGAGCTCCACGAGGTCTATGGCCTGCGCGCGCCCGGCAACGTCAAAGACCGCGCCGCCGTCTACCTCGCCGAATGGGCGGGGGAACGCGGGATACAGGCCGCCAGGCCCTCAAGCCTCACCATCGCCTTCAGCAGCCAGGCCAAGCGCGAACTGCGCAAGAAGCTCCTCAAGCGCGGCGTCCGCCACCTGCCGACGCTGACCCCCCTGATGGTCGGCGCCGCCGTCGGCGCCGCACTCAACCGGCGCGACACCCGCCGGGTCGCCCACCGCATCCGCGCCGACCTGCGGGCGCGGCACGTCCCCTGGGAGCCGTCCCAGCCTCCCGAGCCCCCCGCTAGCGCTCAGCCCTGACCGCTTCGAGCGCCGCCGCCAGCCGCCCCGGCGACCGCGTCGACAGGTACACGTACGGCGTCGGGTCCTCGGGATCGGTGACCTCGACCTTCAACGCGGTCGGCACGTAGGAGCGCAGCAGCATGAAGGCCCGGGTGTCGGCCTTGTACGTGCGCCACGCCCGCGCCTCCTCCGGGTCCAGCACGACCGCCTCGCCCAGCGCCGTGACCGGGATCTTCGCGTCGCCGGCCACCAGGAAGCCCGCCACCACCCGGATCCGCGCCGAGCCGTAGGAGCTGACCAGCGCGCAGGACAACGCCGTCCCCGCGGCGAACGCCCCCAGCAGCGGGAGCGTGCCGAAGGGCATCGCGACCAGGCCGCAGGCGATCCCGCTCAGGACCGCCATGATCCACCAGGAAGCGGGCACGGTGAGGCGTTCGTCGTAAGGCTGCATGAGACCAGCTTGGCACGGCGGGCGGGAGGGCCCGGCACCCCCAGGAGGGTAGGGTTCGGGCCGTGAGTGGAGCCAAGTCAACCGAGAGCCCCCGGCGTGAGGCGCTGACGCCACCGCCGGACGCCGGTCGTCCCGTACGCCACCCCGACGCACCCGCGCCCGGCACGCTGCTGGGCACCCACTACGACCAGTGCTTCGGATGCGGCGACGGCCAGTCGCACGGCCTCCACCTGGCGGCCCGGGCGGGCGAAGGGGTCACCGTCACCGCCGAGTTCACGGTCCAGCCGGCCCACCAGGGAGCGCCCGGCCTGGCCCACGGCGGCGTACTGGTCTCCGCGCTGGACGAGACGCTCGGCTCCCTCAACTGGCTGCTGCGGGTCATCGCGGTCACCGGCCGCCTGGAGACGGACTTCGTCCGCCCGGTCCCGGTCGGCACCACCTTGTACCTGAGCGCCCGCTGCACCGGCGTCGCCGGGCGCAAGATCTACGGAAGCGCCGAAGGCCGCATCGGCGGCCCCGACGGCCCGGTCGCCGTCCGCGCCGACGCGCTCTTCATCGAGGTCGCCTTCGACCACTTCACCAGGAACGGCCGCCCCGAGGAGATCAACGCCGCCCTCGCCGACCCGGACCGGCTCCGGGTGGCCCGAGCCTTCGAGGTGAACCCGTGAGCCCCGCCCGCGAGCCCGTCGACGTGCTCATCCGCCGCGTCGACCCCGAGGTGCCCATCCCCGCCTACGGGCACCCGGGGGACGCCGGGGTCGACCTGGTGACGACCGAGGCCGCCAAGCTCGATCCCGGCGAGCGCGTCCTGCTGCCCACCGGCATCTCCATCGCCCTGCCCGAGGGGTACGCGGCCTTCGTGCATCCGCGCTCCGGCCTCGCCGTGCGATGCGGCGTATCCCTGGTGAACACACCCGGAACGGTCGATGCCGGGTACCGTGGAGAGATCAAGGTGATCGTGGTCAACCTGGACCCGCGCGAGAGCGTGGCGTTCGAGCGGTTCGACCGGATCGCACAGCTGGTCGTTCAGCAGGTCGAGAAGGTCCGCTTCCACGAGGTGGCGGAACTGCCCGGCTCGGCGAGGGCCGACGGGGGGTTCGGCTCCACCGGTGGCCACGCCGCGGTCGGCGCTCCGGCCGCTCGTACGACGAGTTCTAGGCTTGGTAAGGGATACGCTTCGGTCGCCGCAGACCGGACCTCGACCGGGGAAGGACAGTGACCGTGTTCCGTCGTCGCCGCAAGGAGCGCGAAGACGCCCGCGAACAGCTCGTGGAAGAGGCGGGCTTGGAAGAGGCGGGCTCGCAGGAGCCGGCAGACGACTCCGCTGAGGAGTCCCGCCGCTACAGCCTGCCACCCGCGCCGCGGCCGGACGGCCCGTGGGACGTCAGCGAGGTCGAGAACCCCGCCGAGGGGCGGGTCGACCTCGGCGGGCTGTACGTGCCCGGCGTCGAGGGGATGGAACTGCGCGTCGAGGTGGCCGGCGACTCGATCGTCGCCGCGACCGTCGTCCTCCAGGACAGCGCCATCCAGCTCCAGGCGTTCGCCGCACCCAAGTCCGAGGGCATCTGGCGCGAGGTGCGCGAGGAGATCGCCTCCGGGATCACCCAGGGCGGCGGCGTCGTCGACCAGGTGGAGGGCCCGCTCGGCTGGGAGCTGCGGGCCCAGGTGCCGGTGCAGCTGCCCGACGGCACCGGCGGTGTCCAGCTGGTGCGCTTCGTCGGCTGCGACGGGCCGCGCTGGTTCCTGCGCGGGGTGATCTCCGGCCAGGGCGCGGTGCAGCCGCAGGCCGCCGGGGTGCTGGAGCAGATCTTCCGGGACGCCGTGATCCGGCGCGGCGACGCCCCGATGGCCCCCCGCGACCCGATCGTCCTCAAGCTCCCGGACGACGCCCAGATGATGCCCGAGGGCGGCGCCCCGGACCAGGCGGGCACCGCTCCCGGAAAGTTCTCGGACGGCATCGACCCGATGCGCCGGGGGCCGGAGATCACAGAAGTGCGCTGAGCGGGCGGCCCTGCCGGGGGTCCGGGGGTTGTCCCCCGGAGGGTGGAGTCTCGGACGGCATCGACCCGATGCGCCGGGGGCCGGAGATCACAGAAGTGCGCTGAGCCCCACGAGCGTTTGAAGCCGGTGGGCCGGATCTGTCGAACAGATCCGGCCCACCGGCTTTCTTCGTGCGTATGTAAGGCGTTAGGGGCGTGTTCCGGCGCGTATGGGTGGCGTCAACGGAGCGCTCGGACAGCAGATCGCGGGCTTCACTCGTCGGTGTCCGAAATTCGTCCCCGGTTCTAGGAGCACGCGATGGCCGATCTGGCCTTCGTTCTGACCACTCTTGCGTCCTTTGCGTTGGTGGGCCTTGTCGCGAAGGGAGTGGCCAAGCTGTGAGTGTCGAGAACGTCATCGGTCTCGTGGTCTCGGTCGCCCTGCTGGGTTACCTGGTCGTCGCGCTGGTCTTCCCGGAGAGGTTCTGAGCGACTGATGAGCCCGATATCTGCTGACGTGCTCCAGGTCACCGCGCTGGTTGTGGCGCTGGCCCTGGTGTACCGGCCGCTCGGCGACTTCATGGCCGCGGTCTACCAGTCCGAGAGGCATCTGCGTCTGGAGCGTTGGATCTACCGCGGCATCGGTGCGAATCCGGACAGCGAGATGCGCTGGCCGGCCTATCTGCGCGGCGTCCTCGCGTTCTCGGCGGTCAGCGTGCTCTTCCTCTATC
>CAYNNX010000324.1:0-8156 GCA_964398515.1 uncultured Streptantibioticus sp. | reverse complement strand
CGAGCACGCCCGCTTCCTGCACGGCGCCCAGTTGTGGGTGGCGCTCCCCGACAAGGACCGCGCCACCGCCCCCGCCTTCGAGCACCACACCGCCCTGCCCGTCGTCACCGCACCCGGCGTGCGTGCGACGGTCATCCTGGGCGAGCTGGACGGCGCGGCCTCGCCCGGCACCACGTACTCGCCGCTGGTCGGCGCCGATCTGTCGCTGACCGCCGGGGCCGACGTCCGGCTGCCGCTCGACCGCGACTTCGAGTACGCGGTACTGACCATGTCGGGCGGCGCGGTCGTCGACGGCGTCCCACTGCCCCCCGGCTCCCTGCTCTACCTCGGCTGCGGCCGCACCGGCCTGCCGCTGCGCGCCGACGCCGACACCGACCTGGTGCTGCTGGGCGGCGAGCCCTTCGAGGAGCACCTGGTGATGTGGTGGAACTTCATCGGGCGGTCGCACGACGACATCGCGCGGGCGCGTGCCGACTGGACGTCGGAGAACCGCGGGTCCCGCTTCGGCGAGGTCCACGGCTACCACGGGGATCCACTGCGTGCGCCGCAGCTTCCTCCCGGGCCCCTGAAACCGCGTGGGCGGGTGCGCTGAGCCGGGATCGCCCGGCTGGAGCGGGACGCGGCAGGCGGGAGCTCCGGCACACGGTGTCACGTCGCGCCGACCACGCGGCTGCGCCTTCGGGTGCCGGTGCCTTCGGGCATCGGCTCCGGCGCCCTTCGACCGGGTCGGCGGCCTCACGATTCTGTTCAGCTCTGTCGGCCCGGGAATTCATGGATCGCCCCATACGCAGAATTCCTGCATTTCAGCAGACGTCTTCCCCCTCAAGGGGGCGTTCAAGGGCGGCGTTCCCGGACTCGTAGGGATTGTCATCCTGGGGGATGACGTCATGCAGCGGAAGGGGGTGCCACCCTGGCGTCACGCCTCATTCACTTCAACCTCCGCCGGTTCTAAGGCGGTTGCCGCGGAACGTTCGGAACGAGGTGGTGATTGTCCGGGGAGCGGTCCTGCGTCGCTCGTCTTCGCGTGGCAACGCTGCGCACCGGCCCTCTCCCTCCCGACCCGCGACTGCGGGCGCGCCCGGGGAGTCGCCGCTCGGCGTCAGTCTCGACATCTCGACATTTCCCACGGAGATCCCTGGACATTCGGATGGTCCGTCTCCACGACACTCGCCACTCGCTATTGAATTCTGAACATTTGCCAACCGTGACCGTCCATTTTTTATCCACGTGCTGTCCGTAGTTCGTCGTGCGGTCGCTCCGCAAGGCGGGATCGATTCCGGACACGCGACGGCTTGTCTGCTGCTGGACTTTTACCTTGGTGATTCTTCTGTGGTGCCTGTGATTCGGCAGGTCAGCGTGAACATGATCTGGATCGCCATGTCCGCGCTCCGGTAGACCAGATTGCCCCTGCCCCAGCCGATGACCCGCTGGAATGCTGACTTCCGCAGTCGCTTCGCGGCGTATGCCACAGGCACACGCGGGGCGAGGTGCTTCCAATTCTGCGACGGTGTCGCCTACCAGGGATTCGCCCCATCGGTTCGCGGCGGCCGGCCATCGGTGTGCGAGGTGAGGTGATGGGAGGAACTCCGCCGCCCAGTCGCGGTCAGCAAGGACCGGTGTACGACCCGGCCGGTCATGACGACGCTCTGCGTCAGGTTCTGGCCGACGTGCGGGCAGGGCACTGGGTCCCCATGCGGAACCTGCTGGTCGACACGGGTGCCGACTGGGATCTGCGTACCTCGCGCAGCCAGGTTCTGGCCGCTGTGTCGGCCAAGTCCGACCTGGTGCGGACGTGGCTGGCCGAAGAGCCGGACAGCACCGAGGCGGTTCTCATGCAGGCCCGGGTCGCCGTGGAACGGGCGGTGCGCGCCCAGCGCGGCAGCAAGGGCACACCCGAGCACGAGCGGTTGGTCGAGCGGCTGGAGGACCAGGCGCGAAACGCGTGCCGCCGAGCTGAGCACTACGCGCCCCAGGACCCGGTGCCGTGGGTGTGCCGGCTGGCACTGGCCCAGGTCGATGTGAGGAGGCGGTGGGAAGAGCACCGGCAGCCGCCCCCCGATCCCATGCTTCCGTCCGGCCCCTGGGGGCTGTTGCACCAGGTGTGGTTACGCCATCCCTGCAACCGCGAGGGCTTCCACCGGGTGCTGCAGTGGCTGTGTTCGCCCGCGGGATCGCACCAGCGGGCTTTCGACTACACGCTCTGGGTCACCTCCTGGGCGCCCGCGGGAACGGCACTGCAGGTGATGCCGCTGTACGCGTACGCCGAGCACTACCGCTACCGGCGGCAACGCGGTCACGCCGACCCGCTGATGCATCGTCAGTGGGCTCGTGAGGACATCCGGCCGCATGTGCGCAAGGCGCTGCGCAACTGGTTCGAGCAGGCCGCTCCCGGGGCCCGGTTGGTGATGGATCTCAACTACCTCGCCCATGCACTGTGGGCGGGGAACCTTTACCGCGAAGGGGCCAGGGTCTTCGAGGCGCTCTGGCCGTTCGCCACCCGGCTGCCATGGGCTTATGTCTGCGAGGCGCCCGAGCAGCTGGAGCTGGCCACGGCGGAGTTCACACGCGCCCGAAACCAGTGCCTCGCCGCAGCCGGTCTCCCCAACCCTCACCAGGGGGCGCGCTGGTGAGCGCGGTGCCGCCAGTCGATCAACGGCGACAGGCGTTGCAGGCGCTGCACCTCTTCTCACCCATTCTCATTGCTTCTCGTTCACTTCGGAGGTCTTTCGGTGTCCCACACAACCCGGTCGCTGGACCGGCAACTCGACGACGACGCCCGGCAGTTGCGTGAACTCGGTTACGAGCAGGTGCTTGTGCGGCGGGTGGGCCCGTTCGGCAACTTCGCCGTCTCGTTCTCGGTCATCAGCGTCCTGTCCGGCTGCATGACGCTCTACGGGTTCGGCATGACCACCGGCGGGCCGGCGGTCATGCTGTGGGGATGGCTCGCGGTCGGCCTGATGGTGCTGTTCGTCGGCCTGGGACTGGCCGAGGTCACCAGCGCCTATCCCACGTCCGGGGCCCTGTACTACATGGCGGAGAAGCTCGGCGGCCGCACCTGGGGCTGGTACACCGGCTGGCTCAACCTCCTGGGACTTCTGGGGGCGATCGCGGGCATCGACTACGGAGCCGCCACCTTCACCGGCGCCCTGCTGAACCTCCAGTGGGGATTCCACCCCACACCGGGGTCCCTCCTGGAGATCTACGGCTGCATCCTGATCCTGCACGCGGTGCTCAACCTGTTCGGGGTCCGGCTGGTCAGCGTCCTCAACTCGGTCAGCGTGTGGTGGCACCTCGCCGGTGTCGCGCTGATCGTCGGTGCGCTGGCCCTCGTCCCGTCGCACCACCAGTCGGCGCGCTGGGTCTTCGGGCACTACGCCGACTCCACCGGCTGGTCGAATCCGATCTACGTGACCGCCCTCGGCCTGCTGCTCGCCCAGTACACCTTCACCGGCTACGACGCCTCCGCGCACCTGTCGGAGGAGACCACGGGCGCGTCCGTGGCGGCCGCCCGCGGGATCGTCCGCTCGATCTGGGCCTCCTGGATCGCCGGATTCGTGCTCCTGGCGGGTCTGACCTTCGCCATCCAGGACTACGCCGCCACGCAGGCCACCGCCACCGGAGTCCCGCCCGCGCAGATCTTCCTCGACGCACTCGGCACCGCGGGAGCGAAGTTCCTGCTGCTGGTCGTCATCGTCGCCCAGCTCTTCTGCGGCAACGCCGAGGTGGCAGCCTGCAGCCGGATGGTGTTCGCCTTCAGCAGGGACGGTGCGCTGCCGGGATCCGGACTGTGGCGCCGCGTGGACAAGCGGACCAGGACCCCGTACCTGGCGGTGTGGTGCTCGGTCGCCGTGGCCGGTGTGCTCGCGCTGCCGTCCCTGTACTCCCCGGTGGCCTACGGCGCGGTGACGGCCATCAACGTCATCGGCATCACCCCGGCCTACGCGATCCCCATCTACCTGCGGCTGCGCTCGCGCACCTTCATCCCGGGCCCGTGGCACCTCGGCCGCTGGAGCAAGCCGGTGGGCTGGGTGGCGGTCGTGTGGGTGGCGTTCGTCACCGTGCTGTTCTGCCTGCCGCAGACGAGCCCGATCACCGCCGAGTCCTTCAACTACGCATCGGTCGCGCTGGTCGCCGTCCTGCTGCTGGCCAGCCTGTGGTACCTCGTCGGCCGCCGCTCCTACGTCCCCCCGACCTACAGCGTCGTCGACGAGATGGCCACACTCGGAGAGGACATCGTGTGATGCACAGCCCGGCACTCCACCACGTATCCGACGAGCTCACCACCGGCGCGCAGCCGGGCGACCCGACCGGTCCACTCACCCTCGACCGCCTCAGTGCCCTCGTCGCCTCCGGCCGGATCGACACCGTGCTCCTCGCGGTCACCGACATGCAGGGCCGGCTCAAGGGCAAGCGATACCACGCCCGCCACTTCATCGACCGCGTCGCCGTCGACGGGGCCGAGATGTGCGCCTACGTACTCGCCACGGACATCGACATGACCCCGGTGGACGGCTTCGACCTCACCTCGTGGTCCACCGGCTACGGCGACCTGCGGGTGCGCCCGGACCTGTCCGCGATGCGCGAACTCCCCTGGATGCCGGGGACCGCCCTCGTCCACGCCGACGTACTGCACCACGACGGCCGGCCGGTCGAGGCCGCCCCGGCGCGCGTGCTGGAGCGCGAGCTCGACCTCCTCGCCGACCGCGGCCTGCACGTCAAGAGCGGCCTGGAGAGCGAGTTCTTCCTCTACCGGGGCACCTACGAGCAGGCCGCAGACACCGGCTACCGCAACCTGCGGCCCGCGGCCCCCCACAACCTGGACTACGCCCTCGACCACCACCCCGTCCTCGACCGGTTCCTGCGCCGACTCCAAAGGTCCCTCGCAGGAGCGGGACTGCCGACCGAGGCGCTCAAGACCGAAGGCGCGCCCGGACAGGTCGAGATCACCTTTCCCTACGGTGAGCCGCGAGCGGCGTGCCGGGGACACGCGGTGATGAAACACGCCGTACGGCACCTCGCCACCGAGGCGGGGATGGCGGCGACCTTCATGGCCGCCCCCGCCACCGGCCTGGCCAGCGGGCTTCACATCCACTTCTCCCTGTGGGACGAGGACCAGGAGCCGCTGCTGGGGGCCGGCGACACACATCCCTCCGAACTCGGGCTCCACGCCATCGCCGGATTGCTCGCCGGGCTTCCCGTCCTTGCACCGCTCTACGCGCCGACGACCAACTCCTACAAGCGGTTCGTACCGAACTCCTTCGCCCCGGACCGCTTCACCTGGGGGATCGACAACCGCACCTGCGCCATCCGCGTCATCGGCCACGGCGACGGCCTGCACTTCGAAATCCGCCTACCGGGCGCGGACGCCAACCCCTGCCTCGCCCTCGCAGCAGCCCTGGCAGCCGCGCGCCACGGCATCGACAACAAACTCGAACCCCCGCCTCCATGCACCGGCAACGCCTACGAAGCCACCGGTGCCACCGATGCCACACGCGTTCCCGCCACGCTGGAGGCCGCCCTGGCGACCCTTGCCGACCACCCCTTGGCGCAAGAACTCCTGACGCCCGAGGTGGTCCGCCACTACGCCCACGCGGCCGAGGTCGAACTCGCCGCACACCGGCACGCCGTAACGGACATCGAACTGCACCGCGGCTTCGACCGTGCGTGACCCCTGCCGACTCCGGCAGGACGCACGATGACAACGGCACCGGGCTTTGGGTACGGCTGAGGCCATCGAGATCACCGCCGATGACCTGTACCGCCGAATCCCCGCCCGGGGCGCGGGGGAAGTCAGCGCAGGAAGCCCGTGATCCGCTCGCGCAGCCCGGAGGCGTCCAGGCCGTGGGCGGCGGCGTGCTCACGGCTGGTGCCGTAGCGGCGCAGCTCCTCGCGGGCCGTGCCGAGTCCGAGGATGCGGTGCGGCACGTCGAGCAGCGCGTCGGCCGCGAAGGGCACCGAGGTCCCGGCCAGGTACGGCTCGACCAGCACCACGTCCGCGGCCGCCGCCCTCCGCACCTCGGCGCGCAGCCCGTGTGCGTCGAACGGCCGCACGGTGGACGCGTACAGCACGGTCGCGTCGAGCCCCTCGGTCGCCTCGAACACGGGGTCGAGCATCGGTCCCACGGCCACGACGACGCCCCGGTCGCCCTCCCGCAGTCGCTGGAAGCGGCCCGGTGTGGCAGGCAGCGCGTCACGGTTGGACTCCTCGCCCAGCCGCACGTAGACCCGGCTGTCCCCGTCCGCGGCCGCGTGCCGCAGCAGGGCCTCGGCCTCGTCGGGGTGGCCGGGAACGTGGACCGTCCACCCTTCCAGGGTGTCGAGCAGGGCGACGTCTCCGGGGGCCTGGTGGGTGCGGCCCCCCGCGGCGATGTCGTACGAGGCGCCCGAGCTGACCAGGACAGCGCCCACCCCCTGGTGGCCGAGGTCCAGCTTGACCTGTTCGAAGGGGCGCTCGACGAGGAAGGAGGCGAAGGTGTGGGCGATCGGCCGCATCCCGGCGAGGGCCAGCCCCCCGGCCGCGCCGACGAGCAGTTGCTCGCGGATCCCGACGTCGATCACCCGGTCGGGGTGCGCCCGGGCCGCGTCCGCGAAACGGTCACCGGAGATGACCGCGAGCACGAGGGCGAGCCGCGGGTCCTCGTCCAGCAGGCGGGAGGTGACGGCGGCGAAGCGTTCACGCATGGTGTTCACGAGGGGTTCTCCTTGAATCCGTGTCGGTGAATTGGCGTCTGTTCAGGCGTACTTGGGCTCGACACGTGCGACGACCGCGTGCGGCCGTCCCGGGTGGGGCGCGGTGAACGCCTCGTACAGCGCCTGGTGATCGCGCCCGTCCACGGTGAGCGCGGACCAGCCCTCGGCGGCGAAGCGGGAGGCGAGGCCGCCGCGCCAGCCGTAGGTCGCCGAGGAGTTGTCGACGGCCACCACGTTCAGCCTCTCCAGGCCGACCGCCCCCGCGAAGGCGACCGCCTCGTGGTTGCTGCCCTCATCCATCTCCGCGTCGCCGACCAGCACCCAGGTGTGCGCCGCGATCCCCTGTGCCTTGAGCCCGAGCGCCGTGCCGACCCCGATCGGCAGTCCGTGGCCGAGCGAACCCGAGCCGATCTCGACCCCGGGCACCAGCGTCCGGTCGGGGTGGTGGCCCAGGGGCGAGTGGTACGTGCCGAAGCTGGGCAGCCACTCCTCGGGGATGAACCCCTTCGCGGCCAGCACGGCGTAGTACGCCATCGGACCGTGCCCCTTGGAGAGCAGGAACCGGTCCCGGCCTGCCGCCCGCGGATCGTCCGGCGACACGCGCAGCACGCGGTCGTAGAGGACCCAGAGCACGTCGAGCGTGGAGGTGGCGGCCGGCCCGTGCTTCTCGTCGCCCGTCATCAGCGACATCAGGCGCGGGAGATCGGTGTAGTCGGCGCGTGGCGCGGACAGTGAGGTGGAAGTCATGGCAGGAGCCTGCAACTTCAAGTTCCCTTGAAGTCAAGCGCTAGGGTGACGCCATGCCGAAGCCGCACGCCCAGGACCGCCTGACCATCGGCGAACTCGCCGCGCGCAGCGGTCTCGCCGCCTCCGCATTGCGCTACTACGAGGAGCTCGGCCTGATCCGGGCCGAACGCACCACCGGCCGCCAGCGCCGCTATCCCCGCGCCACGCTGCGCCGCGTCGCCTTCATCCGCGCGGCTCAGCAGGTGGGCCTCTCCCTGGACGAGACCCGCGCCGCCCTGGCCGAACTGCCCGCCGAGCGGACGCCCAACGCCACCGAGTGGGCCGCCGTCGCCCGCTCCTGGCAGCGCCGCATCGACGCGCAGATCGCCGAACTCCAGGCCCTCAAGGGCCGGCTCACCGGCTGCATCGGCTGCGGATGCCTCTCCCTGACCCGCTGCCGCCTGTACAACCCCGACGACACCGCCGCCGACCGCGGCCCGGGCGCCCGCTACCTCCTCGACGGCCCGCCGCGGGTGCCGCGACAGTGAGCGTCCAGGCGGCGAGGTGTCGCGTATCGTGAGTGATCTGTCACGATCTGTCCCCGGGCTGGGGTGCGAGCGCCCCGGCCCCGAAGTGCGGTATTGTTCTCGTGCACGGTCGGCCGGGGTCACCCCGGCAGGCGCGAGCACCGGGACGTGGCGCAGCTTGGTAGCGCACTTGACTGGGGGTCAAGGGGTCGC
>CAYNNX010000323.1:0-8185 GCA_964398515.1 uncultured Streptantibioticus sp. | reverse complement strand
CTAGTCGTACGAGGTGGCGTGCTGGGGGTGCTGCGTAGCCGTACCTGACCTGTGGCCCCGCCCCGGCACCGGGCAGTACTCGTGTCGGCCGATTGATGGAGGCTGACGCGCGAGTACACGGTGCAACAGCCTGAATGAGAACTTAAGGCGCAATGCAGGCTGCACTGCACGCGGCCACAACGATCAGGAGGAACTCGCCCATTGTGCCGGAGCGGATCTCGGCTGCCGTCCCGCGGTCGGTGGTGTACTGGGCGAGAACCCTGCGCAGGCGGCTGTCGGCAAGGCTGCGGTGCGCGGCATTGTGATCGAGCCGGGCGGCGCGCACAGCCCCCCACACACGGGGGAGCACTGCCAGGAGCAGCAGCGGCAGCAGCAGGGTGTTGAGGGTCGCGACGACCGCGACCGCGGCGGTGAGTTGTGCCCAGGCCGGGGGCGATGAGGTTCTGGGCACCGGTGATGAGTTCGGGTGTCTTCTCCGCGCCCTGGGTGGCGGCAAAGCGGGCGTCGTCGAACGAGGGGTCTTCGTATGCGCCCAACTCGGCGTTGACGGCGGCGGTGATGACCGCCAGGTCGGCGTCACGGTTGACCTGTGGGGCCAGGCGACCCGCGGCCAGACGGGCGCCGGCGTCCGCCATGTAGCTCGCGCAGGCCGTGGCGGCGACCACCGTGAGGGCGGGCAGCGCGTGGTGGAGGCGCTCGGCGGTGGTCCCTTGCGCGAGAAGAGCGGCGAGCAGCGAAGAGGTGGTACGCAGCGCGGCGGCCGTCAGGACGGCGTAGGCGAGGGTGCACGCCGCGAGAGTCAGGACGACGCGGCGGTCGGCGTGCCAGCTCAGGCGCCAGGCGCGGTGCAGCGTGGCGGGGAGTCGGGCGGCGATGGCCCGTGTGCTGACGTGGGTCTTGGCGGCGGCGTGGGCGTCGTCTTGGAGCCGCATCACCGGCGGTGGCCCTGGTGAGGCGACGGGGGCCGTCGGGGTTGAGGGAGTCACCCTCCCCATTGGCGGGTAGCTGTGGGTGCTCGATCAACGCGTTTAGGTGATCTGCGGCGAGTTCCCGCTGTTCATGCCCCTCGCACGTCAAGCATCTGATGGAGCGATTCACCCGTTAGGGGGCCGGGGGCGGGGCGGGGGGCTCATTTCCGGGGCCCGCCTGTGACTGAGCGATTCAGTTGGCGACTGAGTGCTTGAGTTGGCGGCTGGGCGATTCAGTTGGCGGGCAGGACCGCCACCACCGCGTCCTCGCCGAGGACAAACCGGAGACCTGGGCAGGCAGCGGGAGGGTCGCCCCGGCGGCATGGAGGGCTGGAGTGAGGTCGAGAGGCGGCGTGAGCACTGTGCAGGTCGATATGCGTCAGCGCATGGCGCTGGCCGTGCTGTTGGTCGCCACGTTCATGGGAATCCTGGACGTGCTGATCGTGAACGTCGCCGCCCCGTCCATCCAGCGTGATCTGGGGGCGAGCTTCAGCGATATCCAGCTGGTGATCAGCTGCTATGTGCTGGCCTATGCCGTCGCCCTGACGTCGGGCGGCCGATTGGGGGATTCTCTAGGCAAGAAGGAAGTCTTCCTCGCCGGGGTGCTGGCGTTCGTCGTGTGCAGCGTGGGTTGCGCCTTGGCGCCCTCGGCCAGGGTGCTTATCGGGCTGCGGGTGGCGCAGGGTCTAGCAGCGGCGGTGATGCTGCCTCAGGTGCTCTCGATCATCCAGGACGTCTTCCCGCCCGACCGTCGGCCGCGTGCTCTGGCGCTGTACGGCGTGACGATCGGGATGGGCGCGGTGGTCGGGCAGATCGTCGGCGGGGCGCTGATCCACGCTGACGTGCTCGGGCTCGGCTGGCGGTCGGTGTTCTGGGTCAACGCGCCGATCGGCCTGGCCGTGGCCTCGTGCGTGCCCTTCGTCCTGCCTCAGACGGGGGCCATGCGGCGACCTGCGGATGTCCCCGGGCTGGTCCTGACCGCAGTGGCGATGACACTGCTGGTGTATCCGCTCGTACGGGGCAGTGGCGGTGGCTGGCCGTGGTGGGTGTGGCCTGCGTTCGGCGGATCGGCCCTGTCCCTGGTGGGGCTGTGGTGCGTCGAACAGGGCCGTGAGAAGGCGGGACGGGCGCCGCTGATTGCCCCCTCGCTGTTCCGGGATCGTGGATTCACCACGGGGCTGGGTGCGGCGTTGGTGTTCTACTGCGGCAACTACGGGCTGTTTCTGCTGCTGGCCTACGTCTTCCAGGAGGGGCTGCGTCTGTCGCCGTTCGCTTCCGGTGTGGGGTTCCTGCCGCTCGGGCTGGGCTTCGCGGCGGCCTCGCTCGCCGGGCGGCGGTTCGCCGTCCGGCATGGGAACGCGGTCTTGAAGCTGGGCGCGGTCACGATGGCGATCGGCTACCTGGTCCTGATCGCCACGCTGGCCCCCGGGCCTTCCGCCTCGCCCCGTACAGAGGCTCTCGTCATGGCGCCCGCGCTCCTGATCGCGGGGGTGGGGCAGGGGCTCGTGGCGGCGCCGCTGATCGGCGTCGTCCTTGCCACTGTCCCTCCGCAGGAGGCTGGAGCGGCCTCCGGGATCGTTCTGACGGTCAATCAGCTCGCCAGTTCTCTGGGCGTGGCCGTACTCGGCGCCCTGTTCGTTGCCCTCCTCGGAGCCGACCCGCAGCAAAGGAGCGCACACCTGACCGGCCGCGACTTCACGGCGGCTCTGATGGGGTGTGCGTGGGCGCTTTTCGTCCTGGCGGCGGTCACCGGCCTGCTGGCCTGGCGCCTTCCGAGCCGGTCGCAGGTTGCCGTCGGCACCTCGCGCTGAGACGGCTGTCACCCGGGCGGCGGCACATGGCGTCCCGTCACGGTGGGAAGACAGGGATGCGCCGCCATCCCGATCCTCGACCGCGAGGTGCAACCATGCCGGCCCAGTCCACCGAACCAGGGACCGAGATCGCCGACAGATGGCACCGCCGTTGGGTCCTCGTCGCGATGAGCGGCGCACTGGCCATGACGTTCATCGACGAGACCGGTGTCGGCGTCGCCCTGGCGACGATCCACCGGGAGCTTCACGCCTCCCGTACGGGGACGCACTGGGTGATGAATGCCTACATGCTCACCCTGGCCGCCTTCGTCGCCGTGGGCGGACGGCTCTCCGACATCTGCGGCCGCCGACGGACCTTCGCCGTCGGCTTGGCCGTCTTCGGCCTCGCATCGCTGCTGAGCGCCACCGCCCCCGACCTGGCCCTGCTCATCACCTGGCGGGCGGTGCAAGGGGTCGGTGCGGCACTGCTGATCCCCACCGCGCTCGCCATCGTCTCCCAGACCTACCCGCCCGCCGAACGCGGCCGCGCCGTCGGCGCCTACATCGGCGCCGCCAGCGTCTTCTACGTCATCGGCCCCCTGCTTACAGGAGCCCTGATCGACCAGATCAGCTGGCGGGCGGTCTTCTGGATCAACGTCCCCATCGCCTGCGCGGTCGGGCTCATCTGCACCACGGCCGTCCCCCACGACGTCCGGTCAGGGCGGGGCGAGCGGCTGGACCTGCCCGGCCTGGTCACCAACGCGGCCGGACTCGCCGCACTCGTCGTCGCCCTGATGCAAGCGCCCACGTGGGGCTGGGACTCGCTCCCCGCCGCGTTGCTGTACGCGGCCGCGGTGATCCTTTTCTCCGCCTTCACCCTCATCGAGCTGCGCCGCCGGACACCGCTGTTCGATCTGGGCATCCTGCGCGACCGAGACTTCTCCAGCGCCGTCGCCATCGTCTTCCTGGTCTACGTGGTCTACCTCGGGCTGATCGTCTTCGCGCCCCTGTTCCTGCAGCACGAGGCCGGGCTGCGGCCCCTGCTGGCTGGTCTGGCCCAAGCCGTGGCGCTCGGCCCGATCATCGCGGTCGCCCCGGTCACCGGCCACGTCGTCGACAAGGTGGGGTCCCGCCGCCCGGCCCTGGTCACCGCCCTCACCGGGATCGCCGCGTTCATCTGGCTCGCCCTGGCTGCCGTGGCGCACTCCTTGCCGTGGATCGTCCCCGCTCTGCTGCTGTACGGGATCTCCATCCCTGCCGTCTACAACTGTGCGGTCACCGCGGCCCAGAACACCGCCGCCGACGAGCACCGGGGACAAGCCTCCGGCATCATCACCAGCGCAGCCCAGATGGGCGCCACCATCGGCATCGCCGTCATCGGCGCGGTCATCGCCGCCGTCTCCGGCTCCGCCGACTACACCACCGCCGGCTTCCAAGCGGGCTTCGCCGCCTGCGCCGTGTTCTCCGCCCTCATCGCCCTCCTTGCCCTCGCACTCCCGCACACACCGTCACCATGACCTGAAAATTCTCAGCGGCCTCGCAAGCGCTCTCGGGGCCTGCACTGCAGCCGATGGCCCGATCCCCGGTCCCTCCGGCCAGCTGAAACGCTCGGCCCCGCCAACTGAAGCGCTCACTCGCCAACTCGGGCGCTCAGTCACACCGCCCCCGGCGGTCATGGGGTGGTGTAGACCGGCGTCCATGGGTGATCGCCGCCGCCGGCCTCCTCGGCCCCGATCTCGATGCCGTCGGCGGCAGCCACCCAGTCGTGAAAAGCAGTCGGCAGGGCGCGGGCCCCCAGCACCAGATGGCATCGTTGACCGGTCAGGGCGGTCGCGAGCACGGTGGCGAGCGCGCGTTCCTTGCAGTCGATCTGTCCCGGCCACCATGGCGGTTGGCAGGCCACGACGGCCTCGTACAGGCCTCGCACGTGCTGCGGGTCCGCTGCTGGGAGCCAGCGGGTGGACCGGGCCAGAACGACCCGCGTGCGCATTCGCCAGCGGTCCGGCAGGAGTTGGACGGACAGAGCCGCCGTCATGGCGATGCACGCCGGCAGGCGCCTGCGCCACGGCGGGACGATCGGGGCGTGGATCATCTGCGTCACCGTGACCACCACCTGCGTCGTCGACGGGGGGCCGGAGAGTCGACCAGCAGCCCCATGGCGCGCAGCTGCTCCAGGTAGGCGTCGATCGCGGCCCGGGTGGCGGCGACGTCGCCGCCCACGGGGATGGCCATCTCTTCCGCCAGCCCCGCGATGCTGCCCCGGAGCGTGACCGCGTCCCAGATCCGGGCGCCGTGCCCGGCGAACATGGACCACTGCCCGCACTTCAGGTTCAGCACAGCCGTTCCTCCGGGACAGCGGGCCCAGTGGACACGTGGGGCAGGGGCCAGCACGGCGTCTCCACCGGCGAGCTGGTGGCGAGGGCGGCCAGCCACTGGCACACCATGGTCAGCCGTTGAAGGTCGTACAGGGCGTCGGCGTGCACGCCCTCGACGCCTGCCAGGGCGGTGACCGCCGGTTCCGGGTCCAGGAGGCCGGCGGTGACCAGGGCGCTGCTGCGGATCAGGTGCGCGACCGCTTTGCGGTTGTGGACCATCCCGGCCAGCAGCTGGCGGCTAAACGATCCCTTGCTCGTGCGGCCGGTCAGCCACCGGGGCAGGTAGGGCAAGGCAGCGGCGAGCAGCGGCTTGAAGGTGGTGACGCCGTGCCGTGCAGCGGGGGTGATCGCGAAAGCCGCGCGCACCACCTCGTTGTCCAGGTAGGGATGCACCTGCCGCACTCCCCAAGGGCCGCCAGTGGCGCGGTGTCCCGGGCATCGGCACCCACCAGCCGCAAGGACGCCTGCTGCTCGACCAAGTCGGCCCGCTGCGGTAACGGCGCCGTACATCGGTGACAACTACGTCACCAGCGGCGCCGCCGTGTGGTGCGTCCAGCACAACATCAACTACTTCAACAAGAGCGCAACTGGCAATGGCACCGCCTCTGCCATGCTGGTCCAGATTCCGACTCTCGCCGAGGACAGCACCTGGGGCCCGCAGACCGAGGCCGCGGTGCGCGCCTTCCAGACCGACGTCACCTCTCTCGGCCTGGCAAAGCTCCAGACCGACGGCATAGTCGGCCCGCAGACCGGTGAAGCGATCATGAGGAACGGCGACGGGTACTACACGGGCTACGGGTACGACAACAACGCCTACTGCTACAACTACCTCGCCTCGCCCTGGTGACCCGGATGCTGAGCAAGGCCTTCGCATGGTTGGCGACGGCGGCCGGGGCAGCGCTGCTGGCCCTCGGCGCCGCCGCGGGGAGCGCCAGTGCCTTCGACACCGCCGACCTGATCGGCGACAACCGGCCCAACAACCCCCACGGCGTCTGGTGTGTGCAACACCTGATCAACGACGTCGCCCGGCAGAACAACCGGGCGACCGTCGACGAGGCCGGTGTCTGGGGCCCGCAGACCAAGGATCAGGTCCAGTGGTTCCAGACCTTCGTCCACCTGCAGCCGGACGGCATCGTCGGCCCTTACACCGGCGACAACATCCTCTACCGCGGCGGCGCATATTACGGCGGGAAGAGCGGCTACTGCTTCACTTACGTGCCCAGCGACTCCGGGCTCTTCGAATAAGACCGAGCTTCGGCCGACCGGCCGTCCGCGCCCACGAGTGGAGGGGAGGCGCGGGCGGCCGGAGTGCTGTCCGGCCCGGGTCAGTCCGGCAGGAAGAGCAGCGCGACCAGGTCGCCGTCCTCGTCCCGGCCCTCCAGACACAGCGTCGACTCCGACCAGACCGGGAACGCCAGCGCATTGCTCGACCCGTCGCCCGGCACATCGGCCCACGCCTCCGCCGCTTCGGAGGTGGACTCGAAGCGCTCGACCAGCTCTTCGGCGAGTTCGTCGATGCGTGGCCGCAGCGCCGCCATCGCATTGACGTCCCACACGAAGCCCAGGTCCGGGCCGAGGGGTTGGTAGTCCTCGATGTAGTCCGTGTACTCGGCGGCGGCCACGGCCTCGGGCGAGGCCAGCGGTATGAGCACGGCGGTCACCGCCGGGGATCCGTCAAGGACGTGACTGACGGCGGCGTACACGGGGTGACTGCCGTGCGGGACGTCGGAGTGGTAGGTGTATTCGTCGGCGTCGGGGCTGGAGAACACCAGCGGGCCATTGACGTGGATCACACCCGCGCTGTGGAACTCCACGGGCTGCGGGTTGTCAGGAGAGACGTATTCGGCTGCGAGCTCGCGCAACGCGGTCATGATGTCCATGGCGCAGATCCTCGCACCCACCACTGACAACGGCCGCCCATGCCTGCGCGGTTGCCGCTCCGCACGCCCGCTACGGCTCACCGATCCGAGCGAGCGGCCCCGCCCCATGCGGTGGGGTGGGGGCCATCGGCTCAGCAGTCGTTCTCGTTGAAGATGTCCTCTGCGGCGGAAACGACAATGGCGCGTGCGAGCCACCGACGGAGAGTATCCAAGTCCGTGCAGGCCAGAAGGCGCTCGTAGAGCTCGGGCGACAGAGGGATACCTCGAGCCGCCAGCACCTGCGCGACGGCCTCTGCACGGTCCACGAGCCTTCCCTTAGCCACCAGTTCTTCCGCCTCCTTCAAATCGGGCGGCGTGCCCCCGGCGGCTTTCGATCAAAGCCAGTCCCCTGCCCGTGGCCAGCCCATGGAGAAACCTGTCCTCGCTGAGGGTCCCGTGACCGGGGAAGTAAACGTGGGTGGCCATTTGCGCTCTCCAGATTTCTCTCGCCTTGGTGTTTCCCAGGCCGGTTTCCAGGATTTCCGAGTAGTACGTGGCGGACTTGGGGTCAGTGGCCGCCAAGGCGCGCGCCAGTGCCTCCAGTATGGCCGGAGCCTCCTCATCGCTGCCATGAATCAGCGCGCAGAACGTGGCCAGCGCCAGGTTCCGCGCCGCCTCCTCCGGCCTTGTGATCACTGGGACATTCCCCGGCCCCAGGACCACCGGATGCACCGTCAGCGTGGTCCAGCCCTCCCCGCCGAGCCGAAAGGGGCCGCACGCCCACTCCGCTGTCGCCCTGTCCTGACAGACCACGAGGAGAAGCACCGGTCTGCTCGGCGGCGCCGTCAACCGCGTCCGGCCCACGGCCACCGCCTTCGTCCACCGCCGCTCGCGCTTCCTCGCCCAGTACCTCACCTCCTGGCCCGCGAGCGGCTCGAGCACCACCCAGGTCGCCTGGCTGGGAGCGGTCCACGACGCCATGCGCCGCTACGCCTCCGGCGCCGCCTACCAGAACTACATCGACCCGGCCCTCAAGGACTGGCGCCAGGCCTACTACGGCCCGGCCGCCGACCGCCTCGCGCAGCTCAAGCGCCAGTACGACCCGGGCCGCCTCTTCGACTTCCCGCAAGCGCTGTAGGGCGCGAACGGACAGACCCGGCGGCCGGATTCAGCAGAGCAGCACGGCGACGAGT
>CAYNNX010000322.1:0-8195 GCA_964398515.1 uncultured Streptantibioticus sp. | reverse complement strand
CAACTGCACCGCGAGTCCCACCAGCGGTTCGACGTCCCCGCGCGACCCATACGTCGACATCAACACACGCACTTCGCGACTCCCGTTTCCGTCGATTTCTGGCCTCGGTCGGCGATTCTGAGGCAAGACCCGGGCCTTGCCGCAAGCCCCCCGGTGCGCTATACGTTGAGAGTGGCAAGGAGTGGGTAATCTCCTTGCCTTTGCCTCTTCCGTCCGCTGCGGACGGCCAACCTCCTCCCGAAGCGGCGGCGCGCCGCGTACGGCGGTACCGTCGGCCCAGGAGGATCTTCCATGGGCCTATGGATGAAGCCGCGGAACGAGAAGTTCTCCACCCTCTTCAGCGAGGCCGGCTCCAACGTCGTCGAGAGCGCCGCCATTTGCGTGATCGCATATCCCGACGTCGACCTCGCCATCCACTCGCGATGTCGCTCGCGCTCCGGTCTGCGACGACGCGTCCTGTCACCGCCCCGCCGTAGCGGTGACTTGCCGGCTCTGGGGCAGGCCGTGATCCGGTGGCCTGCGCAGGCGTCAACCGGTCCGTAACCGGGGTGGCGTGAGGTCGGTCGGCCCGGGCACGCACGCTGACGCGGTGGTCTGCCGGCGCGTGTCGTCGAGCAGTCCCCCTTCGGCGGGCATGCAGCACGCGGTGCTGCGGGTGGCGGGTGGAGTTGTGGGAGGTTCACAGGCTGCCGATATGATGATCTTCACGTGCAAGCAGGGGGAGAGCAAGTGAGTCAGCACCCGAGGATCGTCGGGTCGGCCTGCGTGGTCGCGGCAGTTGTCATGGCGTCGGCCGGATGTGGCGCTGCATCGCACCGTTCGGCGACGGCGTCGCCCTTCCCCCGTGCCTCGGGGAGCGGCCGGGTGACGGACAACGCGGCGTTCGCAACCCCGCTGAAGTCTTCGGCCCTCCAGTCCCTCCTGTTGACGGCGTCCGATCTCGGTCCTGAGTACGTGGCGCAGCCGAACGATCCGGCCCCCTCCGGGGGTAGTGACGACGGCTCCGACAGCGTGCACGGTTGTCCGCAGTTGCAGGAACTGGACCACCAGAATCTCGCGTTTCCCGCGCAGGTCGAGGAAACCTTCTCCTATCAGGCTGGTTCCGCCCAGCAACTCGACGAGACCTTGGGCAGCGATGCGCCCGCGAAGGTTCAAGCTAGCCTCAGCAAGATCTCCCAGGCCCTGGCGTCCTGCCAGTCGTTCAGTATGACGAGGGACGGCGCCATGGTCACGGGTACCGTCAATGTCATCAATCCACCCAAACTCGGTGACCAGCAGGTCGGTTACCTGTTGACGATTACGGCACCTACCAGTACCTCCGTCATCAAGTCGCTTGCCATCCGTGAAGGCAGCGTTGCCCTGATGCTCAGTGGCGATCCGGCCGCAGTGGACGGTGCTCTGCCCAAGGCCTTTGGCAAGATCGTTCACTCGGGAGCGTCCTCGGCCGGATGATGGGCGAGCATCATCACGGCCACCTCATCCCACTCGGTACCAGCCGCGCGGGCGTCGTCGACGGCGGCGGTGCGCTGTGCCGGGACCGCATGCTCCCCGCCACGCGCGGGGATGATCCCGCGCCGGACACTGAGGAGACCTGGTTGACGAACTGCTCCCCGGCCCACAATCCCGAATGAACGACCAGGTGCAAGGCAGAAGCGCCAGCGCATTACGAAGCTATTCGTCACCTGCACTCCGAACGCCTGCGTGGAGCTGAAGGCGATCAGAGTTGCCACGTCGCGATCCTCAAGTTCCCGGCAGAGTTCAGCGGCTGCATCCCGCACGCGCTGCTCGTCGCCACCCGCGCCGACCAAGAACTCGACCGTGACCGCCCCTAACTTCTATGTCACAGCGTGAACAAGCCTCCATCTGGTGATCCAATCCTCACTTGGACCCAGTACGGAAATGGGTATCGCTTGCGTAGGCGGCGAGACCGTCAGCCATGCGCTGCATGAAGCGGGTTAGGTACCAACACCAGACCCGACCAGAGAACCGCAGCTTTGGCTCGAAGCTTCCGGACCACGTGATGTTGGTGCCACCTTGTGATGCCGGTGCGAGCTCGACGGCACATCGGTAGAACCGGAAGGGACCGCTCAGGTTCTCGTAGACAAACCGCCGGTGAGTGATCAACTCGATGATGGTTTCCCGGGAGATGACGCGGCCGGTGCGAAAAATCCCGGTGTCGCCGACCTTCTGCTGACCCTCGGGGTCGCCGCCGCCCGCGATCGCCGCCGCGTCGATCGGTGACCACAACGGCCACGTGGCTGCGCAGGTGAGCGCCACGTAGACGGCGTCGGGGTTCGCGCGCGAGTGCGAGGCCACTTCGCGATCTTGTCGCGGACCGGGCTGGGAACGGGTACGGCCACCGCGTGATCAACGGGGGTTGTGTGGACTCCTGAAGATCGTGCGGTGGCCGCAGGCCACAGCGTAGACCCTGCCCGCTGGCGGGCGATTGTTCGACCAGGTCATGGCCCGGATCGCGGGTCAGTTCAGGCGAGTTGAGCCCCGGGCCGCGGCCCGCGCTTACCTGCTCGGGCTGCTGTCGAGCGTCGAACGGAAGAACTGCTGGCAGCTGGCCGAACACTACCGCCTCATCTGCGGCCCGCTGTAGTGCTACGGCACGCTGATGACGGACCAATACTGGTCCGGGTAGGGGCCGTAGGGATATATGTTGATGGGTTCGACGTCGGTTCGGGCTCCGGGGACGGACATGGACCAGCCCTGCATGGTAGCCAGTTCTCCGCTGTTGTAGTCGTAGTGCCAGAGCTGTGTGTTCGTATTCCCGTTTGCCGCGTTCACGCCGCAGTACTGGAGCGTAATCTCAGCGGTGCTCCCGGGCACGTAGGTCGCGCACAGGGTGTTGTTCTGCTGAGGCTGAAAGTAGAACCAGCCGGAGTGGCTGCTCGAAGGTTCCTCATACCAATACTGATCCGGGAAGAGACTGTCGGATTCGCACGTGTACTGGTTGATCGGTGCTCCAGCATAGATCTTGTCACCAGGCACGGACATGCAGAAGTTGGAGTTGTTGTTCTCGACTATGACGCGCCCGCTGGTGGACGCAGAAGCGGCGGCCGTGCTTATCCAGGGCGCAATGAACGTTAGGAGAACGACCACAAGGGCGTACCGCTTGCGGCTTCTCATCCATGCAGCGAGTGTTGTTGACATACGAATCCCTTAAGAGAGAGGATCGTCGGCTAGATCGACGTCAGACTGTTGGCCCTGTCGGCGACTGCACCACGCCCCGCCGGGCGCACAGCTGTTGGAACGCCTCGGATGTGTATTCCCCGCTGCCGCGGTCCGTGTGGAAGATGACCCCGTCGGCCTGGCCGCCCCGCGTCGCGATCGCCATCTGCAGCGTGGCGCTGACCAGCGTGGTGTCGTGTCTGGGGCCCATCGCGTAGCCGAGGGCGCGGCGCGAGAACGCGTCATGGACGCTCACCAGGTACAGCTTCACGGTCTTCACGCTACGAGGGGAACCTCAGGGCACCAGTTGAGGAAACGTCGCAGATCCTCATCAGGGTCACAACGACCCGCCTGAACGCACTGGCGGGGGCGGGCGAGGATGCGGCCAGGGTCTGCAATGGCCGAGTTCGTGCACTCAATATTGCAACCGGTCAGATCACGACCATGCTGAGGTACTCTCGAATCACAACCGGCGGCGGTGGTGATCACGTCCGTTTCGCGGAGAGATCACCGCCGTCGCCAGCTGAGCGGTCAGGATGTGAAGAACTCCTGGTTCAGGTCGCCCCACGCGGGCCATAGCTGGAGCCCGCGGTTGGCGCCCGACGAGTCATAGTCCAGCACCAGGCCGGTGGCAACGTTGACGATCTGGGTGTTCCCGTCGGACAGCCCGTTCAGATACCACTGCGAAGAGCTGTTATTGCAGACGTTGTTCCCATTGGTGACGACCACCGGCGAGGCTTGCTGATTCCAGTTCGGGATAAGGCAGCCGCCGTTGGGGACCCACTCGAACCGGTACCTCCACCGGCCCGAACCGTCTTGTTGCACGTCCGCGAATGTCCAGTGGTTGGAGTAGCCGTCGCACGGATACGCGTGAACGCTCACCCCCAAGTTCCAGGAGTCCGGCCGGAGGCACGGACCGCCGCCCCAGGGGGTCCGGAGGTTGAACGTTGCGCTCGCATGCGCCGGCAGGGCTTGCGTTGACAGCAGCACCAGGGCTGCCGCCGGAAGCAGCAGCAGGCGTCGAAGGGTTTTGCTCATGGTTGTGCGTCCTCCCGTGAAATCGCGAGGCCATGGGCCCCGGTCACCCCTCCTCGAAGACCTCTAGGCGTCGGCCGAGTCGAGGTTCGATGAACCCACAATCGTCTGTATCGGCCTTGCGCTGTGTGGCAGGTCCAGGCTGGCCGGGGCGCTGGAGTGCAGTCACGTTTCCCGTACGAATCCGTACAGCCCGCTTGTAGACTCTCCTTGTCAGGAGCACGGCTTCACGGGGGAGTGAGCGTCGTGGGTGGGCAGCGGGGGACTATGCCGGATCCGGGCAAGGCGGCGGATCTGGCGGAGTTCGTGTGTTTGCTGGGTGAGTTGCGGGCCTGGGCGGGGATGCCGTCGTACCGGGTGCTTGCCAAAAGGGTCGGGCCGCTGATGCGACCGGCACGGGTTGTCTCACTGTCCACGGTCGTGGACGCTTTCAAGACCGGACGCAGTCGCCTGGACCTGGACCTGGTCGTGGGAATCGTCCGGGCGCTGGGGGCAGACGAACCTGCGGTCGGTCTCTGGCGCACGGCATGCATCAAGGTCCACGGGCTGGCCAAGGCCGGCGGCCCAGCCGGGGTCTTCAGCCAGCTACCCATGGATCTGGCGACGTTCACCGGGCGCCGTGAGGAACTCGCGCGCCTGATCGCGGCCGCGACTCAGCATTACGACCGCAGCGGTGCGAACACGGTCGTGATCTCCGCGGTCGAGGGCATGGCCGGGGTCGGCAAGACCCAGCTCGCGATCCATGCCGCCCACAAACTCGTACGCGCCGGGCACTTCACCGACGTGCAGCTGCATGTGAACCTGCGCGGCTTCGACCCCGAACTCCCGCCCGCGGACCCCTCCGCGGTGCTGGAGGCGTTCCTGCGGCAGCTGGGAGTAGCCGCGCAGCAGATCCCCGAGAGCCGGGACGAGCGGGCGGCGATGTACCGCGACCGAATGCGGGATCGTCGTGCCTTGGTGCTGCTGGACAACGCCGCAACCGAGGACCAGGTCCGCGACCTCATCCCAGCCGGGCCCACATGCCTGGTCCTGATCACCAGCCGCCGCAGTCTCGCCGGACTCGACGGTGCCACCCCGCACCTGATCGACACTTTCACCGACACCGAAGCACTCGGCCTGCTCGCCCGGATCGCCGGACACGACCGTGTGGCCGCCGAACCCGAAGCTGCCGCAGGCGTCATCGAGTACTGTGACCGCCTCCCACTCGCCTTGGCGCTGACCGCCGCCCGGCTCCGCTCCCGGCCCGCCTGGAGCCTGGCCGAACTCGCCGACCGGATGCAGGCCGGGCGTCTGGAGGCGATCAGCGCCGGCGGCCGCGCTATACGCCCTGTGTTCGACGCGTCCTACCAGGCACTCCCGGACAGGGCACAGCAGGTGTTCCGCCTCATCGGCCTTCACCCTGGCCCGGACTTCAGCGCAGCGGCGGCTGCCGCATTGGCGGGCATCACCGCCGGCGAGGCCGCCGAGGTACTGGAACTGCTCCTGGACGAACACCTGCTCCAGCAAAAGCGCAGCGGGCGCTTCGAACTCCACGACCTGCTCCGCGCCTACGCCCATGAGCAGGCCAACACCATTGACTCTGACCAGGAGCGCCGCGCCACAGTGCACCGGATGCTGGATCACTATGTGCATACCGCGCACGACGCCGCCTTGCTGGTCGAACGGGGCCGGGCCCCGCTGAACCTGCCCCCGCCGCAACCGGGGGTCTGCCTGGAACACTTCGCCGATCACGAGCGGGCCCTGGCCTGGTTCACCACCGAACATGCCGTGCTTCTAAACGCCGTAGACCACGCCGCCGCCACCGGTTTTGACGCCCACACCTGGCAGCTGGTCCACGCCCTCGCCACCTACCTCGATCGGCGCGGGAACTGGCACGACCTTGCCGCCGTCGGCAACACCGCAATAGAGGCCGCCGACCGGCTGGCCGACCCCCTCGGGAAGGCCATCGCCCGCAATATCGTCGCCCGCGCCCACCGCCGCCATGGCAACTATGAGGACGCCCGGCATCACCTACGCCACGCCCTGAACCTGTTCGGCCGGATCGGTAACCTGGATGGGCAGGCCGATACGTACATCGAACTCGCCAGAGTGAAGGCATGGCAGAGCCCTCCTGCCATTGCCGAAGCACTTACGCTTGCCCGTCAGGCCCACGCCTTGTACCAGTCCTGTGGCCACCGGCTGGGGCAGGCTCAGACTCTGACCGCCATCGGCTGGTCGCACGCGCGCCTTGGCGACTATGCACAGGCCTTGGCCTGCTGCCGACAGGCTCTGCCTGTCCTTGAAGAATTCGACGACCGTGAACGGCAAGCCCATGCCTGGGACAGCATTGCCTACGCCCACAGCTATCTGGAACAGCACTCCCAAGCCGTCGCGTGCTACAGACTCGCCCTTGATCTGTGCCGCGACCTCGGCGACCGCCCGCTAGAAGCAGACATCCTCAACCGCTTCGGCGACGCCCACCACGCCGCGCACCGCCCCGACGCAGCCCACGACGCCTGGCAACAGGCCCTGGACATCCTCACCGAACTCGATCAACCCTACGCCGACCAGATCCGCGGCAAGATCGGTCTGTACGGTGACCGGCGGGAAATCCCGCACAGGGGGCGCGTCAGAGGCCGGTACGAGCTTGACGTTTAATACTCCAGTGCGGTGTCGTGATCTATCCAGCGGGTTCGCTGGCGGTGCGTCGTCGGTAGTGGCTGCGTCGGGCTGTTGCCTGGTGGCGTCTGCGCCAGTTGGACCAGTGCAGCAGCCTGGCCGCGGTGACGGCTGGTGGGTTGAAGACGGCGCCAAGTAGGTGTCGGATCTCCGGGTCGGTCAGCGTGATCGGATCGCGGCTGCGGACGAAGTGGTACGTATCTGCGGGCGGTTTGGGGGTCGCGTCGGCTACGAGGGCGGTCAGGAAGGCCAGGGCGAGCATGGCGAGCGTGATGTGCCGGTGCCATGAGGTCCAGTGCCTGACCTGGTAGTGGTCGAGTTCGACCTGGCTCTTGGCGGCCTGGAAGCACTCCTCGACGCTCCAGCGGGCGCCGGCGACGCGGACCAGTTCGGACAGGGGCACTTCGGTGGGTGACCAGCACAGGTAGAAGGCGAGTTCGCCGGTGGAGCGGTTGCGGCGGATGAGCAGGTGGCGGTGGCTACCGGTGCCGATGTGGATCCAGGCCCAGTCGTAGTAGCGCGGTCCTTTCGCGCCGTTTCCGACGCTCTGACGGTGCCAGGCCGTGGCGGGCAGGTGGCCGGCGAGGGTGTCGGCGCGAGCGGGAGTGCGGCCGTGGTTGATTCTCACCCGTGTCGAGCAGGCGACGGCCAGGACACAGCCGATGCCGCGCGCCTTGAGGGCGGTGTGGAGCTGAGGGTCCTGGCCGTAGGCTTCGTCGCCGGTCACCCAGGAGGCGGTGATCCCGGCGTCCAGCGCGGCCTCGATCATCTGCTCGGCCGGGCGGGGCTTGGTGGCGAACTGCACCGTCTCGGGTATCCCGGCCGCGGTGCGGCGTTCTGGATCATTGGACCAGGAGTGTTCGGGGAGATAGAGACGTCGGTCGATCAGGGCCCGTCCCCGGCTGGTGGCCAGGGCGAGGAACACGCCGACCTGGGCGTTTTCGACGCTCACGGCATAGTGCCGCCGCGTCTACCGAAATGCCACGCGCCGTGTTGATCACGCATCCCTACCATCCGCTGGTGGGGTGGCGGTTGACGGTGGTGTTCACTGAGCGGAAGTCGGGGTCGATGGTGTTCGTGTGCCAGGACGGCGGGCCGGAGTGGGTACGAATCCCGCTGGCCTGGACGGGCCTGGCGCCGGAACCGGCGGCTCACCGACTGGCGGCGGAGGGCTTGGTTGCGCTGAAAGCACTGGTGGACGCGCTGGCAGGTGCTTCCGAACGCCGTTGCGCGCCCGGTCGGGCCGCGGGCAGTGTGGAACCTGAAGCGGTGTCAGTGCCGGTGTCCTCGGGGGAGGTGCGCGCTCGTGGGACTGGCCGAGGACC
>CAYNNX010000321.1:0-8263 GCA_964398515.1 uncultured Streptantibioticus sp. | reverse complement strand
CCTCGACAGCTCGGATGGGGGCGAGGCTGTCGCTGCCGCAGACGGCATCGGCGACCCACACCAGCTGCAGCAGCCGATCCGGCGGTCGGTGGGCGGTGTGCGTTGCAGACGACACTGCGCCGGTCCATGCGCGTTCTACGGTCCCGCGACCCACCCCGGGACCGTCGGCAACACCTTCTCGGCGATCCGGAACAGGGCCGCGTCGTCCGGAGTCACTCCGTCCTGGCGCCAGATGGCGATCTCGAATGACCCGCCGTCGGCCTTGGGGTCCTTCGCGATGACGAGGTGCCGCGCAATTCCGCCGGTCCCAGTGCCGGAGTTCCCGCCGTTGAAGGGGATCGCCATGGTGTGGTCCGAGTAGGTCACCGAGGGATGGCCGAGAACCGACGTCGGTTCGGCCGGCAGGCCCGGCAAGTCGGCGAAGTCCTTGACCGAGGCATTCTGATTGTCGGTGATGCGCACGTTGAAGGATCCGAGTTGCACTTCCGCCGATGCGTCGTACTCCTTCGTTCCGTCCGCGAAGGTGAACGGTCCGCCCCCGGATTGCGCGATCGAGACGTGCTCTTTCGGCGTGCCGAGCACTGCCGGCAGATCCGGGCGGTTGAGCGCGGCGCACAGCGCCGGGTACTCGGGCGAGTCCGTGGCTTTGGGCGCGTTGCACGCTGCCCGCTTGTCGTTCCGCGTCGAGGACTTGCTGAGGACGCCCATCCCCCATATGCCCGCGATGACGCCCCCGACCAACACCACCGCTGCCGCCGCCTGAACGCCCGCGCCCTTGATGCCCTTGTCGGGCACCACGGAGTCGTACCCATCTTCATCGATCATCGGCGGACCGTATCCCGGCGCCCGGCCACGACGCAGACATTTTTTCGATGCCGGCAGGCAACCCGAAGAGTCGGACCCGCCGCTTCGTTGGATCACGGCTGCTGGCGGTACGGTGAGTCCGTGCCGTCACTCACGTGGATCGGGCGCAATGGCCGCCCGGTGATGCGTATGGCCGCCGTTTTTGCGCCTGCGAAGCCGCCTCGGGTGCGTGCGCCGCGACGCGCAACAGCCGGGCGGCGAGTGGGCGACAGCGGCGATGCGCAGCCGCGGTGGAAAGATCACCGGGCGGCCCGACGCCGGCGCGGACCAGGTCGTAGTGGGTCCGGGGAGCGTCCAGGCCGGCGGCCGAGTTGGCCAGGTGCGGCAGTTCGGGACGGAGCCCGGCGTGCCGGGCGGTACGCACGGCGGCCGCGAACTCGCTGACCTGGATCATCGTCAGGCGGTGGTGGGCCGATCGGCATGGACCAGGTGGGACCAGCTGCCGCGGACGGTTACCAGTCCGCGTCGCCGCAAATTCCGGGCGTGCGAGACGAGTTCCGGCCGGTCGACCGCCGGGACGCCGTTGCGACGCAGTCCGGTGTCGGCCTTCAGATGCTCGGCGGCGGTCACCCAGGCGCGCTCGGCGCAGGTCGCGATGCCCGTCAGGTCCGCCGCCGAGGGCACCGACAGGTCGACACCGACCAGCAGCGCCGGGGTGAAGTCCGGCGCCGCCCTGGGCATCGGGGCCCCTCCCATGAGACGCGTTCGATGAGCGACACCACCGAACTTCACCCCTCACGGAGGGGACCCCCACGCATGAACACCCTCGCTTGACCGACACAGGCCCGATCCACGCGACCTGTAACGCGGCCACGCCGCCAATTTTGGGCCGAACCTCCCGTGTCCGGCGCTGCTCCACCCCCTGCTCACCACGGCCCACGGGCGACTGCGACGCCAAGGCAACACGCTGCCTCGGCGCGCAAAGCTCAGAAACGCCGCGGCTCTGCAGGCGCCCGGACCTCAGTCCCCGCCGCTTCCGTACGGCCTCGTGAGGATCTCCATGTTGTGACCGTTCGGGTCGTTGAAGTACGCCCCTCGGCCCCCGTCGTTGTGGTTGATCTCGCCGGGGCGCCGGTGGTGCGGGTCCGCCCAGTACGTCAGGCCCGCGGCCCGGATACGGGCGAAGATCGCGTCGAAGTCGTCCTCGGAGACCAGGAACGCGTAGTGCTGCGAGGCTATCGAGCCGGCGGTGTCCATGTAGTCCAGCGTCACGCCGTTCGCGACCTGCACCGGGGCGAACGGGCCGAACGGCGGTGCCACCTCGAGCCCCAGCAGATCCGCGAGGAACCGCGCGGACCCCTCTTTGTCGTGTGCGGCGACGATCGTGTGGTTGAGCTCTACAGCCATGGGTCGGGCCTCCTGCCCCCATAGGTGCCAAAACCACTTTCCACGCTAAGCAACCGCACGAGCCCACACCATCGGTCTCTGGGCCCTTCCGGCTCCGACCCGCGACCGAGGTCCGCAGCCCCGCGGCGGCCGCGATGCCGCGGCACCTGTCAGGCGACCGCGAGGCCCACCCGGGGCACGTACCGCACGCCGCAGATTCCCCCCTTCCGTCCGTGCCGTCCCTGATCGTGTCACGCGGCGTGTGCCGGATGAAGCGCGATGTCCACAAGCGCATCCAGGAGTACGGCCGGGTGGCAGGCGGCGCCAGGCCGGCCGGAGCGGGCCAGGACGGCGGCCGTCCGTCATCAGCACCACGCGGACGCCCAAACCCCGACACTCGAGCCAAACCCCTTCTGCACCTGCTGTCCCACCAGCCCCAGCGATGACGTCCGCAAAGGCGTCACGGCCTGGCAATCCCCCATCGCCATCGCTGGAAGATCACTTCCCCGGACAGCGTTGAACAGAGACAACCGCCGCCCGGAGCATGACCACCGAGGTCCATGTGATCACGACTGCCGCCTTGCGATTTTCGAGATCCGCGGCAGAGTCACGCTGTCAGCCGGACGGGCCGTCGCCGAGCGGTCGTCGGTCGGTCGGCCGTGTCGCGTGCGACGACACGTCGCCAAGCTCGGCCCGGTCATGGCCGAAGGACTCGGCGGCCGCGGCCCCGAGTTCGGCGACGGTGGCTGCCGGCCGGTCATGCCGGTCTTGGAGGACCACGGCCGGACCGGCAGCGGTCGCGCTCTCCCGCCGGCGTGTCAGCTTGCGGCCAACGCGACCGTGACCGCCCATCCGGTGTATGCGAGGTTGACCGCCAAGCGTGCCATCGTGCCAGCCGGCCGCCACAGCACGTTGCGGTGGCCGCGGTCCGCGTGCCGCGTCGAGATGGCGACGGGGTAGACGGTGATGCCGGCGGCCGCCCACGCGCCGGCTGCTCGGCCGGCAGGCATCACAATCGGCGCGCCCACGGCGGCCTCTACCGCTCCGCTGACTGTCACGATCAGGCCAGGGCGACCGAGCCGGGACGGCACCAGGGAGCGGAAGTAATCCGGGACCACGAAGTGCGTGACGCCACCGTCATCAAGAAACCCGCCAGCGCGACGGCGGCCGGCCGTTGACGTACAGCGGGCGCGGTCGGCCGTCGCCTCGGCGGTGGGCAGGGACCGCGACGCGCTGGTGGGGCCGTTCGGAACGCGGGAGGCCAGACCGGGGATCCGGTTGTGCGCGCTGACGGTGGAGACGGAGGCGACAATCTGCCCAGCCGGCCATGGAATCCGGGCCCGGCCCCGCCGTCTCCCAACGGGCGGGTGCCGGACGGGGATGGGAAGCACCGGAAGGAGCGACACGAAGTTGCACCCAGGAAGTAGGTAATCAGCGGAGGAGATGGACAAGTTGACTGCCTCGGCCCCGTGTCCAGGCCCGTCCCCCCCTCGCATGCGTCGCCGACCTGTGTGTGCCGGGGTGCTCCATGGCGACGGATACGCGTGGCGAGGAGTGGAGCGTGTGGCTGTACAGCCTGTCCGATCGGTCGTGGGCTGCTGCACCGTATCGGGAAGGCCGGGAGGTGACGACTGTGCACCAGTCGGGGCGGCGCCTGTGGGATGAGGTGGGGGCGGCGTGGTGCTGATGGAACGAGGCCGGTCGGCCGGATGCCGAACAGTTCGGGTTGACGGTGGCGGCAGACGGCCTGCGGTGGACGTGGCTGGATGAGCCTGGCCGACTGGTTCCCGCGGCGTCGAGGAAGTGCTCATCGCCCTCGACGGCCGGCTGGAGCTGACCGTGGACGGCGTCGAGGAGGCGGTGGGTCCCGGCGAGATGTGCTGTGTGGGCGCCGGTGCCGAGCACGCCGTTCGACCCAGTAGCTGCGGCACGCCGCTGATCGTGGAGGGCCCCGCGGGACAGACCCCGTACACGGTTCGGACGGACGACTGTACGGCCTGCCATCGGGGAGCGGGCTGTGTGAGAAGCCGCACAGCTCCGCAGGGCGCGGTTCACCCGATGGTTGCGATTTGTTGCCGTCGGCACGCCAGGCTGACACCATGAGGCACAGCCGCCACCGGAAACGGGTGCCCGCACATGGGTCATGGCGGTGACAAACAGAACATGACCGCGAGCCGGATGACGGAACGCCCTTTTTCCCCTTTCGGGGCACGCGTCCGGGCCGGCGATGCCTGGAAGCCTTGCGCTGCTTCCCCCGTGCCCGAGGTCCGCGGCCATACATCCCCCCACGCAGAAAGTCGGCACATTTCCTCCATGGTTGGTTCTCGATCGGAACGGCAGGTGCGCTCGGAACGGCAGGCGCGGCCGTGACGGCGTTGATGACGCCGCCCGCGACCGCCCGGCCCGGCTCCCGCACCGGGACGCCCGGCAGGGCCACGCTGCCCTCGCTCACCGGGATGCGCTGGATGGCGGCCCTCCTCGTCTTCGGCCTGCACGTGCACAACTTCGGCTACTTCGCCGGCCGGGGCCAGGGGTTCGTCTCCTGGGGCTTCGACGCGGGTGACACCGGAGTGTCGTTCTTCTTCGTTCTGTCGGGTTTCGTCCTCATGTGGTCGGCCCGGCCGGGGGAGACGATCACCGGCTTCTGGCGGCGGCGGTTCGCCCGGATCTACCCGGTGCATCTGGTGACGGTCGCGATCGCGTTGCTGATGGCGTACACGCTGGCCCCGCGAATGAAGCCCACCGGCGCAGAGGCGGTCGCCAACCTGCTCTTGGTGCACCCCTGGATGCACGCCTGGTGGCAGACGCTCGACCCGGTCAGCTGGTCGCTGGCGTGCGAGACGTTCTTCTACGCGCTCTTCCCGGCTCTGGCCTGGGTGCTGCGAAGACTGACGGCCCGCGCGGTGGCCGCCCTCGTCGTCCTCAGCGTCGTCACCGTCGTGGCGCTGCCCTGGGCGAACGCCCACTTCGCCCTGGACTGGGAGATCTACTCCTACCCGCTCGCCCGGGTACCGGAGTTCATCCTCGGCGCGGCCTGCGCCCGCCTGGTGATGCTGGAACGCTGGCGGGGACCGGGACTCGACGCGTCGTTGGCGATCACGATCACCGGCTACTTCCTCGCGGCCCGGCTCGGTGGCGCTCCGGAGCACGTCGGCGGAACCATCGTGGGGTTCGCCCTGCTGATACCGGCTGCCGCGATCGCGGACCTCAGGGCCCAGCCGTCGATGTGGCGCAACCGCGCACTGGTGCGCCTCGGCGAGGTCTCCTTCGCGTTCTACATGATCCATCTGCTGGTGCTACACGCCGGCGCCCGGCTATTCGCCTCGTCGCCCCACCTGCCGGCGCTCCAGGCGGTGGCCGCGGCAGGCGTCGCCTTCACCGTCTCGCTCGCCCTGGCCTGGCTGCTGTACGTGGGGGTCGAACGCCCGGCGCGCCGACTGCTGCTCGCTCCGCTGCGCTCCCGCAGGGCCGAGCCGGTCACGTCGACCACCGCGCAGCCCGTCCCGGCCGCCCCCGCCACGGTCGGCGCCGGAGAGGTCTGACGGGTGACCGCGGCCGCCGCGGCGCGGGCAGTTCTCGCCATGCTCATGCTGCCGACGCTCGGCGGCTGCGCGACAACGCCTGCCCCGTCGCCGTCGACGTACCGCGGCTGTCCGGCGGTACCCGCGCCACCGCGCGGGTCGGCGGGCCCGGTCACCGTGGTGGTCGGTGCGTCGATCGCCGACGGGTTCCGCACGTCGGCGGGAGAGCGGGCCGCCTGGCCGCACCTGCTGGCCGAACGGCTGCGCGGCGACCGATCCGCCGGTCCGATCGTCAACTACAGCGTCAGCGCAGCCCGGTTGCTCGTCGACACGCCGGGCCAGCGCTGCTCCAGCGCCCTGCACCGGGAAGAACCCGCGCTGCGGGTCCGGAACATACGCACCCTGGTCCTCACCGACCTGGTCAACGACATCCAGCAGCCGCCACACGTCCACGACCCGGGTGCGATCATCTCGGGGCTGAAGGAGTTCACCGTCCGGGCCCGCGCCCGCAACGTCCGCGTCGTCGTCAGCACGATCGCGCCGTACCAGGGTTTCGTGAGCTTCGAGCCACAGGGGGAACGCACCCGGCGCGCGGTCAACGAGGCGATACGGCATGGAGGGTTCGCCGACGGCGTGCTCGACGCCGACGCCGTCCTCCGGGACCCGGCCCACTCCTCCCGGCTGCGTCCGGCATACGACTGCGGCGACCACCTCCACCTCGGCGACGCGGGCCAGCGAGCCCTCGCCCGCAGCATCCCGGCGAACATGCTGACCCCCGGTGCACCCAACGGCTGACACCGCTGAGGCACACGGAGGCTCCGGGAGCTTCAGACAACGGCGCAGCGCCGTGTGCCCCCGGAGCCGGCCCGACCGCCGGTCGGTTCGGAAGCGCTTCCACGGGCGGGACCGCGTGGCCTTCCCGGCCGCCCGGCGCCGGCCCCCTGAAGACAGGGCGACACCGACAGGACACCGACCGCATGGTCGCCGCGCTCACCAGGCGCCCCACGCCACCGGGTTCTCACCGGCTCACCCGCCGGCTACTCGCGGTGCAGCAGCGACCTCCCTCATCGACTCCCAAAGCCAGTCGGGCGCACCCGAAGCACGGGCCATGTCACGCAGCGCAGCTCGCAGTCGGTGGCGGCTGCGCCCCGAGCCGACGGCCTGAAGCAGGGGTGGCAGTGCGAGCAGCGTCGATTCGCACTCCCGCCAGAGCTGCCCGGCCGCATAGGCCTTCAGCAAGTCGATGCTGTAGTGCAGCGCTGCTCGCCTGTTGGCACTCTCCTCAGCCCGTACAAGGGCGTGCCGTAGCCTCGGGATGGCGGCACTCGGCTCTCCCAAGGCCAGCAGGGCTTCGCCTTCGTGCCCTGACAGCTCGCGGTCGTCCACCCACCAAGCCCATGACGGGTCCCGGGCTACGGTGGAATCCGACAGCGCACTTCTGGCCGCGGTGAGCTCCCTCACTGCCTGTTGTCGGCATCCCATGCTGGCGAGCGCTCGCCCCTTGCGGATCCGCGCCAGCAAGGCCACACGGGGCGGGACACGCATCCCTGAGGCGGTGCCGTCCGCGATGCGGAATGCTTCGTCCGGCCGGTGGTGTTCGACTCCGTGCAGGGCAAGCATGTCCCGGGCGAACCATCCCATGGCCCTGTCTCCGGCATGGTGTGCGAGCATGTGTGAGTCGAGAAAAGCCGCGCGGGATTCCCGGTGTCGGCCCGCGTCGAACAACAACCACCCGGCGACCTGGGCGACTTCCGACAGAACGGTCAGGTACTCGGATCGCAGACTACCGGGGACGGCGCCGCTGTCGAGCTTCCGCCGGCCGGCACGCCAGGTCCGCACTGCCGTGGGGGCCAAGGCGTCACCACCGTACCTGTTGTCGAGACCTAACAGGCGGTTGACAGTGATGCGCATGCGGTAGATGTCCGCCGCGGCACTGTTCGGCCGTCCCGGATCACCCGAAGCCGACAACGGCCACAAGGCTTCGCCGAACACGGGTAACTCATGCGGATCCGCTGCCGCATTCCGATACCCGTGCGGTCCTGTGCCAAGCAGGCGGTCCGGCTCGTTGCCGCGGCGTGGCGCTCCGTTGCCGCCCTCGAAGGCGGCGCGTACCTGTGAAAGCAAGTCAGACATGACGCTCCAGGTGCTGATCACTGATGTTCGACAGTAGTCAACTCCAGTCGTCCTCAGCGGATTTCGAGCCCGCCGACCGGACATGAGCGGGCGATGCAGGGCCGTTCGGCTGCGCGTGAGCTCCGCTCTCCAGCGGCGCCGCCGTGAGTACACAAGGCGGGCCATACCGTGGCCGAGCGGACGGCTTGCGAGTGGTACGGATGAATGCGTCGGTTCGGTTCGAGGCGGGCAGACTCTCATCGGTGCCCATGACGTTGACTCCTCGGGTCTAGGCTGCCGTCACAGGCTGCACATGGCGGGCGGCGATGGCCCTGCGGACACGCTCAGGCCCGCAGCCGTCACCTGCGTAGCGGACGGATGACCGGTCGGACTGGCTGGCCGACGCGGTGCCGCGCGCGACCTGGTCCAGGAGCTGTTTG
>CAYNNX010000320.1:0-8312 GCA_964398515.1 uncultured Streptantibioticus sp. | reverse complement strand
GGCCGCGCTCGACGGGGCCTGCCCGGGTTGCGTCGCCCATGGCTTGGGCAGTGAACACCGTCTCCTGCGGGTAAGCCGCCGACCGGACGGTAACGCTATGAGAGAGATCGGCGCTGAGATAGGCGTGGGTCGGCTGGTCACCGGCCCTGGCGGATGAGTTCCGGCCCCCCCGTTACGGGCTCTCCGCAGTTGACGCGGGCGGAACATCCCCCCGTGCCGCCCGCGTCAACAACCCCCTGAGTGCGGCCCCTCCGGCCAAACGCCCGCCCGTCTGCCCGCACCCCCGATCCACCGACTGGTTGACCGGCGAACCCACCGATCGGTCGTGCCCGCGATGTGTCGTGTGATCGTAGAGTCAGCGGTGTAAGGAAGGGAGTGCCGCCAACTCCCTTGCCACGCAGGGAGACTACGTGGTGCTCGCCCGCATCGGCACGGGGGGATGCACGGAGCCACCGTGCTTCGTCGCAGAGCGGTATAGGGCACGTTCTCAACGGAAGTGAAGCGCATATGAAGAAGACTCTGGCCACGGTGGCCGCTGTGACGGCCGTCGTCTCGGGGATGCTCACCCTGGCGCCGGCTGCGAGCGCCGCCAATGCCCCCATCAAGATCGACACCAGGCACCGGTTCGGCAGCATGGGGGACTGTGCGAGCTTCATCCGGGGCCACGGCCAGTTCAGCAGGTGCATCTACGTGAGCCAGAACCCCAACATCGACCTTGATCCGGGCTTCTACCCGATCTACAGCTGACCGGTCCGCTGTCGTGCCCGGCCCTCGCAGCCGGGCACGGCCCGCCTCCTCCCTGAAGAGCGGCCGGCAACAGGTTCAGGGTGTCGATGCCCAGGTGGCGTTTGTGTCCGACGATCCGCTTGCCGGTACATGTGCCGTGACCTGCGCGGTGCGCATGCCCTCGGCTCCCGATCGTGGCTGCCCTGCTGCTCGCGCTCCCAAGCGTCGCAGCAGTCCGTTGAGCTCCTCGAAGACGCCGCGTCCTGTCTCGTGGAAGTGCCCGGGGCGTCGTGCGCGGCTGGCTCCGCGCTGACCTCGGTTTGAGGGAGTGGTCAGGGGGTGAGGGTGTGGTTGCTCTTGGAGTTGTCGACGGCCATGCGCTGGGTCTGGATGCGGCTGCCCGAGAGGGTGAGGTCCAACTCGCGGCCCCCTGTCAGCGGACGGTCCTCCGTTCTCGTGGGAACAGTTGTTGTGCTGCCCGCGCGCCTGGGCAGAGTTGTGTCGGAGGACGCCCACTGCCGCACCGGAGGCTCGGGGGGCGATGGCGCCGCGGCCTTCGCCGCTGTGAGCGGAGGCGATGCTCGAGCTCGCTGTCGCCAGCCCGCCCACCACCATGGCCGCCAACGCGGCTGTCTTTAGCCTGTGCACTCGCACGTCTTCCTCCCGGACCGGCTGTGAACCGCTTTTCTCAACGGCATAGCGGGCCTTTCGGACATGGCGGGCCGGAGATCTTCCCACCGATGGCCCACGGCGGCTCCGTGGCCGGCCTTCACCCGGCGCCCCCGGTACTGCCGGGCGGTGCTCGTCGCCTACCGCTGGTCAGCCAGGGAGCCGTCCGGGGGCGCTGCCTTGAGTGGCTGCCAGCCCGGCCTCGAGTTCGGTTCGGGCACGCTCGGCGAGGTCGTTCGCGCCGCAGGCGGTGGCGATCTCCACGCCTCGGGTGAGCTGCGTCGCGGCGTCGCTGAGACGGTCGGCGCGCAGCAGTGCGCGGCCGTGGTCGGTGAGGGCGCAGGCGAGTTCGTATCGGGCCGGGGAGTGCTGGAGGTGATCCACGGCTTCGGCCAGGAGTGGGAGGGCCTGGTGGTCTTCGCGGAGCTGGGCGGTGATGCGCAGGGACTGTCCGATGGCGCTGGCGGTGCCGAAGGAGTGGGCGCGGGACAGGGCGGTGTCGGCTGTGGCCCGGGCTTGTTCGGGGTGATGGGAGGCTTGGGCCAGGGCGAGGTCGAGTTGCCAGCGGCACCAGGCGGGGTTGTGGACTCCGAGGTTCTCCATCGTTCGTCCCACATGCCCCAGGAGCCCTTCGGCCTGCCTGGTCCGGCCACGGGCCAGAAGGAGCCGGCCGAGGGCGGCCTGCAGGTCGGGGAGGACGAGCGTTGGTGATCGCGGCCTGACCTTCGTGAACGCATCCGCGGTCGCCCGGGCTTCGTCGATGCGTCCGCGGGCGAGGAGGATCTGCAGGAGGCAGCCGGCCGCGTAGCGCTGGGCTGCGACGGGGGCGCCGATACGGTCCGCGAGGCGCCATCCGGCGCGTACACACTCCTCCGCCTCACCCAGCCGCCCGGTGCGGTAGTGGACGTAGCCGAGGAGGGTATGGGTGAGCGAGAGGTGGGATCCTCGCCAGCCGTACCGCTCGAACTCGTCGATGCCCTGGAGGAAGAGCTCTTCGGCACGAGTGGGCTGGTCGCACATCATGTAGACGAGGGCGATGATGACCGGTACCTCGAAGCCCCAGTTCTCATCCGCCCATGCCAGGCCGGGCCCGAGTGCCTTGTCCACGTAGTGCAGGGCGACGTCGGCGGGCTCGGCGCGCATCACCGCATCGGCCGCCCGCAGGCCGAGGATGTGCTGCTCGGCCCGGTCGCGTCCGCGCAACCGCTTGGCCAGCCGGATCAGCTGCCGCGAGCTGCCCCGCAGTTCGTCGCCGTCCGCGCGGAACCGGTCCCACATCAGATACTCGGCGTGCATCCTCATCCGAGTGGCCGCGCTGCCGGCGCGGCGGGCCTCCGCGGTCACGAGGTCGACGGCCTCGTCGAGCCGCTCGGTGTGGGCGAGGATCTGCGCCAGGCGGCAGGTCACGGCCTCGCGCAAGCCGGGGTCGAGTTCCGGCTCGGCCAAAGCGGCCCTGAGGTAATTGATGGTGGCCGCGGGATCGTTGAGCAGGGCGGAACAGCCGAGCTCGAACAGGACCGCGGCTCGCTCTTCCGGTGGTGGAGGTTCGCGCAGCGCGCGGGCGAGGAAGCGCCGCGCGGCATCGGGTGCGCCGCTGCGCAGCGTCTCCCGGGCGGCCTCACGCAGCTGCCGCAGCGTCCAGGGATCGCTGTCGGGGTGGGTCTCCAGCAGATGGCGCGCCGCAGCGCACGCCCCATGCCCGGCGTCGAGGACTGCGGCAGCCGCTTGTCCGTGCAGAGCGACCCGAGTTGCGGCAGGAATCGCCCGGTACACGATGCTGGCGACCAGCGGATGGCGGAACTCCAGAAGGTCCTCTTCGCATACCTCTTCCAGTTCTTTCAGTTCCCCATTCCTAGGGGTCAGGATCCCGGCGAGGCATAGCCGTTCCGCGGCGTCGAGCGCCTCCTGCATTCCCAGTCCGCCGACGTTCGCCACCAGCGTCGGGCGGATACCGGTGCCCAACACGGCGGCGGCCCAGGCGAACCGGACGGCCGACGCCCCCAACTGGCGCATGCTGTCCAGCACCGTGGTGCCCTTGACGGCCGAGACGAGGTTGCGCAGGTGGGAGATGTTCTGCGCGCGTGGGACAAGGCCCTTGTCGCGGACGGCGACCGCGACCTCGACCGTCTCGAACGGGTTGCCCGCTGTGAGCGTCCAGCATTCCCGGGCGAACGCCTCATCCGGGGCCGCGCCCAGCTGTTCGCCGAGAAGAAGGCCTACAGCGTCGCCGGAAAGCGGCGCGAGTGCGAACGGCGGACCATGCCGCTCGGCCAGATTTCGCAAACCGTCTGTGCCGGGCATTTCCTCAGGCCGGTATGCCGCGACCACGAGCACCGGCAGTTCCTCAGCCCGCGCGGCGAAACCGGTGATCCAGTCCAACGACTCGCGATCCGCCCAGTGCACGTCGTCGACCATCATGACCACCGGCGCGTGCCGGACCGCGATCTGCGTAAGCACCCAGTCCAACCCGTCGCGCACCCCTTGTGGATCGGGTGACAGCGGGGCATCGGGCGCCGTCAAACCGATCGCCGGGCCCACGATATCGAGCCAGCCGCCCAGCATTGCCCGGGCCTGGTCCCCACCCACGGCAGCGAAGAAGGGCTGCAGCAGCTCCCGCACGACATGGAACGCCGCACACTGCCGCTGCTCACTGCCACGCGCCGAAAGCACCATGCTGCCACGAGCCGCCGCCCGGCGACGCGCCTCGGCGAGGACGGCGGTCTTGCCGATCCCCGCTCGCCCGGCAAAGGCCAGCAGGCCGCCACCCCGAGGCCCGAACCCTTCCCATTGCGCTTCGCACAACTGGGTCAGCCTGAAGTCCACCGCGAGCAATTCAGCCTGCCGTTCGAGCAATCGCCCCGCTGAGCGGCCAGGTCGCCGCAGTGTGTCGGTCATTCCCGCCAAGACCCCCCATGTCCTGTGCCGCTGCCCCCTACTGAACCCGACTGTGCCATCACCCCGCGTAACCACGCCATAACTGACCACCCACACGAAGCAAACTGCGGCCCTGAGGTTTAAACGGTCAGACTGCGGGTTCACCGCGGCCCGCCCGCGGACGTCGGCACGGGGAATTCCACGGCGACCAGCGCTACGACCGCGACCACCTGCGCGGATGGCTGCCCGGGCGGGCGTCACCCACCTCATCGGCTGAGAAGGGCCTCCGACTCAGTGCGGCTGCTCGGCCGACATCGCTGGACGACAGAGCGCCTCACCGCCATCGCCTCATCCGCCCGCGCCGGCTCCGCCAGGTATTCCTGTGCGCCCGCGGCACCGAGCCGCAGATCGCCCGCTACACCGAGCCGGCGACGGGCCCGGGGCTCACCGACCCTCCAATGGACGGCGCTTGTGCCCGCACCCAGCGGGTTCGCGCCGCAACGCAGCCGAGCCCGACCGAGATCAGGTGACCCGCGTCGGCGAGCTGCTGGTCGTACAGCCAGGCCGCCGTCAGCACCACCGCGAGCAGCGGCAGCCCGTAGCGGCGGAGCCGGCCTCCGGCGCGGGCGAGCAGGCAGGCACCGGTGGTGACCAGCCCGTAGCTGATGCCCACGTCGCGGGCGCGGGTGGTGATTCCGGGCAGGTGGGCGATGTGCATCAGCCACAGGGCGCCCTCGGTGAGCAGTGTGGCCGTCAGGTGGCCGAAGACGAAGACGCCGACGGCCCGCGCCGCGCCCCAGCGCCATTCCGCGATGCCCAGGACGGCCGCCACGGCGGTGACACCGATCAGGACGGGCACCCCGTCCACCACCAGGCCGCTGGTGAACAGCGTCCACCACTTGCCGACCTCGATGTGGTGGACGTTGCTGCTGTTGTGCCGCATGAAGCGGGCCTGCTCGCTGACCGGTTGGGTGCTGAGCCACCACGCGGTCAGCAGCAGCAGGGTCACGTACACGATCGTGGCCCGCAGTCGCCTCACCGCTGCCACTGCGGCGCTGCCGATGCCGTACTCCGCCATCCTGCCCTCATCCATCGCAGATGCCGCGCACCGGCACTGTCGGTCTTTCATCCATGCAGAAGGAGACAGCGCCCAGCCGTCGCCGGTTGCGGCTCGGGCCAGTGCGCCGCGCCACAGGGGATGGATGGGTGATCTTCGGTATGCCGTACTGCCCATTCGCGTCGGCGAACCGGGCCCGGGCAGTGCAAGAATCGCGCCGAGCACCGGCCTGTGGACAGCACCCTGTGAAAGCAGGGCCAGCGCTCGTCACCCTGCGTGGTCTTCGTGGACTCGACATCGGCGGCCCAGTGGAAATCCTGGTGATGCGGCAGGCGGCGCGGGGTGCGCCCCGGAGCAGGGGAGCGGGGCAGTGCGGCTCGGGCATCGGTCGCCTGCCGCCCCGGACCGGCGCCACCGGCTCGGCACGGCGGCCCGGGGCGGCGCCGACCTGTCCGGCCGCCGACGCTGGTGCGACGGGTCAGTGCATCCAGACAGCGGAGCCGTCGTGAACGGTGCAGACCGTGTCCCTCTTGGTCTGGCCGAGGGGGAGGTCGATGCCCGTGCCGGGCTGGCCGCAGGTCTGGTTCTGGCGGCCGTTCTGGGCGGTGTTGGTCTCGGCCCCGACGACCTGCCCCGCGTCGGCCAAGGCGTGGCCGCGTCGGCTCTCCTCGAAACCGGGCCCGTGGGAGTGGTCGACGGCCAGGCAGTTGGTGCGCTTGCGGATGGTGCCGAGCACGTTGAGGGTGGCGGTGTCGTGGGAGTTGCCGCAGAACACGTTCTGCTTGCCCGTCTGCGCCGTGTTGACCTGCTCTCCGATCGACGTACCGCCCAGCGCACGGGCGTCACGGGGATGACCGTGCATGGGGTGATGGCCGCGGTCGAGGGCGGCGCAGGTGATCTCCTGGTTGATGGTGCCCCCGACGTTGATCGTGAGGGTGTCGGCGGAGTTGCCGCAGAACAGGTTCTGCTTGCCGCTCTGCGCGGTGTTGAACTGCGGGCCGATGGTGGTGTCGCCTTCTGCCTCGGCGCCGTGGAGATGGTGTCCGTAGCGGCGGGTGTGGCCGTCGACGTCGATACAGACCTTCTCGCGGTGCACGGTCTTGAAGAGGTTGATCCGGATCAGGCGGGCCGAGTTGCCGCAGTCCAGGTTCTGCTCACCCTCCTGCTCGATGTTCTCCCGCCCTTTGAACGGACCGCCGCTGAGGGGGCCGGCGAACGCACCGGCGTTGCCCGCCCAGGCCAGCGCGCTCGCGGCCAGTACGACAGCCGCCGCCGCGCGGACCTTGTGCACGCTCAGGCTGCCTGCCCGGTGCTGACCTGTGTGTCCCATGGTGCTTGCTCCTGCTGTCGGGCCCAACTGTGCTGTGTCCACGCGTGATACGTCGCATCGCGGCTGGCCGTGATGTGTCGCATCACGGCCGGCGTCGTGGGCAAGAACGCCTGATCGGTGAGAAAGGCAACGGGACCGGGCAGCTCGGGGTGGCGCCCGAGAGTCGGTGGCACGCCGTCGCCCAGAGCGGAGACCGCGGTGGCACGCTTGTCCTTCGGCGTCATCGGTCCACGCCGCGAATGTATTCGGACTCGTCGACGGCCTTGCACCGTGTGCGGATACGGCTGCCGGAGGCGGTCAGCGTCACGCTGTTCGGGTTGCCGCAGTTGTTGTTCTGCCGGCCGTCCTGGGCGGTGTTCTGCTGGAACAGGTTGCCCGCACCGGAGCCGCCTTCTGCCTCGGCGCCGCGGCTGAACTCGGCGGTGCCCACCCGGGCGGAATGGTCGATCGCGGCGCACTCGACCTCCGCTTTGGAGCCCGTCAGGGCAAGGCTCGTGCTGTTGAGGTCGGCGCAGCTGTTGTTCTGGCGCCCTTCCTGGGCGGTGTTCTGCTGGAACACACCGGCGCCCGTGCTGGAGCCGCCTTCCGCGCGAGCGCCGCCGCCCTTGGTCAGAGTGAGGTGGCTGAAGGAGTGATCCTTGTTGATGCAGCGGACCGCGGCCTGGCCGCCGGTCAGTGTGATGATTCCTCCCCTGGGGTTGCCGCAGCTGTTGTTCTGGCGGCCCTCCTGTGCGGTGTTCTGCTGGATCACGCTCGTGCCCGTGCTGGAGCCGCCTTCGGCGTGGGCGCCGCGGCTCTTGGTCACGGTCAGGTGGCTGAACGAGTGATCCTTGTTGATGCAGCGGGCCGAGGCCCGGCCGCCCGTCAGGTCGATCTCCGTGGCGTCAGGATTGGCGCAGGCGTTGTTCTGGCGGCCCTGCTGTGCGGTGTTCTGCTGGCTCACGTTGCCGATCGTGGCGGAGCCGCCTTCGGCGTGGGCGCCGCCGCCCTTGACCAGCGTGTGCTTGTTGACGGAAGCGTCGTGGGCTGCGCAGATGGCCTTCGAACGAGCCCCGGTCAGCGTCGACGAGACCATGCCGTTCCACTGTGCGCAGGTGTTGTTCTGGCGGTGTTCCTGGGCGGTGTTCTGCTGGAACACGGTGCCTACCGCGGCGGAGCCGCCGTGGGCCGTGGCGCCATGGCCGTGATCTGCGGCGGCGGCGCCGGGGCCGGCGCACGCCATGCCGCTCACCGCCAGGGCGACCACGGCCGCCCTCCCGATTCCGTGCACCGGCATAGCTCCTCCTGTTCAGAATTCGGGTGACGCCCTCGGTTCTCTAACGGTTGTCCTGAGGAATCGGAAATGGCGGCCTGCGGTGGTCCGCCCGAATGGACCAGTCGTCACACGCAACCCACGCCATCAGCCCCACACAGCCCGTCATCCCTGGTCGCAATGGGCCGTATCCGTGCCGGCTCCGGCATTGGGTTGATAAAGACCCGCCCGCCCGTAGAAGCGCCTGCCCACCTGTTCGGCCTTTGTCTGTATGGGCAGCGAAAATGGGTGGGCCGTGTTGGGCCGTCCGGGCGGAGTCGCAGAGTGAGCACCATGTCCTGGTGGGTTCGGTGCCGTTCCCGGGTGAAGTTGAGGGAAGACTTCGATCCCAATAGGGAGGATCT
>CAYNNX010000319.1:0-8313 GCA_964398515.1 uncultured Streptantibioticus sp. | reverse complement strand
CCTCCTCGGCCTCCGCCCCGGCCTCGGCATTACGGGCGATACCCACCACGGCGTCCCGCTTGCCAAGGTTGATCAGTTGGACGCCCATCGTGTCACGCCCGGTCTCCCGGACCTCGTTGACCCGCGTACGGATCACTCCGCCGCCGAGGGTGATGGCGAGGATCTCGTCACCCTCCTCGACCACCAGCGCGCCCACCAGCGAACCCCGGTCCTCGACGATCTTGGCCGCCTTGATGCCGAGACCGCCGCGGCCCTGGACCCGGTACTCGTCCACCGGGGTGCGCTTGGCGTAGCCGCCGTCGGTGGCGGTGAAGACGAACGTACCCGGCCGGACGACGTTCATCGAGAGCAGTTCGTCACCTTCCCGGAAACTCATGCCCTTCACACCGGAGGTGGCACGGCCCATCGGGCGCAGCGCATCGTCGGTGGCCGTGAAGCGGATCGACTGCGCCTTGCGGCTGATCAGCAGCAGGTCGTCCTCGGGGCCGACGAGCTCGGCGCCGATCAGCTCGTCCTCGCGGCCGTCGTCCATCTCGCGGAGGTTGATCGCGATGACGCCGCCGGAGCGCGGCGAGTCGTAGTCCTTCAGCGGGGTCTTCTTCACCAGGCCGGACTTGGTGGCGAGCACCAGATAGGGCGCCGCCTCGTAGTCGCGGATCGCGAGGATCTGGGCGATGTGCTCGTCCGGCTGGAAGGCGAGCAGGTTGGCCACGTGCTGGCCGCGGGCGTCACGGCCGGCGTCGGGCAGCTCGTAGGCCTTGGCGCGGTAGACCCGGCCCTTGTTGGTGAAGAACAGCAGCCAGTTGTGCGTCGTGGTGACGAAGAAGTGGTCGACGATGTCGTCTTCCTTCAGCTTCGTGCCGCGCACGCCCTTGCCGCCGCGCTTCTGGGAGCGGTAGTCGTCGGTCTTGGTGCGCTTGACGTAGCCGCCACGGGTGATCGTGACGACGATGTCCTCCTCGGCGATCAGGTCCTCGATGGACATGTCGCCCTCGAAGGGCACGAGCTTGCTGCGGCGGTCGTCGCCGTACTTCTCGACCAGCGCGGTCAGCTCCTCGCTGATGATGCCGCGCTGCCGCTCGGGAGAGGCGAGGATCGCGTTGTACTCGGTGATCTTCGCCTGGAGCTCGTCGTGCTCGGCGATGATCTTCTGGCGCTCCAGGGCGGCCAGTCGGCGCAGCTGCATCTCCAGGATCGCGTTGGCCTGGATCTCGTCGATCTCCAGCAGGCCCATCAGGCCCTCGCGCGCGGTCTCGACGGTGTCGCTGCGCCGGATCAGCGCGATGACCTCGTCGATGGCGTCGAGCGCCTTGAGCAGACCGCGCAGGATGTGCGCCCGCTCCTCGGCCTTGCGCAGCCGGAACCTGGTGCGGCGGACGATGACCTCGATCTGGTGCGTCACCCAGTGGCGGATGAACGCGTCCAGCGACAGCGTGCGCGGCACCCCGTCGACCAGGGCCAGCATGTTGGCGCCGAAGTTGGTCTGCAGGTCGGTGTGCTTGTAGAGGTTGTTGAGCACGACCTTGGCGACCGCGTCCCGCTTGAGCACGATCACCAGGCGCTGGCCGGTACGGCTGGAGGTCTCGTCGCGGACGTCCGCGATACCGCCGATCTTGCCGTCCTTGACCAGGTCGGCGATCTTCTGCGCGAGGTTGTCGGGGTTGACCTGGTACGGCAGCTCGGTGACGACCAGGCACTGGCGGTTCTGGATCTCCTCGACCTCGACGACCGCCCGCATGGTGATCGAGCCGCGCCCGGTGCGGTACGCCTCCTCGATGCCCCGGCGGCCGACGACCAGGGCGCCGGTGGGGAAGTCGGGGCCCTTGATCCGCTCGATCAGGGCTTCGAGGAGCTCCTCGTTGGTGGCGTCCGGGTTGGCCAGGTACCACTGGGCGCCCTCGGCCACCTCGCGCAGGTTGTGCGGCGGGATGTTGGTGGCCATGCCGACCGCGATGCCCGCCGAACCGTTGATCAGCAGGTTCGGGAAGCGTGACGGCAGGACCGTCGGCTCCTGGTTGCGGCCGTCGTAGTTGTCCTGGAAGTCGACGGTGTCCTCGTCGATGTCCCGGACCATCTCCATCGACAGCGGCGCCATCTTGCACTCGGTGTACCGCATGGCCGCCGCCGGGTCGTTGCCCGGGGAGCCGAAGTTGCCGTTGGAGTCCACCAGCGGCATGCGCATCGCCCACGGCTGCGCCAGGCGGACGAGGGCGTCGTAGATGGAGGCGTCGCCGTGCGGGTGGTACGTACCCATGACGTCGCCGACGACGCGGGCGCACTTGTAGAAGCCCTTCTCGGGCCGGTAGCCGCCGTCGTACATGGCGTACAGCACGCGGCGGTGCACCGGCTTGAGGCCGTCGCGGACGTCGGGCAGGGCACGGCTGACGATCACGCTCATCGCGTAGTCGAGGTAGCTGCGCTGCATCTCCGTCTCGAGCCCGACGGGCTCGACGCGCAGGCCCACGCCTTCGACGGCGGCGGGTTCGCCCTCGGGAGTGACGGGGGTGAGGGAGCCCTCAGGGGTGATGGGGGTCTCGTCGGCCATCGCGGTTAAGGATCCTTTCGTGCGGCAGGGTCGTCGTCGGGCCGACTCAGATGTCGAGGAAGCGGACGTCCTTGGCGTTGCGCTGGATGAACGAGCGCCGTGCCTCGACGTCCTCGCCCATCAGCACCGAGAACAGGTCGTCGGCCTGGGCGGCGTCGTCCAGGGAGACCTGGCCGAGCACGCGGTGGTCGACGTCCATCGTGGTGACCCGCAGTTCCTCGGCGTTCATCTCACCGAGGCCCTTGAAGCGCTGGACGGAGTCGTCCCTGATGCGCTTGCCCTGCTGGCGCCCCAGTTCGATCAGGGCGTCGCGCTCGCGGTCGGAGTACGCGTACTCGAAGTCGTCCCGGCCCCACTTGATCTTGTACAGCGGGGGACGGGAGAGGTACACGTGCCCGGCTTCGACCAGCGGGCGCATGAAGCGGAACAGGAAGGTCAGCAGCAGCGTGTTGATGTGCTGGCCGTCCACGTCGGCGTCCGCCATCAGGATGATCTTGTGATAGCGGAGCTTGGAGATGTCGAAGTCGTCGTGGACCCCGGTGCCGAACGCCGAGATCAGCGCCTGGATCTCCTGGTTCTGCAGGATCTTGTCGATCCGGGCCTTCTCCACGTTGAGGATCTTGCCGCGGATCGGGAGGATCGCCTGGTACTCGGGGTTGCGGCCGGACTTGGCCGAGCCGCCCGCGGAGTCACCCTCGACGATGAAGATCTCGCACTGGGCCGGGTCGTTGGACTGGCAGTCGCTGAGCTTGCCCGGCAGCGACGCGCTCTCCAGCAGGCCCTTGCGGCGGGTGAGGTCGCGCGCCTTGCGGGCGGCGACCCGGGCCGTGGCGGCCTGGATGGACTTGCGGACGATGTCCGCGGCCTCGTTGGGGTTGCGGTCGAGCCAGTCGGACAGGTGCTCGTGGACCACCTTCTGCACGAAGGTCTTGGCCTCGGTGTTGCCCAGCTTCGTCTTGGTCTGGCCCTCGAACTGCGGCTCGCCGAGCTTGACCGAGATGATCGCCGTCAGACCCTCGCGGATGTCCTCGCCGCTGAGGTTGTCGTCCTTCTCCCGCAGCAGCTTCTTGTCGCGCGCGTAGCGGTTGACCAGGCTGGTCAGCGCGGCCCGGAAGCCCTCCTCGTGGGTACCGCCCTCGTGGGTGTGGATCGTGTTCGCGAAGGAGTAGACACCCTCGGTGTACTGGGAGTTCCACTGCATCGCGATCTCCACCGAGAGCATCCGCTCCTTGTCCTCGGACTCGATGCTGATCACCGAGGGGTGGATGGGCTCGCCCTTGCGCGAGTTGAGGTACGTGACGAAGTCGACGATGCCGCCCTCGTAGTGGTACCGCACCGACAGCGGGTTGCCGTTCTCGTCGACGTGCTCCAGGCGCTCGTCGGTGAGTGAGATCGTCAGTCCCTTGTTGAGGAACGCCATCTCCTGGAAGCGCCGGGAGAGCTTTTCGAAGGAGTACTCGGTGGTCTCGAAGATGTCCGGGTCCGCCCAGAACGTCACCGAGGTGCCGGTCTCGTCGGTCGCCTCGTTCTTCTGCAGCGGCGCGGTCGGCACGCCGAGCTTGTAGTCCTGGGTCCAACGGTAGCCGTCGGTCTTGACCTCGACGGCGACCTTGGTGGACAGCGCGTTCACCACGGAGACGCCGACGCCGTGCAGACCGCCGGAGACGGAGTACCCACCGCCGCCGAACTTGCCGCCCGCGTGCAGCACGGTCAGCACGACCTCGACCGCGGGCTTGCCCTCGGACGGCACGATCCCCACCGGGATGCCGCGGCCGTTGTCCACCACGCGCACCCCGCCGTCGGCAAGGATCGTCACGTCGATGGTGTCGGCATGCCCGGCCATGGCCTCGTCGACGGAGTTGTCGACCACCTCCTGGACGAGGTGGTGCAGACCGCGCTCACCGGTGGAGCCGATGTACATGCCGGGGCGCTTGCGGACCGCGTCGAGACCCTCGAGGACGGTGATCGCGCTGGCGTCGTACGACGGGTTCGCCCCGCCGGAGCCGGCTGTGGCTGCCTGCGTCGTAGAAGCGGTGTGGTTCTCGTTGGGGTTGCCGGAATCGGCCACGAAGCGCCCTTTCTGGCACAGCACGAGCCGTCCCGGCCAGGCCGGAGCGGCTGCGTCGTTCGACATATCCGCGCGGTCCCCCGTGTCGGAGACCCAGGGGCGGACGGTTGCCTCCAGTCTACCGGTAGCGACGACATTGATGGGGGTTTGGCGGTGCCTGAGTTCCCATGTGCCGCCCGAAGAGGGCTCTCGCCGACTCCCCATACGCGGACCTGGGCTCCAAGAGGCTCACGCGGGCGCTCAGGGCTTCTGCTCGGTTACTGTTCGCTCGGGAATCCGGCACCGGAGGCGGAAAGTGGCGAACGTCACCCATAGGTGTCGCCCGGGCCGCGGCTGCCGGGGGCGCGCAGGCGGCCGTAGGAGCGGGCCGGGCCGCCCGGGCCCAGGACCTTGATCATCTTGACCGTGCCGTGGCCGAGGTCGGTGTTGAGGCGGGCCACGAGCGCCGGGGCGAGCAGCCGAACCTGCGTGGCCCACGCCGTGGAGTCGCAGCGCACGGTGAGCACCTTCTCCTCCTCGTCGTAGGTGACCGGCTCGCAGTGCTTGGCCAGGTCCTCCCCGACGATCTGCGGCCAGCGGCCCATCACGCCGCCGACCGCCGCCGGTGCCTCCCAGCCGCGTTCGACGATCAACCGGCTGATCGCGGCACCCAGCGGCAGCGGATCGCGGCCGTCGGCGCGCGCGCCGGAACGCAGGCCCCCGCGCCGGGCCTGCTTCTTCTGCTGTGCCGTCGCCCCGCGCGCCCGGGCCTGCTCCTTCGCTGCGCGCAGCGCCACCCGGGCCAGGTCGACGCCGGACAGCCGCGCCCCTGCGGCCTCCTCGCGTGGACCGGGTTCCGTGGGCTCCGTCATCGCCGCTCCACCGCCCCTGCGGCCACCGCGTACCGCGCGCCGGTCAGGACGCCCGGTACGTCGTCGTCGACCGCCGCCGTCACCAGCACCTGCTCGCCGGGGGCGACCAGCTCCGCCAGCCGGTCGCGCCGCTCGGCGTCCAGCTCGGCGAAGACGTCGTCCAGGATCAGCACCGGCTCTCCTCCATGGCCCTCGGATCGCAGCAGGTCGTAGCTGGCCAGGCGCAGCGCGAGCGCGTAGGACCAGGACTCGCCGTGGCTCGCGTACCCCTTCGCGGGCATCGGGCCCAGCTTGAGCACGAGATCGTCGCGGTGCGGGCCGACGAGGGTGACGCCGCGTTCGATCTCCTGCCTGCGCATGTCCGCCAGGGCGGCGAGCAGCACCTCGTACCACTGCTCACGGCCCGTCACCCCGGCCGGTTCACCGGCGGAGGGGTGGTATTCCAGCTCCAACGGACCGCCGCCGGGGGCGAGTCGGTGGTACGCCTTGTCCGCGAGCGGCTGCAGCGCCCCGACGGTCTCCACGCGCTGGGCCAGGAGTTCGGCCCCGGCGCGCGCCAGGTGCTGGTCCCAGATGTCGAGCGTGGACAGGTCGGTCGCCCGGCCGCCGTGGCGGCGCGCGAGGGCGGCGGACTTCAGCAGGGTGTTGCGCTGCTTGAGCACGCGGTCGTAGTCCTGCCGCACGCCGGCCATGCGCGGGGAGCGCGAGGTGATCAGCTCGTCGAGGAACCGGCGGCGCTCACCCGGGTCGCCCTTGACCAGGGCGAGGTCCTCGGGGGCGAAGAGCACGGTGCGCACGATCCCCAGCACGTCGCGGGGGCGGGACTGCGGGGAGCGGTTGATCCGGGCCCGGTTGGCGCGGCCCGGGTTGATCTCCAGTTCCACCAGTTGGGTGCGGTCGCCGTGCGTGACCGAGGCGCGTATCACGGCCCGCTCGGCGCCGAGGCGGACCAGCGGGGCGTCGGAGGCCACCCGGTGGCTGCCGAGGGTGGCCAGATAGCCGATCGCCTCGACCAGGTTGGTCTTGCCCTGGCCGTTGGGGCCCACGAAGGCCGTGACGCCCGGGTCGAGCGGGACCTCGGCCCGGGCGTAGGAGCGGAAGTCGGCGAGCGACAGGTGCGCTACGTGCATCGGTGTTGCTGTGGCGCGGAGCGCGCCGACCTCCCCTGCTGTGCTGAGGCTGCGTACTAGTGCTTCGGCGTGTCGGCCGACTCGACCGCGTGGCCGCCGAACTGGTTTCGCAGCGCGGCGATCATCTTCATGGCGGGGGAGTCCTCCTGGCGGGACGAGAAGCGTGCGAAGAGCGACGCGGTGATCGCCGGCAGCGGCACCGCGTGGTCGACGGCGGCCTGCACGGTCCACCGGCCCTCGCCGGAGTCATCCGCGTAACCGCGCAGCTTGTCCAGGTGCTCGTCCTCGTCGAGCGCCTTGACGGCGAGGTCCAGCAGCCAGGAGCGGATGACCGTGCCCTCGCGCCAGGAGCGGAAGACCTCGCGGACGTCGGTGACCGAGTCGACCGCCTCCAGCAGCTCCCAGCCCTCGGCGTACGCCTGCATCATCGCGTACTCGATGCCGTTGTGGACCATCTTGGCGAAGTGGCCGGCGCCGACCTTGCCCGCGTGCACGGCGCCGAACTCGCCCTCCGGCTTGAGCGCGTCGAAGATCGGCTGCACCCGGGCCACGTTGGCCGGGTCGCCGCCGTACATCAGCGCGTAGCCGTTCTCCAGGCCCCACACGCCGCCGGAGACGCCGCAGTCGATGAAGCCGATGCCGCGGTGGCCCAGCTGCTCGGCGTGCTTCTCGTCGTCGGTCCACTTGGAGTTGCCGCCGTCGACGACGATGTCCCCGGGGGAGAGCAGGTCAGCCAGCTCGTCGATGGTCGCCTGGGTGGGGCCGCCCGCCGGGACCATCACCCACACGACGCGCGGCGCCTGCAGCTTTTCCACAAGCGCCTTCAGGCTGGGGACATCGGCGAGGTCGGGGTTGCGGTCGTAACCGACGACGGTGTGGCCGGCGCGGCGGATGCGCTCGCGCATGTTGCCACCCATCTTGCCGAGACCGATGAGACCGAGCTCCATCACAGATCCTTCGTTCGAAGCGTGCCTGACCTACGACTGAGCCTACGTCGGCCTTTTCCCCCGGGCTCAGCCGGACGGTCCGACCGAGTCGGCGGCCCGGCCGGCCCGCGGCGGCCCCGGGGAGCGGGGGTCGCCGCGATCACCGGGTTCAGCCCGACAGCCGCACCGGCATGATCAGGTACTTGTAGCCCTCCACGGCCTCCGCGTCCACGGCGGGCTTGCCGCTGAGCAGCGCGGGCTTGGTCGACGTGGTGAAGGAGAGCTGGGCGACCGGGGAGTCGATGGCGCTCAGGCCGTCCAGCAGGAAGGTCGGGTTGAAGGCGATCGAGATGTCGTCGCCCTCCAGCTGCGCGTCGACCCTTTCCACAGCCTGTGCATCGTCGCTGGAGCCGGCCTCCAGGGTGAGGACGCCCTCGGTGAAGCTGAGCCGGATCGGGGTGTTGCGCTCGGCGACCAGCGCGACACGCTTGACGGCCTCCACGAAGGGCGCGGTCTCGATGACGGCGACCGAGGCGAACTCGGTGGGGAACAGCGTGCGGTACTTGGGCAGGTCGCCCTCGAGCAGCCGCGTGGTGGTGCGCCGGCCGGCGCCCTCGAAGCCGATCAGCCCTTCGCCGGCGCCCGAGCCGGCCAGCGCCAGCGAGACCGTGTCGCCGCTGGTGAGCGCCTTGGCGGTGTCGAGCAGGGTCTTGGCAGGCACCAGTGCGACCGCGGAGATGTCGGGCGTCTCCGGCTTCCACAGGAACTCGCGGACCGCGAACCGGTAGCGGTC
>CAYNNX010000318.1:3621-8362 GCA_964398515.1 uncultured Streptantibioticus sp. | reverse complement strand
GCTCGCCCGGCTCGCCGCCCGGCGCACCCCGGCCGCCCGTCCGGCGGCGCGGGCCGACCGCGGGCTCACCGCCGCCGAATACGCCTGCGACGCTGGGCAGCGGGAGGCGGCGAGCCGTGCGGCGCACCGCGTGCTCACCGGCTCCGGCAGCGCGCGGCAGCGGGTGCAGGCCCGGCTGGTGCTGCTGCGCAACGCCGGACAGGCGCTGCACAGCGCGCACGGGCTGATCGAGGATGGCCTGCGCGACGCACAAGGCGATCCCGGGCTGGAGGCGTGGCTGCACTACTGGGCCGCCGTGCGCGCCCTGCTGTGCGGTGAGTTGGCGGTGGCCGCGGGCCATGCGGCGCGCTCCGTGGGCCGGGCGCGGGAAGCCGGTGACACCGATGCGCGGCTCGCCGCGCTGGCCACCACGGTCCGGGTGCGGTCGTTGGCCGGGGACGGCGCGGCGGCCGGGGAGGCATTGGAGGAGGCGCTGGCGCTGGCCGGCGGGGTGGACGGCGGGCCGCACGGCTGGGGCCTGGCACGGCTGCGGGCGATCCTGGCGCTGGACGCCGACAAGGTGGCCGAGGCCCACGCGCAGGTGACCGGACTCGCCGCAAGGGCAGGCGAGTTGGCGAGCGTCGAGGAGACGGTGGCCACCCTGGTCGCACTGACGCGCATTCAGGTGCGGGCGGGGCTGTGCCGGGAGGCGTCGGCCACCGCCGCACGCCTGGCCCGGTCGTTGGCCGAGGCGGGGGTCGAGTCGGCGCCCGCGCTGTACGCCTCGGCGCTCGCCGCGACCGTGGCGGCCACCCCGCAGGAGGCACGCGGCCTCGCCGAGCGGGCGGTGCGCGCCTCGCAGGCCGACGGCGACCGGCTCTTCCTGCTGCGCGCGCTGGCGGCCCTGGGCCAGGCGGGACTGCTCACCGGTGACGCGCAGGGCGCCGCGGAAGCGGTGGAGGCGCTGCGGCGCGTCAAGGAGATGGGCGAGGCGATGGGCGCGGCCGATCCGCCGCTGCTGCACTGGTACGCGGATCTGGCCGAGGCGCTGGTGATGCTGGGCGAGACGAACGCTGCGGGCGCGGTCGTGCAGGACGCGTACCGCAGGCGCCGGGAGCCGCTGCCCGTCGGCGTCCGCGCCGCGCTCGACCGGGCCGAGGGGCTGCGGGAGGCCGCGTCGGGACGGGCCAAGGCGGGCGTGGACCGGCTCGACGCGGCCGTCGCCGTGGTGCGGACGCTGCCGCTCCCGATCGACCTGGTCCGTACGCTGATCGCACTGGCGGCGGCCCTGCGCCGTGCACGGCGAAGGGCGGCGGCGCGGGCCGCGCTGGCGGAGGCGCTGGAGGTCGCCGAGCGGTGCGGGGCGGCACCGCTGGCCGCCCGCGCGCGGCAGGAGTTGGACCGGCTGGACGTCGCCGAGCGCGGTGGCCCGGAGCTGACGCCCACGGAGGCGCGGATCGCCGCCCTGGTCGGCTGCGGTGCGACCAACCGGGAGGTGGCGGCGCAACTGTTCATCAGCGTCAAGACGGTCGAGGGCACTTTGTCCCGGGTCTACCGCAAGTTCGGGGTGCGTTCGCGCACCGCCCTGGCCCGGGCGATGGCGGTCGACACCAACTGATCGGGTTTCAGGCAGCTCTCGGCGGGCGCTACCGCAGGCGGTGTGACCTTCCTGAGCCGTCAGGATGAATCTAATCGGCCAGTGGTTTCTTCCCAGCGGGTCTGACGATGCCGTTGGAGGGCGCGAGGCTACAACGGCAGCGCGGTACACCTGGAACGCGACGACGAGATCTGAGGAGAACCTGTGAGAAGAGTCATGCAGGCGGGGGCCGTCGCCGGGGCGTGCGGTCTGGTGCTGGCCGGGGCGGGCATGGCCCACGCCCAGCCCGTTCCCGTCCCACCCGACGGCCGTTCCCTGCTCTCCACCGTCGTGGGCGTCGATCTCGCCAACGTGACCAGCATGGCCTCGAGCGTGATCTGCAACAACCACCTCGTCGACTTCAACTACAAGGCGCCGGTCATCAAGTCGCCGCACCCGTGCATCAACGGCCCGGTACACAGCGGCAACAGCCTCAACAGCGGGAACTTCATCAACCACGGCAACCCGAACAACAGCGGCAACATCGACAACACCAACGGCTCCACGAACACACGCAACACAGCCACGGGCGCCACCTCGAACAGCGGCAACAACATCCAGAAGGTGCTGAAGGACCAGCAGCATCACTGAACCGGCACTCGGCGGTACCCGCCAACCCGACCGCCCGCCCCTGCGGCGGGCGGTCGTGGTCTGCGGTGCCTCGAAGCGGGTCAGATGCGCTGGCTGCTGGACCGGCCGATGATCTGGAGCTTGTCCTCGCTGTTGTTCTGGGGGCCGTGCCACTCGTTGTGGGTGTTGGAGTTCCCGTTGTCGTACGTGGCGCTGCCGCTGTGGTTGGGGTTGCCCTTGATGTAGATGTTCTGCGAGTTGACCAGGTCTCCGCTGTTCAGGCCACCGTTGATGCAGAAGAGCGCCCGGACGGAACAGTGGAACTCCGGGCGTTCGTAGAAGTACGAATTGCTGTTGAAGATGCCGTCCTCGCCCTCCCATGCGAACGAGGTACCGGATGCTGCGAGCAGGAGGCCGAAGGCCCCCGCCGCCACGGCGCCGAAGCGCGCGATCATTCTCACTCTGGGCTCCTGAGTGTCGCGGTTGGTAAGGACGCGGTCTTGCTACCGGTCATCGGCAGGTCCACCAAGCCTGGAATGCGGCTCGTCGGCCGCATTCACTCTGTTCGGCTGCGTGTTTTCACCCTGACGGTCCCGCGCCCGCGAAACACACCTGACAAACAATCAGTTTCATGGCTGTCACACCCGGTGATGCGCCGACATCACCGGTTCACACACAACGCAAGGGTTCCCCCGCTTATCCGGCGGGTCCGCCGTTTCTAGCGTGGTCACGTTCCGCCCGGGACAGACGGTTCCGGGCCCATCCCCCCACGGGAGGACCCAACGTGACGCCACGTCCGAAACTGGTCGGCCTGCTCGCCGCACCCGCCCTGCTCGCCGCCGCCGTTCCCGCCGCGTATGCCGCCGCGCCCCAGCCGCACGCCACCGCGCATGCCGCCGTCGCCGGGGACGTGCTGAAGGGCCTGGGCACACAGGCGCTGCGCACCGGCGCCGTGGCGGCCGGCCGGCGCATATCCGTGGCCGTGAGCCTGGCACCCAGAGACGCCGGAGCGCTCGACGCCTTCGTCGCCCAGGTCAGCGATCCGCGCTCGCCCGGCTACGGCCGCTATCTGACGAAGGCGCAGTTCGCCGCGCGGTTCGGCCGCACCGACGCAGAGGCCCGGCAGGTCACCGACTACCTGCGCGCCCAGGGGCTCTCCGTCACCGCCGTGCACTCCGGCAACCTGCTCATCGACGCCACCGGCACCGCGGCGCAGCTGGAGAAGGCGTTCGGCACGAAGTTGTCGACGTGGAAGGAGAGCCGCTCCGGCCGCACCTTCTACGCCAACGACTCCGCGCCCACCCTGCCGGCGTCGCTCGCCTCCCTCGTCAGCGACGTCGCGGGGCTCAACAACCGCCTCCGGCTGCACCACTCGGCCCCGGCCCGCGTCACCGCGCACGACGGTCCGGCGGGCGGCCTGACCCCGGCTCAGCTCAAGGGCGCCTACAGCGTCAAGGGCGGCGCGGGCGGCAGCGGCCAGAAGATCGCCCTGCTGGAGTTCGACGGCTTCCAGCAGTCCAACATCAGCGCCTACGACAGCCACTACGGCCTGGGCTCGCCCGCCCCGGCCGTGAAGCAGGTCGACGGCGGCTCGGGGCCGCTCGGCAACGGCCAGGTCGAGGTGGAGCTCGACATCGAGGTGCTGCACGCGATCGCCCCCAAGGCGAACGTGACGGTCTTCGAGGGCCCCAACTCGGATGCGGGCGAGGTCGACACCTACCAGGCCATCGTCGACAGCCGCATCCCCACCACGTCCATCAGCTGGGGCGCCGCCGAGACGCAGCGCACCACCTCCAACATCAACGCCGTTGACGCGGTCTTCAAGGCGGGCGCGGCCCAGGGCCTGGGCTTCTACGCGGCCTCCGGCGACAACGGCTCCGACGACGCGGGCGACGGCGGCAAGTCGGTGGACTACCCGGCGAGCGACCCGTACGTCACCGGGGTCGGCGGTACGCGGCTGACGGTCGGCTCGGCCAACACCTGGAGCAGGGAGGTCGCCTGGTCCGGCGGCGGTGGCGGCGTCTCGACGGCGTTCACCATCCCGGCCTGGCAGAAGTCCGTGCAGAAGGGGGCGGGCGGCGGCCACCGCCAGGTCCCGGACGTGGCGGCGGAGGCCGACCCGACCCCGGGCGTGTCGATCTACTCGCAGGGCAGCTGGGGCTCGGTCGGCGGCACCAGCGCCGCCGCCCCCGAGTGGGCGGCCTTCGCGGCCCTGGTGAACCAGCAGGCCAAGGCGGCCGGCAAGCCGAACCTGGGCTTCGCCAACCCCAAGCTGTACGCGACGGGCGGCACCGGCTTCCACGACATCACCAGCGGCAGCAACGGCGCCTACTCGGCTTCGCCCGGCTGGGACTTCACCACCGGCTGGGGCTCGTACAACGCGGCCAAGCTGGCGGCGAAGCTGCTGGGCTGACCTCTGGGCTCATCTCCGGCCGACCTCCCGATGCGCGGCGGTAACGGCGGCGCGGCAGCAAGACCGTACCCGCCCCCCCACGGTTAGGGCCACCCGAGACCCACCCGAGGCATCGCCCCACAGCGTGCACCGCCCAACACGAA
>CAYNNX010000318.1:0-3611 GCA_964398515.1 uncultured Streptantibioticus sp. | reverse complement strand
GTTGCGCGGCGGTACGGGGGGCGGGGACCGATGACGGTCGGCGCCGCCGCCGTTTGCGGCCCACCGTAGACCAACGAGAGCCGTCGCCGCTCTGCGTGCACGGCCGATCACGAATAGTGGATAAGGATTCGGTCATACCGTCGGATTCGCGCCTGCCGTGACGGTGCGTGCCCGCCCGGCGTCTCGGCCGGTCAGCGCTGATTCGGACAACCCGGCGACGGCATGCGGCAGTTGGCCGAAAGGACGTCACCGGGCCCGAGCCGAGGTTGACGCCCGGGTAACTTCGAAACAAGATCTCTTTCCAGCAGTCGGTTCCACCCGCAGTCACCGGACATCACGAAGGTCGGGGGAGAAGCCCACCGCCCGCAGCCGTGACTGCGATTGCGTAATCCGCCGTGGGCACACCGTGGTGCCGCGTCTGGGATCTCTTCGCCCGACCACAACTCCGTGCGGCATTCGCTTCGGCGTCCGTTGTCGCACGCGTCCGTACCCTCACACGATTCAGGCGCGCCCCTGCGCGCCGGTCACTCGATTCAGGGGGGAGCCTTATGCATGCCTTGACCAGCACGGGTCCGCTGCCGGAGATCGCCGCGCTCGCCGGGGGAAAGGGCCGGAATCTGCGCGAACTGACGGAGCACGGATTCGCCGTGCCGCGGTGGGCGGTCGTGGGGACCGACGCGTTCGACGCGTTCCTGCGCACACACGACCTGCACGGCAGGCTGGCCGACCTGCTCGGCGCCACCACGACGGACACGGCGGCCGAGACGTCACGGCGGGCAGGCGCGCTGGTCGAGTCGGCCGAGGTGCCCCCCGACGTGCTCGCGGTGATCGAGGCGGCGTACGCGCACGCCGGGGGCGGGCCGGTCGCCGTGCGCTCCTCGGGCGCCGAGGAGGACGGCGACGGGCTCTCCTTCGCCGGCCAGTTCTCCTCCCACCTCAACGTGACCGGGGTGGACGCCGTCGCCGACGCGGTGCGCCGGTGCTGGGCCTCGGCGTTCTCCGAGCGGGCGCTGCACTACCGGCTCCGCCACGGCATCCCGTTACGGGTCACCGGAATGGCGGTCGTCGTCCAGGCACTGGTGAAGGCGTCCGCCAGCGGCGTGCTGTTCACCGCGAACCCCGTCAGCGGGCGGCGCGGCGAGTGCCTGATCAGTTCGGTGTACGGGCTCGGCGAGGGCCTGGTGTCGGGCGCGGTCGACGCGGACACGGTCGTCGTGGACGCCCGGACCGGCGCGGTGCGGCAGACCGTGGTCGGCGGCAAGCACGAACGGTTCGACGCCGGCGCGGCCCCGGGCTGCGTGACCAGCCGGGTCGACGACGCCGACCGGTCGCGGCCGTCCGTGAGCGAGGAGCAGATCGAGGAACTGCGCACCACCGGAGCGCGGATCGCGCAGGCGTTCGGCCGGGACCAGGACGTCGAGTGGGCGTTCGACGAGGACCGGCTGTGGATCCTGCAGAGCAGGCCCGTCACCACACCGTTGACCGACCCGCAGCCCGAACCCGACCCCGGGGGCGCGCCCTTTGGTGAGCTGCGGATCTGGGACAACTCCAACATCATCGAGAGTTTCAGCGGCATCTGCTCGCCGCTGACGTTCACCACCGCGGCCGATGTGTACGGCAGGGTGTACCGGGGCTACGCGCGGTCGTTGCACGTCCCGGAGGCGCAACTGCGGCAGATGGACGACTGGCTGCCGGTGATGCTCGGGTACTTCCACGGCCGCGTCTACTACAACCTGCTGCACTGGTACCGCATGGTCCGGCTGGTACCCGGTTACCGGCTCAACCGCAGGGTGCTGGAAGCCTCCCTCGGCGTCGAGGAGCCGCTCGACGACGAAACGGCCGATTCCCTGCACCCGTTCACGTTCGGCTCGGCGGTGCGCGGCAAGCTCGCACGGGCCGCTTCGGCCGCCGAGTTCGTGCGGCGGTTCGCCCGCATCGACGCGCTGACGGAGGCGTTCATGCGCGCCTTCTACGCGGCGTACGAGTCCTACGAGAACGTGGACTACGACGCGCTGCCGGGTGACGAGGTGTACCGGCGGTTCAAGCGCATGGAGCACGACCTCATCGAGATCTGGGGCCCGATGATGGTGCTCGACGCGATCCTGCTCACCTCGATCGGCGCGCTGCACCTGGTGACGAGGAGGTGGCTGCCGGACGCTCCGGACTGGTTCACCCTCGCCGCGGCCGGCCCCGGTGAGGACGTCGAGTCGGCCGAGCCCGCGCGGGCGCTCGCCGCGATCGCCGCCACCGTGCGCGCCGACGAGGAGCTGACCCGGATCGTCACCGGCACTCCCCCGCAGCGGGCCTACGACGAGCTGCGGCGGGCCGGCTGCACCGGGCTGCTCGCCGCCGTCGACGACTACCTGGTGCGATACGGCTACCGCAGCATGGACGAGCTCAAGCTGGAGGTGCCGGACCTGCGCGAGGACCCGTCGAGCCTGTTCACCATGGTGCGCGCCGCGCTCGCGGAGCCCCCGTCGAGCAGGCGCGCCGACGCCGACGCCTACCTGGACGCACACCTGCGGGGCCCCAGGCGCGTGCTGTACGAGCGGGTCCGCGGCAGGACCGGCCGCGCGCTGGCGCACCGCGAACGCCTCCGCTTCTGCCGCACCCGGGCCTTCGGCATGGCCAAGCGGATGCTGCGGGCGATGGGGCGCGACCTGGCGCGGATCGGCGCGATCGAGGAGTTCGCCGACGTGTTCCAGCTGCGGCTGGAGGAACTGCGCGGCTGCTACGAGGGGACCATCGCGCACACGGAGTTGAAACCGCTGATCGAGCTCCGCAAACGGCAGCGTGCCGCGGACGAGCTGCTCGCCGCCCCGTCCCGGTTCACCACCCGGGGCTCGGTGTACTGGCAGGGTGCCCTCGCGCGGGGCGGGTGGAACGAGGCGAGCGGCCCGGATTCCGGCTCCCTCGCCGCTGCCGGCACCGAGTTGCGCGGCACCCCGTCCTGCCCGGGTGTGGTGGAGGGCCGCGCGGTGGTGGTGGACGACCCGGCGGACGCGGCGGGCGGCATCCTGCTGGCCTACCGCACCGACCCGGGCTGGGTGGCCGCGCTGCCGTCCGCGTCGGCGCTGCTCGTCGAACGCGGCAGCCCGCTCACCCATGTGGCCATCGTGGCACGGGAGTTGGGCGTCCCCACCGTGGTGCAGATCAAGGACCTCACCAGGAGGGTGCCGACCGGCGCGACGCTGCGCGTGGACGGCGGCACGGGGGTGGTCACCGTACTCGCCGGACCCGGTGAGGCCCACACCACCGCGCGGACGGAGGCGGTCGCGTGATGACGTGCGCGGCTCGTGACTGGCTCCTCGACCCGCGTGCGGACCGCGGTGTCCACCTCGCCGGCGACAGCGGCGACGACTGGGGCTTCACCTCCTACCGCGACCTCGCCCTGCGCGCGCGTCGTGTCGCCGGGGCGCTGATCGCCGACGGCGTCCGCCCGGGCGACGACGTGGCGGTGCTCATGCCGACCGGGCTGCCGTGCCTTGCGGCGCTGTTCGGGACGTGGGCCGCGGGCGCGGCGTTCACCCCGATCGCCCCGCCCGCGCTCGGCGCGAGCGGCGAGTACACCGCGCACGTCGCCGGCGTTCTGCGGCAGGCCGGGCCGCGTG
>CAYNNX010000317.1:1904-8366 GCA_964398515.1 uncultured Streptantibioticus sp. | reverse complement strand
CATCTTCAGCAGGCCGCCCGCGGTGGTCAGGCCCTTGAACATGGGGATGCAGTCGAGGGCGGCGAAGGCGACGTCCCATAGGGATGCTTTGCCCTGGCTGTATTTGACGAGGGTGTCGGCGAGGACGACGAGGGCGGCGGCGAGGACGACCCAGGCGAGCGGGCCGCCGATGATCATCACGATGACGCCGAGGACGGCGACGATGACCTTGCAGACGGCGACGATGTCGTCCCAGTGATCGGCGACCCAGTCGACCGCCTTCTCCCACCAGTGCTTGTTGCGGATCCCGGCGTGGGAGGCGTCGTCGAGGGCGTGGGCGCAGGTGTCGGCGGCCTGGTCGCGCAGGTGGGCGGCGTCGGCGGCCATCGCCTTGGCGGCGTCCAGCCTGGCCTGGGCGTCGTTGACGGCGCTTTGGGCGGCGGTCTGGGCGTTGTGGGCGTTGGTGGCGTTGCGGGCGGCGGCCTTGACGTCGTCGGGGTTGGGCGGGGGCGTGCTGGGCTGCGGGTTGTTCTGGTACTTCTGCGACTCGGTGTGGGCGCGCTGGACCCAGTCGTTGGCGGTGGACAGCTGGGAGTGGGCGGAGTTGAGCGCGGCGCGGGCGTCGCGGCCGTCCTGCAGCGCCTTGTCGGCCTTGGCCTGGGCCTGCTCCAGCTGCGGCCAGTACGCGGCGAGGGCGTCGCCGGCCATGCGGTAGGAGCGCTCCAGCTTGTCGAGCTCCTTGGGCAGGTCCCCGAACTGCTCACGGAAGGCGTCGCCGGAGGAGCCCACCCACGACAGCAGGGCGCTGTCGCCGCTGAGGCCCTTGATCGAGCGCAGCGCACTGCCGACGTCCTCGGAGAAGCCGGTGAGCTTGTGCGCCAGATCCCGCACCTCGTACGGATCACCCGGCACCGGATCCTTGTCCAGATCCAGAACGTTCCAATCCGTCGGCCGCGCCAACAGACCCACCCCCCGTGTGAACCGTCAACTGCTGTACTGCGGTCACCACCCTAACTGCCGGGTGAGACAACGCAGTTGCTTCCAGCACCGACGCGGGGACACCGCTCGACGGTTCCGTCGGGTTCCGTCGGGTTCCGTCGGCACGGCGGCTCAGCCGAACCTCTGCGGCAGCTCTCCGGCGGCCCACAGCTCGTCGAGCCTGCGCAGGAATCCCGCGAAGCCCCCTTCCGCGGACGGCGGCTCCCGCCTCTCCCCCGCCAGCGGATCCGTGAAGCGGAGACCCGTGTCCGGGCCGGTCCATCCCTTGCGGCGACGGCACGCCGCGCACCAGCTGTACGTGGTGAGCGAAGGCCGTCGGCGGCCGGACGCGTTCCGGTACACGTACGTGCGTATCGCCTTGGCGTTGCAGGCGGGGCACACGCGCTCGGACCGGTCCTCCGCGAACGAGGGCCCGGCCGTCAGCCGCTTAACCTGTGCCGCGTCGAATTCCGGCATGCCCGGGACGCTAACAGCGCCTGCACAACCGTGTCTTGCTCCCCCTCGGCAGCGGATCCCGGCATCGTTCGCACTCCGGCAACGGCGGAACGCCGTGCGGCGCAGAGGGCTTGGGGGTCATCGGCACCGTTCCTCTCAGCCGATACGTCAGGAACGCCGCCGGGGCGTGGACGCGGGGCGGGAGAGCGGTCGTCAGGGTGGCGTGAAGTTCGGCCTCCGTGACGCCGTTCGTCAGCCACTTCGCGGCGAAGGGGGCGAGCCGGGACGCTTCCGCGATGCCGAGGCGCAGACGCGGTTCGCGGTTGCCGAGGCGGGCCAACAGGGCGGCGGCGCGGCCGCGTTCGCAGTCTCGGGGGGAGGGTGTCTGCGGGGTGGGGGTGTTCTCCCTGGTGTTCTCCACCTTGGTGGATGCGTCGACGGCCCGTGCGGCCGGTTCGCCGACCGTCGGCTTGCGGTCACTCGGCGGGGCGGCGTTCGCGAAGGCCGCCTCGATCTCGCGCTCGTCCGTCAGCGGGACGTTGCTCACCAGCACCCGCGTGCGCCAGCGGCCCGTCGCCGGGTCCTGGGAGCGCCTGGTGTGGACGTAGCCCTCCGCTTCGAGTTGCGCGCGGGCGCGGCGGACCGCCGTGCGGCCTTCGCTCAGCTTCTCGCCGATGCCGCCCAGCGTCTCGCGCGAGCCGTCGGGCAGCGACAACGCCCACTGGAGCAGGCGCACGGCGCAGCTCGACAGGCGTGGATGGCGGATGAGGTCGTTCGGCGTCTGCGAGAAGAATTTCGCAGGCGCGATAGCATGCCTGAGCATCCCAGTGCTCCTTGGTCAGCACTCGGTGGTGAAGGCCCTCAGGCGGTGTTGGCGCACCTCTGGGGGCCGTTTTCTACGGTCGGTGACCGCCCGGTTACTCTACCGGGGATCCGGCGGCGAACGCCACGAACTCCGACCAGGCACCGGCGTCGAACGTGAGCACCGGGCCCGTCTTGTCCTTCGAGTCCCGGACGTGGACCGTGCCGGGGCACTCGGCGACCTCGACGCAGTTGCCGCCCTGGTCGCCGCTGTAGGTCGACTTGCGCCATTCCAGGGCCACTTCCACGCAGTTGCCGCCCTGGCTGCCGCTGTAGCTCGACTTGAACCACGCCAACTCGGTGCTCGTCATTCCTTCGCCACCTGTTCGATCAGACGCGCGGACTCTTCGGGACTGAGAGCCTGGGCCCGCAGGATCCCATATCGCGCTGTCAGGTCACTCACCTTCTCGGGATCTTCGAACAGGCGGCTGCCATGCTGGCCTTCGACGTAGGCGACGTTGCGGCGGTCTACCGTCTCCAGCAGCACGAACGAGCCATCGAGTCCCACATGGGTCTCGCGGTCCGGCGGCATCAGCTGGATCTCCACGTTGCGCCTCCGCGCGGAGTCCAACAGCTGCTCCAGCTGGACCCGCTGGACCTTCCGGCCGCCGATCGGCCTGGCGATCACGGCCATCTCCAGCACAAAGCTTGTCACCGGCAAGGGTTTTCGGTCGAAGACCACCTGACGCTCCAGCCGGACCGCCACCCGCCGTTCGATCTCCTCCTCGTCCAGCGGCGGGCAGTGCGCCTCGAAGACCGCCCGCGCGTACTCCTCCGTCTGCAACAGCCCCGGAATCACGTGGTTTTCGTACGTGTGAAGGGCGCGCGCCTTCTTCTCCAGTTCCACGTACTCGACGAACCACTTCGGATACTTGTCCCAGGCCAGGTGTTTCGCCGCCGCCACCAGCACTCCGTCGGCCCGCAGGATCTCCTCGGCCTTGAGGATGAAGTTGCGGCTCGGCATCCGCGTGCCGCCCTCCACGCCCGCCACCAGCGCCTTCGAGTAGCCCACATGGGCCGCCAGCGCCTCCTGCGAAATGCCGTGCAAACGCCTCAGGTGCTTCACGAGCTCGCCGAACATCCGCATGCCGTCCGAGCCGGTGCTCTTCGCCATCGGTCACATCCCCCCGACCCCTGTCGCCACAAGCTTTATTGCAGTCAGGTTTTCGCTGGTCAGGCTAGCCACGGCGGGCCAACGTGATGGGCATGACGCCGGAATCTCCACCCATCATGATGACAAACCAGCGCTTCATGCTTCCGCTGGTCGCGGATCCGGCCCGGTTCGCCGCCGTACGGCGGGTCGTCCGGGCCCGGCTGAGCCTGTGGGGGCACGCGTGCCTCGCCGACGCGGCCGCGATCTGCGTCACGGAGATACTGGCGAACGTCCACCGGCACGTCGGTTCGCCCGAGTGCGAGTTGCTGCTTCAGGGGCTGCCCGACGGGGTGCTGGCGGCGGTGAGCGACCGTTCGCCCGTCCGGCCGGTCGTGGTGGCCGATTCCGGTTCGCTCGGGGAGGGCGGGCGGGGGATGCTGCTGGTGGCGAGCGTGGCCGAGGCGTGGGGGGTGTCGCCCACCGAGGCGGGCAAGCAGGTCTGGGTGAAGCTGCGGGTGCCCGACGCGGATGCGGACGAGGTGGCGGCCCGGTGATCACTGCGGCGTTCCTGGACTCCCTGGCCTCGTGGAGCTGGCTGGAGGTGACGGCGTCCGGCCCGGTGGCGTTCGTACTGCTCGCGCACCCGGGCGGTACGGGCGAGGCGCCGCAGCTCGTGGCGCTCGCCGACGCGTTGGGGCTGACGCCGCCCGGGCGCCGCCTGGCGGACCTCGGGGAACGGATCGTCGTCACCCCGGCCGGAGCCGCAAGGCCGGCGCATGCCGTCGTGGCCGTCGAAGGGTGCGGTGACGGCCTCGCCTGGGAAGTCGGGCCGCGCTGGGCGCGGTTCGCGGGCGGCGGCGGGCCGGTGGCCCTGCTCGTCGGGTTCGGGCCGCTGCGGCGGCTCGCGGTGCGCGAGGAGGTGGACGCCTACCTCGGGGTGCACGCCCTCGCCGGGACGCTGCGGATCGGCGTGGGACGGGCGCGACGTGCCGCGACCCCCGTACGCGGCTCGTCGCGCCCGTGACACAGGAACTCCGGGACGCCGGGACTCCGGGACGCCGGGACTCAGGAACCGCGGTGCGCCGGGGAGAGCCGGCACGTCACGCCGATCCGGTTCCAGGCGTTGATCGTGACGCACATCGCGATCAGGCGGGTCAGTTCGGGCTCGTCGAAGACGCGCGCGGCCTCGTCGTAGACGGCGTCGGCCACCCCGTGGTCGCCGAGGCGGGTGACCGCCTCGGCGAGGTCGAGGGCCGCGCGCTCCCGGGCGGTGAAGAACGGGGTCTCGCGCCACACCGCGATGCCGTGCACCTTCTGCTCGGCGACGCCCATCCGGCGTGCGTCGTGGATGTGCTTGTCCACGCAGAAGGCGCAGCCGTTGAGCTGGGAGGCGCGGATCTTGACAAGCTCCCTGACCACCGGGTCGAGGCCCTTCGAGGCGGCCGCGTCGAGCGCGTACATGGCCTCGTAGAAGTCGGGGGCGTGCTTGCCCAGGTTGATCCGGCGGGCGGGGGCGGGAACAAGGGCCCCGGCCCCCTCTGTCGTCGTCTGCATCGTTGTCTGTGCCGTCGTCTCAGTTGTCGTCGTCTCGGTTGCCGTCGTCTCTGTCGTCGTCACGGGTTCAAACCTAGGTGCCCAATGGACCTGGCTCATGGTCCACTTGGGCTGTGAGTACCTGGGCCAATTCCTTCGATCTGCACCTGGAGCCGGCGCCCGGCAGCACCGGCCTGCGCAGCGGGCTGGAGAGCGCGCTGCGGGCCGCCGTACGGGAGGGGCGGCTCGCGGCGGGGACGCGGCTGCCCTCGTCGCGGGCGCTGGCCAAGGACCTCGGGGTCGCCCGCAACACGGTCACCGAGGCCTACGCGCAGCTCGTCGCCGAAGGCTGGCTCACCGCGCGGCAGGGCTCGGGCACCCGCGTCGCCGACCACGCCTGCCCGGAGGCGCCCGTACCCGTCCAGCTGCCGGAGGACGTGTCCGGGGTCGCGGTGACAGACGAGGCCGGGGCGCGGGTGGCGTACGACCTGCGGCCCGGCGTGCCGGACGTCTCCTCGTTCCCGCGCGGCGCCTGGCTCGCGGCGATGCGGCGGGTCATGGCGCAGGCGCCGCACGAGGTGTTCGGGTACTCCGACCCGCGCGGGCGGCCCGAACTGCGGCGGGCGCTCGCCGCGTACCTGTCCCGGGTGCGCGGCGTGCGGGCGCACCCCGACCTGATCGTGGTCTGCACCGGCTTCATCCAGGCCACCGGGCTGCTCGCGCAGGCGATACGCGAACTCGGCGGGCGGCGCATCGCCATCGAGGCGCTCGGCTTCCCCGACACCCGTGCCAACCTGCGCGCCTGCGGCCTCGCCACCGTCGACCTGCCGGTGGACGAGTCCGGCGCGCGGACCGGCGAACTGCCCGGCGCGCGGGCGGACGCCGTCCTGCTCACGCCCGCGCACCAGTTCCCGGCGGGCGTGCCACTCTCGCCCGAGCGGCGGACGGCGGCGATCGCGTGGGCCCGTGCGCACGGCACGGGCGTGGTGATCGAGGACGACTACGACGGGGAGTTCCGCTACGACCGCCAGCCTGTGGGGGCGTTGCAGGGCCTCGATCCCGCGCACGTGGTCTACGCGGGGACGGCGAGCAAGTCACTGGCGCCCGGCCTGCGGCTGGCGTGGCTGATGCTGCCGCAGCGGCTGCTCGATCCCGTCGTCGCCGCCAAGCGCCGGGCCGACCGGCACACGCCCGCACTCGATCAGCTGGTGCTGGCCGAGATGATCGACTCCGGCGCGTACGACCGGCACGTGCGCCGCATGCGGTCCAGGTACCGGCACCGGCGGGACCGGCTTGTGGCGGCGCTGGCCGAACGGGCGCCCCGGGTGCGGGTGTCGGGCATCGCGGCCGGGCTGCATGCGGTGCTGCGGCTGCCTCCCGGTTCGCCCTCGGAGGCCGAACTCGTCGCTCGCGGTGCCCGGTGCGGGCTCGCGCTGTCGAGGCTCGGGCTGTACGGGGGCGAGTCCCTCGGGTACGAAGGGCTCGTCGTGGGGTACGGCACGCCTCCGGAGCACGCCTTCGCCGGGGCGCTGGAGGCGTTGTGCGCGGTGCTGGACTTCTGA
>CAYNNX010000317.1:0-1804 GCA_964398515.1 uncultured Streptantibioticus sp. | reverse complement strand
AGGGGCGTGCGAACGGCGGCGTCCCCTCCCCCGTCGGGGACACCGCCGCAAGCGCCTCCCCATGGTGCCTGACAGCTCACGCGCGGTGGTTGGCTCTCAGTCCACGGATTCTGCGGAATGCGTGAACCGCGTCCGGGCCCGGAACGCCTGGTGGCGGTGGTCCTTGGGCCGGATTCCGTACGCCGCGCGGAAGGCGCGGCTGAAGTCGGACGCGCCGGGGAATCCCCAGCGGGCGGCGATCACATGGATGGGTGTGGTCCGCAGGGCCGGGTCGGCGAGATCGCTGCGGGCCCCTTCCAGGCGGTGGCGGCGGATGTAGGACGCCACGGTGATGGATTCCGCCTTGAAGAGGCGGTGCAGATAGCTCGTCGAGATGTGGTGCGCGGCCGCGACCCGGCCCGGGGTCAGGTCGTGGTCGTGGATGTTCTGCCGGATGAAGGCCTTGAGCCGCAGGAGCAGGGTCCGCTGGTACGTCTCGGGTGGCAGGGCCGTGTCCGCCTCCAGCGTGCTGGCGAACGCCGCCGCGACCAGGTCGACCAGGATCGTGCCCAGGCGGGGCCCGTCGGAGGCCTGGTAGGAGTCGGCGTCCTCGGCGAGGCGCGTGATGAACCCCGCCAGCAGGGCGCCGACCCCCTCCCGCCCGGAGATCTTCCGTCCGATCACGTCCTCGACGCTGCGGCGCGGCAGCGGGATCAGCTCCTTGGGGACCTCGACCCCGATGCCCTGGTGCACGCCCTGCCCGTCGGGCGAGGTGCGCATCTCGCTGGCCCGCGACGAGTCGTTGGGGTGCATCTCGAACGGGCCGAACTCCGTCTCATGGCCGCCCCGGACGACCCCCAGCAACCCGCGTAACGGAAGCGAGACGTGGCACACCTCGGGATCGGACTGCCGGATCAGCTTCGGCGTCCGCTGGAAGACCATCGGGTCGAAGGTGGCCGGCCAGACCGTCACCGGGCCGAGCTTCAGCAGGCGCTGGTGACCGTGGAAGTCCGACGCGTGATCGCTGCTCATCGCCATGGGCGCGTGGATGCTGCTCATGAGCTGGCGCCAGGCGTCGAACCGGTCCTTTTTCGACAGGTCCTCGCTGCGGAAGACGGTCGCGGTCAGCATGCCCACTGACTTCCCACATCGGCTGCCCGCCAGTCAATGCGCGGCGCAGTCAATGGGCGGCCGTGCGTGGCTGATCGAGCGGCTACTTCGGGATCCACCCCTTCCAGACGTCCGGGTGCTCCCGGACCCACTTGCCCGCCGCCGCCTCCGGGGACATCTTCTGCTCGGCGATCATCTGGGAGACCTCGTTCTGCTGGTCCTTCGTCCAGTGGAAGTTCTCCAGGAACCGCGCCGCCTGGCCGCCGTGCTGTGCGAAACCGGCGTTGAGGTACTTCTGCAACGGCGTCGTGGGGTACGCGCAGTCGATGTCCGCCGGCGCCTTGGCGTCACACGCGGGCGTGTGCTCGGGCAGCTTCACCTCGACGAACGGGATCTCGTTGAAGAGCCACTGCGGCTCGTACCAGTACGTCAGGAACGGCTTGTGCTCCTTCGCGAACTGCTTGAGCTGCGTGATCTGCGCCGCCTCCGAACCGGCGAAGACCGGCTGGTAGTTCAGGTGCAGATTCTCGACCAGCGCCTTGTCGTTGGTGACGTACGACGGCGAGCCGTCGAGGAGCTGGCCCTTGCTGCCGGACTCGGGCGTGCGCAACTGGTCGGCGTACTTGTTGAGGTTGTGCCAGTCGAGGACGTCCGGGTGCTGGTCGGCGAAGTACTTCGGCACCCACCAGCCGATGTGCCCGGTGACGCCCTCCGC
>CAYNNX010000316.1:0-8401 GCA_964398515.1 uncultured Streptantibioticus sp. | reverse complement strand
GACTTCGAGGATCTTCTTGCGGCCCATCCGGTCGGGCCGGTCGACGACGATCTGACGGTCGAAGCGGCCGGGGCGCAGCAGCGCCGGGTCGAGGATGTCGGGGCGGTTGGTGGCGGCCAGGACGACGATGCCGCTGCTCTGGTCGAACCCGTCCATCTCCACCAGGAGCTGGTTGAGGGTCTGCTCGCGCTCGTCGTTGCCGCCGAGGCGCGTTCCGGCTCCGCGGCGTCCGCCGACGGCGTCGAGCTCGTCGATGAAGATGATCGAGGGTGCCCGTTTGCGGGCTTCGTCGAACAGGTCCCGCACCCGGGAGGCGCCGACCCCGACGAACATCTCGACGAAGGCGGAGCCGGTCACCGACAGGAACGGCACATCCGCCTCACCGGCCACCGCCCGGGCGAACAGCGTCTTGCCGGTGCCCGGCGGGCCGACCATGATCACACCACGCGGCCCCTTGGCTCCCGCGGCGGCGTAGCGGTACGGGTTGCGCAGGAAGTCGACGACTTCGCCGATCTCCTGTTTGACGCCGCCGTACCCGGCGACGTCGTCGAAGCGGGTGGTCGGCCGCTCCGCCTCGATGATCTTCGCGCGCGACCGGCCGATGGCGCTGACGCCGCCGGTGAGGGAGCTCGTCGTCCGGCGGGCGGCCCACAGGAAGAACCCGCCGAGGAGGATCAGCGGCAGGAGCGCCATCAGCATCGACAGCCACGGACTCCCGCCGCCGCTGCGCGACGCTGTGACCTGCACATGGTGGGACTGGAGCTGCTGGTCGAGCGGGCCGGTGCCCAAGGCGGTCGGCAGCTGTGTGGTGAACCGGGTGCCGTCCCGCAGGGTGCCGCTCACCGCGCCCTTGTCGTCGACGTCGACGGTGCGCACCTGGCCCGCACCCACCTTGCCGACGAAGTCGCTGTACGACACCCGGGCGTGGGGCGGTCCGCCCGAACCGCGGGCCACCATCAGCGCGATGAAGAACGCCAGCAGGAACAGCGGCAGAATCCACCGGTCCCAGCGCGGTGTGGGAGGTGTCGGCGGTGGGGTCGGCGGCTTGGGCGGCCCGTCCGGGGGACCGGACCCGGCGGATGGCGTCAGATGGCGATGCGGCAGCCGCACGCGTGTGATCACAGCACGGTTCTCTTTCCTGGCGCTCTTGCCTCCACGTTCGCGCGCGCGGCGCCCGCCGGTCCAGGGCCGAACGGCCCCAGCAGATGCGGGCACACTCCTCCCGGCCGCCGTCACCGGGTTCCGCCGTGCCTTCACAGCGTGGCGGGCGGCTCCCGCAGCATGCTCCAGGCGACCGGTCCCAGCAGATCGGCGAAGCGCTGGAAGACGTCGAGCATCAGGTCGTCGACGGTGAGGACACCGACGAGACGGTGGCCGTCCACGACCGGCAGACGGCGCACACCGCACCTGCGGAAGGTCTGGTAGGCCGCGTCGACGCTGTCCGTGGCGTCGACGGTGACCGGCGGCGCGGACATCAGCTCGCCCGCCGTGTTCTCGTCGGGCTCCAGCCCGGGCGCCACGACCCGCACCACTACGTCGCGGTCGGTGAGCACCCCGCGCAGCCGGCCGTCGTCCGCGACGAGGACCGAGCCGACGCCGTCCTCGTCCATCTTGATCGCAGCGCCCCGCACCGACGTGCCCGGCGACACCGTGACCGGCGGCGAGATCATCAGTTCGGAGACCTTCATCGTGATCGTGATTCCTCCTCAGCCGCTGACGCAGACCGCCCCTGATCGACGCGCTCAGAACTGCGGGCCGGTCACCGGCGGTTCGTAGGGACGGGCAGGCGGGGCCGACAGGGCGCACTCGACGCCGACCACCCCTTCCACGGCCCGGGTGAGACGGACCGCGATCGGCACGAGCGAGGTGGTGGAGACGTGGCCGCGCAGCGTCACGACCCCGTCGGCGACCGCGACCTCGACCCCGGGGCACGCGGATCCGAACAGCGGGGAGATGACATCCCGGCGCACCTCCACGGCGATCTCGTCGTCCGGGCGGAGGAAGACCTTCAGCAGGTCGGCGCGGCTGACCACGCCCTGGAGGCGGCCCTCGGCGTCCACCACGGGCAGCCTTTTGAGCCGCCGCTGTGCCATGGTGCGGGCGGCCTCCGCCAGGGTGGCGTCGGCGTGCACCGTGACGACCGGCGTGGACATCAGCTCGCCCGCGGTGAGCCCTCCGGCCTTCGCCACGTCGCCGAGGCGCCGCAGTTGCTCCAGGCGCGCCGGATCGCTCTCGCGGTACTCCTCCTTGGGCAGCAGATCGGCCTCGGAGACGATGCCGACAACCCTCCCGTCGCCCTCGAGCACCGGCAGCGCGCTGACCTTCCACTCCTGCATCGTCTCGACGATCTCCTTGAACCGGGCGTTGCGCCCGACCGCGACGACGGTGTGCGTCATCACGTCGCTGACGATGTACGGCGTTGCGGGCACGGTGTCCCTCCTCTCCGGTTGTTCGGTCCTCCGGCTTGTCGGCCGCCTCCACGGCCAGGTTGTGCGATGCGGCCCGCCGCGCCATGGGCCGAAAGGTCCCGACCGTTCACCGACGGGGAACCACGCGACGGGACAGCATGCGGCGGTCTCCAAGAGCCGTTCCTCCGCGGCGAGTTCGCCACCGCGCACCGGCGTGACCGGGCCCTGCGCCGCGGCCACGCTTTCGGGGGAGATACCGACGCCGACGGTCACCGGACGGTCCATGGCAGCCCTTCCACTGATGAGTTCGCGGCGCTCAGCCCGGCTCCGGTACGACCGCCACCGGGCAGGGCGCGTGGTGCAGCACGACGTGGTTGACCGGGCCGAGGTGGAGGCCGAAGCCGCCGCCTCGGCGCCGGGCGCCCACGACCAGCAGGTCGGAGGCGGCCGCGGCCTCCAACAGCACCTTGCGGGGCGGACCGTCGAGGGCGGAGCTGCGGACCGGGACGTCCGGATGCCGGGCCATCGGTTCGCGCAGCGCCTCCTCGAGCAACCGCTCGGCGCGCAGCAGCCGCTCCCCCGCAGTCCCCGTGTCCGGCCCCGAGTCGAACTCGGGTGGCACCGGCCACCGCCAAGCGTGGACGGCCTCCAGCCCGGCGCCGCGTACCGCCGCCTCCCGGAAGGCGAACTCGACCGCCTCCCGCGACCGGCCGTCACCGGCGACCGCCACGGTGATCCACCGGTACCGGCCCTCGCGGTTCGGCTCCCCGCCGCGTACGACGAACACCGGGCTCCGGGCCCGCGTCGCGGTCGCCAGGCTCACCGAGCCCAGCAGCAGCGCCGCGATCTCGCCGCGGTCGCGCTGGCCGACGACGACCGCGAAGGCGTGCTCGCTCTCGGCGACCAGCGTGCGCGCGGGGTCCTCCGGCACGATCTCGGTGGCCACCACCAGCCGCGGCTGCCGTCTGGCGACGCGCTCGGCGGCGGAGGCGACGACGCACTCGGCCAGGGCCTCTTCGGAGGACCGGGTGACACCCCGCAGCGGCGCGCCGCCCTCGTAGCGCTCCCACATGGACGCGTAGACGATCCGCAGCGCCACCGCGTGACGGGCCGCCGCGTCCGCCGCCCAGTCGACCGCGGAGGTGCTGTGTTCCGAGCCGTCCGTACCCACGACCATCGCAGGTCCCATCGTCCCTGCCGCCTTCCGGCGCATGGCCCCCATGCCTGTCTACGCACCGTCGCATCACCACCGGGCCGACGGCATGGGCGCTTCGGGTCCCGTCAGGGCCGAACGACCCTGACGAGGGCGCCGAGCGCCCCTGGGCGAGTCGGCCCGCGCGGGGTGACGATGCGCGCCGCGCTTGCGCGTGCCCCGGGGCCATCACGGCTGGTGTCGGGGAACGCGCGAGGCCGCGCCTTCGTCGTGGGCCACCGCGGCGCACGCGCCATGGCCGGGCTTTCGCGGTCGTCCCCCGCGGGCGACGCCGGGCGCCGCGGAACGCCCCTGCGCGCTGCGGGAGCGGCGGCGCCGGAGAGCGGTTACCGTGAGGAAGGGGCCCACCCTGGCGCAGAGCCTCCGGAGGCAGCAGTGGGTGCGCAGCACTCTGGAGAAACGGAACATCTGCCCCGGCTCCACCTCGACGAACTGCTCGAGGAGCTGCAGGGCCGCATCGACGCGGTCCGCGGCACGCGCGACCGGGTGCACAGCCTGCTGGAAGCGGTCCTGTCCGTCGGGCGGGAGCTGGACCTCGCGCAGGTGCTGCGGAGGATCGTCGAGGCCGCCATGGCGCTGGTGGACGCCGAGTACGGGGCGCTCGGGGTGATCGGCGAGGACCGGAAGCTGTCCCAGTTCGTCTCGGTGGGCATCGACCAGGAGACGATCAAGGCGATCGGTCCGCTGCCCTCCGGCCACGGCATCCTGGGCGAGGTGATCCGCCACCCCGAGCCGCTGCGCCTCGCCAGGCTGTCGCAGCACCCGTCCTCGTCCGGCTTCCCCGAGCACCATCCGCCGATGCGGTCGTTCCTGGGCGTGCCCATCCGCGTGCGCGACGCGGTCTTCGGCAACCTCTACCTCGCCGAGAAGCGCGGCGGGAAGGAGTTCGACGCCGAGGACGAGGCGGTGCTGTCCACGCTGGCGGTCGCGGCCGGGGTGGCGGTGGAGAACGCGAGGCTCTACGAGGAGTCGGAGCGCCGGCGGCAGTGGATGGAGGCGAACGCCGAGGTCGTCCGGGAACTGCTGTCGGGGCAGAACGAGCAGCGGGTGCTGGCGCTCATCATCGAGCACGGCCGCCGCATCCTCTCCGCCGACCTCGGCGTGCTGGCGCTGCCGACCGAGGCGGGCGACGAGCTGCGGACGGCGCTCGCGGTGGGCACGGACGCCGAGGTCCATCAGGGGCTGCTGCTGCCCCGGGAGGGCTCGTTCGCCGGGGCGGCGATGCTCGCGCAGGCGCCGGTGACCAGCACCGACATCGCCAAGGATCCCCGGGTCACGGCGGGACCGCCGCGGTGGGCGGGGCTGGGACCGGCCGTCGCCGTGCCGATGCGCAGCGGCGAGCAGGTGCGGGGCGTGCTGATACTGGCCCGTGCCGAGGGGGCGGCGTTGTTCGAGCAGGGCGAGACCGCGCCGCTGCTCGGGTTCGCCGGACAGGCCGCGCTGGCGATGGAGCTCGCCGAGCGGCGCCGGGAGGCGGAGCAGATCGCGCTGCTGGAGGACCGCGACCGCATCGCCCGGGACCTGCACGACCTGGCGATCCAGCGGCTGTTCGCCACCGGGATGACGCTGCAGAGCGCGGTGCGGTTCGTCGATCACCCGGAGGCGGCCGAACGCCTGCTGCGGGCGGTGGACGATCTGGACACCACGATAAAGATCATCCGGTCGACCATCTTCGGGCTGCGCGCCCACGACGAGGGGGCCGTCGGCCACGGCCTGCGCACCCGCGCCGCCCAGGTGGTCGAGGAGGCGGTGCCCTCGCTCGGCTTCACGCCGTCGGTGCGGATGGAGGGGCTGCTCGACACCGATGTGCCGCCGGACGTCGCCGAGGACGCCGTGGCCGTCCTCGGGGAGGCCCTCTCCAACGTCGCCCGCCATGCGCACGCCACCGGTGCCGAGGTGGCCCTCATGGTGCGGGACGGCGCCTTGACGGTGGCCGTCGCGGACAACGGCGTCGGCGTGCCGGACGGCGTCCACCGCAGCGGGTTGCGCAACATCTCCGAGCGCGCCGCCGCCTGCCGGGGCACTCTCACCGTCGAGTCGCCGCCCGACGGCGGCACGCGGCTGGTGTGGCGGGTGCCGCTGCGGTGCGAGGGTGCCGGGGCCTGATGGCCTAGTAGGGACGCAGCACCTGCTCGCCGATGCGGCGGCGTGCCTGGGCCGTGAGCGCTTCCAGCCGCTCCGAGACCGTCGCCCACGGCGCCACCGGCTCGCGGATGCGGGTTGCCGACTCCGGCAGGGCTGCGAGGTCGGCGGCGAAGCGCCGGTGGGCCGCGCGGAGCCGCTCGGGTTCCCCGGTCCGGCGCCCGTGCGCCATCACGGTCTCCAGCAGCGGTGTGCTGCCGGGCGGGCCGGTCTCCTCCCTCAGCCCGATGACGTCGTCGCGGCCCGGCCGCCGGAAGACCTGCTTGACGCCGGGGGCGGTGACCTTCGCGGAGGAGAGCTTCATCACCGGCCGGCCGTCGTAGACGGTGAGTTTGTAGGCCGAGTCGAGATAGGGGGCGTCGGCGGACACACCGACGCGGGTGCCCACGGCGAAGATGTCGATGGGCGCTCCGCGGCGGACGAGCTCGTCGAGGGCGTACTCGTCGAGGCCGCCGCTGGCGACGATGCTTACCTCCGCGAGCCCGGCATCGTCGAGGATGCGCCGGGCGCGCACCGCCAGGTCGCCGAGGTCCCCGCTGTCGAGCCGGATCGCGCTGCCCGGCGCGAGACCCAGGTCGCGCAGGACGCGTGCGGCCACGCCGACGCCTTCGACGGTGTCGTAGGTGTCGACGAGCAGGGTGACGGGGCCGGGGTGGGTGCGGGCGAAGGCGCGGAAGGCGGCCTCCTCCGTGGGGAACGCCTCGACGAAGGAGTGCGCCATCGTGCCCACGGCGGCGAGGCCGTGTTCGACCGCCGCCGCCACGTTGCTCGTTCCCGCGAACCCCACCAGCGCGCCCAGCCGTGCCGCTTGCATGCCGGCGTCGATGCCGTGCGTGCGGCGCAGCGAGAAGTCCACGACCGGGCGCCCGTCGGCCGCGAGTACGCACCGGGCCGCCTTCGAGGCGACGGCCGTCTGGTGGCTGACGGTGTTGAGCAGCCGGGTCTCGATGAGCTGGGCCTGCGGCAGCGGCGCGGTCACCTCCATCAGGGGCTCACCCGCAAGGACGATGCGGCCTTCCGGGATCGCCCGCACCTCGCCGGTGAACCGCGCTCCCGCCAGGACGGCGAGCTCGGCGGGCGGCCGGTGCAGGGCCGTGGCGAAGTCCTCCACGTCCTCGTCGCGGACCTGGAACCGTGCGAGGTAGTCGAGCGCCGGCTCGAGACCGGCCGCCACCAGGAATCCGCGCTCCGGCGGCATCGCGCGCACGAAGAGGTCGAACGTCGCCGGCGCCGTCATGCCCTCCCGCAGGTAGGCCAGCGCCATCGTCACCTCGTACAGGTCGGTGGCGGTCGCATCGGACACAGGCCCATCATCGGGCGGGCGCGCCGACGCGGGCATGGGCCGTTCGGGCCAGGCGCGGGCGGCGGGCGGGCCGGGTACGCGTGCGCCTGCCGGCAAGGGCGTTCGGCGGCATCCTGGAAGAGGAGGCCACCCCGGCCCTGGATGGAGGCGGCGCCCATGGAAACGCCTTCCGCGCGGAGTGTCGTCGTCGGGGTCGACCGCTCGCAGGCCGCCGCCCGGGCGGCCGACTGGGCCGCTGAGGAGGCCGCGCGACGCGGCTGCGAGTTGCACATCGTCCACTTCCTCGGCACCCCGCACCGCCTCGCACCCCGTCGGCAGGAAGCGGGCGACGAGCTGACCGCCGCGCAGGAGTTCCTGGAGCGGCTGGCGCACCGCGTGCAGCAGGACCGGCCGGGTCCGGCTGTGACGTGGGAGGCGGTCGCCGACGACCCCGTGTCGGGGCTGGTCGAGTTGAGCCGGCGTGTCGCGTTGGAGGCCGTGGGGGCGCGTGGGCTCAACCGGTTCGCCGCGCTTCTGCTGGGGTCCGTGAGCGGGCGGCTGATCGCTCACGCGGCGTGTCCCGTGGTCGTGGTGCGCAGCGGGGCCGAGGAACCCGCCGACGGTGAGCCCGCGATCGTGCTCGGGGCCGCGCCCGCGGAGCCGCCGGGGCCGGTGTGGTTCGCCTTCGCCGAGGCCGCCCGCTGGGAAGCGCCGCTGCGGGTGGTGCGTGCCTGGCTGTCTCCGCAGGTCTACCCCGGCTACGTCGCCGTGACGCCCGAGGAGGCCGCGCGGCGCGAGGCCGAGGAGCGCGCGGAGCTTGCGGTGGTGCTGGCGGGGGCGCGCAAGGCGTACCCGCGGGTGCGGGTGATCGAGGAGATCGCCCTGGCAGAGCCGGAAGAGGCCCTGGTCCAGGCCTCGCGCGGCGCCTACCTGGTGGTCGTGGGGGCGCGGCGCAAGCGGCCCGCGCCGGCGATGCCGCTCGGCGCCGTGCCGCACCGGGTCGTCCAGCACGCGCACTGCCCGGTCGCCGTGGTGCCGGTGTGACGCCCTGCGCGGGCGAGGGTCACTCGAGGAACTCCTGGGCCGCCTGCCGTGGTGTGGCCGGGCCTTCGGGACCGTATCCGAGGCGCACCAGCATCTGCACGTAATGCGGCCCGGAGTGGACATCGCGCAGCGCCCAGCGCAGGTCGTGCCATTCGAGCGCCTGGTGCAGGAAGGACGCCCGCACGTTCCAGGCGGTGGCGAGCAGCAGGACGTGCTCCAGGGCCTGACCGGCGCGCAGCCAGTCGGCCGGTTCGTCCCTCACGGTCGACAGGACGGCGATGTTGACGGCGTGTTCGAAGTCGGCGGGCGGCA
>CAYNNX010000315.1:4227-8481 GCA_964398515.1 uncultured Streptantibioticus sp. | reverse complement strand
CCGGCTGGAGATCCAGCACTTCTTCGAGGTCTACAAGGACCTGGAGCCCGGCAAGTCGGTGGAGGGCGCCAACTGGGTGGGCCGCGCCGAGGCCGAGGCCGAGGTGGAGCGCTCGGTCAAGCGCCTCGCCGAGTCCGGCGGCGCCCACTGACGCCGCCTTACGCGTACGTTCGCCGAAGGCCCCCGCCGCACCAGGGCGGGGGCCTTCGGCGTGTCCGGGTGCGGTCGGCGGTCGCCTCAGAAGCCGCGGGTGCGCTTGGCGGCCCGGCGGGGGCCGCCGCCGACCGGCCCCCTGAGCACCATCCTGGCGATCTCGCCGCCCAGGTTGACCCCGATCGCCACGGCGAGCGCGAGGGCCGCGGCCTTGGCGAGCGAGGCGACGCCCTTGTCCTGGGCGCCCTCGGAGAAGGCGAGCAGGCCGAAGTAGGTGGCGCTGCCGGGCAGCAGCGGGCCGATGGCGGCGGTGACGTAGGGCAGGGCGGAGGCGTGCCGGTAGCGCGAGAGCAACTGGCCGAAGAGGCCGACGAGTCCGGCGGCGACGGCCGTGGCGGCGATCGGGTTGAGGTGGGCCTGGTAGTGCAGTGAGCCGTAAGTGACCCAGGCCACACCGCCGTTGAGGGTGACGATGGGCAGCACGCCCCGCTCGCACTGGAGCATCACGGCGAAGGCGAGGGTGAGCACCATCGCGGCCATGAGCTGCACGGGCGGGTCTTCGAAGGCGCCGAGGGCCTGCTCGGGGTTGAGGGAGGCGCCGAGGCTGACGCCGATGTAGAGCACCATCGAGACGCCGAAGACGATGCCCACGATCAGGTACATCACCTCCAGCAGGCGCGCGGAGGCGGTGATGTAGAAGCCGGTCAGGCCGTCCTGGACGCCGGCGACCAGGGCGCGGCCGGGGATGAGCGCGTAGAGCCCGCCGGTGATCACCGCGGAGGACTGCACATGGCCGCCGCCGGGCACGTGGCTGCCGTAGAGCGTGAGGAAGACGCCCATGGCGGCGGCGGGCATGGCGGCGGAGACGAACTGGTAGAACTCGGGCAGCCCGCGCCCCGCGCACAGCCAGGCCAGGCGGTCGCCGAGCATCGCGCCGAGCGCGGCGGCCGCGAAGACCGTGGGGCCGCCGCCGACCAGCATGCTCGCCGCGCCCGCCAGCACCCCGGCGGCCAGGGTCAGCAGCCAGCCCGAGTACGGGTGGCGGTTTCGGCGGATCTCGGCGAGGGTGCGGTAGGCGTCCTCCAGGGTCGCCTCGTGCGAGGTGATGTCGTCGATCAGCCGGTAGACCGCGGCGAGCCGGGTGTAGTCGGTGCCGCGGCGCCGCACGGTGCGCGAGGCGGTGACGGGGTCGTCGACCAGGGACGGCTGGTGGCTGATGGACAGCAGCGTGAAGGTGACGTTCGGCTCGACACGGTCCAGGCCGTAGGCGTGGGCGACGCCGAACATGGCGGCCTCGACGTCCTCGGCGCCCTCGCCGCCCGCGAGAAGCAGTTCGCCGATGCGCAGCGTCAGGTCGAGGACCCGGGGCACCGGGGGCCCTTCGGCCTCGGCCTTGACCGCGGCTTCCGGGGCAGGCCGCTCGGCCACCGGAATCCGCAGCATCGCCCGCATCCGGTCCTGCCAGGGCGCGTCGCTGGTGAGCCGGATCACCGGTATGCCCTCGGGCGGGGTGAACGCGGGCGGCGGCAGCGGCTTGGGGTGCACGCCGGTAGTGCCGGACGGCGGCGCGAACGCCGAGCCCTCGGGCTCCGGCGGCGGGGGCAGCGGCACCCCCAACGGCGGCGTGAAGGCGGAGTGCGCCTCGTCGGATTCGGGCTTGGCGTCGTACGCCTCCTCGCCCGTCACCCGGCCCTCCCCGCTCGCCCTGCTCTGCGCCACGCTTCCTCTTCCGTCTCCGCTCGCCGTCACCGTGCACGAACAGTGTCGCGCGTGCCCGGTACAGGTCGTGCCATGCGACGGCGGGTACCGGAGCCGTTACCGCTTGGCCGCGCGGTGGCGGCCGCGCTGGGCCGGGACCGCGGGGCGGGCCGGGCCGGTCGGGGCCGCGGAGGCGGGGGCCGTGCCGGCGGACCGGCGGCGGGCGCGCAGGTACTCGATGGCGATCGGCACGACCGAGACCAGCACGATGACGATGAAGATCGCTTCGATGTTGTCGCGGACGAAGGCGACCTGGCCCAGGAAGTAGCCGAGGACGGTGACGCCCGCGCCCCACAGGGAGCCGCCGACCAGGTTGAAGGCGAAGAACGTCCGGAAGTTCATGCGGCTGACACCGGCGATGATCGGGGTGAAGGTCCGCACGATGGGCACGAAGCGGGCGAGCATGATCGACTTGGGGCCCTGGCGCTCGAAGAACTCGTGGGCCTTCTCCACGTTCTCCTGCTTGAACAGGCGCGAGTCGGGGCGCTTGAACAGCGAGGGCCCGACCTTGCGGCCGAACAGGTAGCCCGCCTGGTCGCCCAGGACCGCGGCCACGGCCACCAGTGCGCACGCCGCCCACAGCTGGACGTGCAGGTACCGGTGGCCGGCGATGAGCATGCCGGTGGTGAACAGCAGCGAGTCGCCGGGCAGGAAGAAGCCGATGAGCAGGCCCGACTCGGCGAAGACGACGACGAGGATGCCTATCAGGCCGAAGGTCTGGATCAGCTGGTCGGGATTGAGCCATGTGGGGCCCAGGGCGAGGGTCGTCACAGGTGGCGTGCTCCTGGTCGTCGGCCGCCGGTTGAGGTCTCCGGCCGGTGCCGGATGCGGGCGGTCGGGGCGGGCCCCGCGGGATCGGGGTGCCTCAAGTATGAAGGGCCCTGCCGTGGGCCCGGTTCCCAGGTGCGCCCTCGCCCCGGGCGCGGCAGGCTCGTGGGTATGGGTATCGACGACTACGGCGGCGGACAGAGCCCCCACTGCGACGTGCTCGTGGTGACCACCAACGACGTGCCCGGCCACCACGTCGAGAAGGTGATCGGCGAGGTCTTCGGGCTGACGGTGCGCTCCCGCCACCTCGGCAGCCAGATCGGCGCGGGCCTGAAGTCGATGATCGGCGGGGAGCTGAAGGGGCTGACCAAGACCCTGGTCGAGACCCGCAACCAGGCGATGGAGCGCCTGGTGGACCAGGCCCGCGCCCGCGGGGCGAACGCCGTGCTGATGATGCGCTTCGACGTGACGGAGGCCGCCGACGCCGGCACCGAGGTGTGCGCATACGGCACGGCGGTGGTGCTCACCCCGCAGGCGTGAGAACGCCTCGCTCAGGACCCGCGGACCGCGTTGGCGAGCATGGCGTCGTGCATGTACTGGGCCATCCCCGGCTTGATCGACTCGAAGTAGGCCTTGAACCGGTCGTCGGCCAGGTACATCCCCGCCAGGCCGGTGTGGATCTCGTAGCCGCACTGGTAGAAGTGGCGGCAGATCTGCTGCCGGTGCTCCTCGGCGAGGTCCATCGCGGCCTCGCCGTCGGCCGGGGCGCCGGAGTCCATCACGGCGACGAAGCGCCGCGACCAGTCCTCCTGCTCGGCCTTGATCCGCAGCCAGTCCTCCTTGGTGTAGGAGGACACCCGGCGCTGCGACTCCCGGTACGCCTCGGTCTGCCCCCAGCGCTCGTAGACCTCGTCGGCGTACTGCTCCGGGTCCTCCTTGCCGAAGACCTCGAACTTCTCCTCGGGCGTCAGGTTGATGCCCAACTTCCTCGCCTCCATGGCTCGTTCCACTGCTGCCGCCATCTGCTGCAGTTCGGCGATCCGGTCGGAGAGCACCCGGTGGCGGCGGCGCAGGTGCTCCATCGGGTCGGTGTCCGGGTCGTCGAGCAGGACCGCGATCTCGTCGAGCGGGAAGCCCAGTTCGCGGTAGAAGCGGATCTGCTGCAGCCGGTCCAGGTCTGCGTCCCCGTACCGGCGGTGGCCCGCGTGGCTGCGGCCGCTCGGGCTCAGCAGGCCGATCTCGTCGTAGTGGTGCAGCGTGCGCACCGTGACCCCGGCGAATCCGGCCACCTGTCCCACCGAGTAACTCATCGCTGCCGCTCCTCCAGCCCTCGTCCGCGGCGCCTGCGGGATCCACCGTGCCGCCTCACGCCACGTGAGGTGCAAGTCCGGCCGCCCGGGCCCGCGCAGCGCCTATGGCCGGAAACCATACGTCGCCCCAGGCGATCAATGGCATGTACAACTACACGGGCGTACGGTGATCGACAGGGCCCGCCCACCGGGACGGCGGCGGGTCGCTGGACGACGGGGGCCGAGCCGTGCCCCGGGCGCGCCGGGGCAGCCGACCGGAGGAGGC
>CAYNNX010000315.1:0-4217 GCA_964398515.1 uncultured Streptantibioticus sp. | reverse complement strand
GCGCGTCCGTAACGACGCGTCCGTCTAGCAAGTGCATGTGCGGGATCACCGGATGGATCTCCTACGACAACGATCTCACCCGCGAGCGGGCGACGCTGGAGGCGATGACCGAGACGATGGCCTGCCGCGGCCCGGACGCCGGCGGCGTCTGGCTCGACGCGCACGCCGCCCTCGGGCACCGGCGGCTCGCCGTCATCGACATCGAGGGCGGCGGGCAGCCGATGGCCGTCGAGCGCGACGGGCGCACCGTGCTCGTGACGACCTACAGCGGCGAGATCTACAACTACCGCGAACTGCGGGCCGAGTTGACCGAGCGCGGCCACACCTTCCGCACCCGCAGCGACACCGAGGTGGCGCTCCACGCCTATCTGGAGTGGGGCGAGGAGTGCACCGGGCACCTCAACGGCATGTACGCCTTCGCGCTGTGGGATCCGCGCGAGGAGCAACTGCTGCTGATACGCGACCGGATGGGCATCAAGCCGCTCTACTACCACCCCACGCCCGACGGCGTGATCTTCGGCTCCGAGCAGAAGGCGATCCTGGCCCACCCGTGGGTGCGGCCCGCGGTCGACGCCGAAGGCCTCGCCGAGCTGGTCGCCTTCACCAAGACCCCCGGTCACGCGGTCTACAAGGGCATGCGCGAGGTCCGCCCCGGCCACCTCGTGCGGGTGCGGCGCGAGGGGACGACGGTCCGGCGCTACTGGGCGCTTGAGGCCCGCGACCACACCGACGGCCTCGACACCACGGTGCGCACCGTGCGGGAGCTGCTCGACGACATCGTCGCCCGCCAGCTCGTCGCCGACGTCCCCCTGTGCACCCTGCTCTCCGGCGGCCTGGACTCCTCGACGATCACCGCGCTGGCCGCCCGCGGCCTGGCGGACTCCGGGCGCGGGCCGGTGCGCTCCTTCGCGGTCGACTTCGTCGGCCAGACCGAGAACTTCAAGCCCGACGCGCTGCGCTCCACCCCCGACGGCCCCTACGCGCACGCGCTCGCCGAGCACGTGCGCTGCGACCACCGCGACATCGTGCTGGACGCCGCCGCGCTGATCGACCGCGGCAACCGCGCCGCGGTGCTGCGCGCCCGCGACCTGCCCATCGGCCTCGGCGAGGGCGACACCTCGCTCTACCTGTTGTTCCAGGCCATCCGGGAGCAGTCGACGGTCGCGCTGTCCGGCGAGTCGGCCGACGAGGTCTTCGGCGGCTACCGGTGGTTCCACGACAAGGAGGCCGTCGAGGCGGACACCTTCCCGTGGCTGACCGCGTCCGGCATCAACGCCTTCGCCGGAGACAGGGCCGGCGGGCGCGAGGCGCTGCTCGACGGCGGACTGCTGGCCAAGCTCGACCTTCCGGGCTACCGCCGCGACCGCTACCGCGAGGCGCTCGCCGAAGTCCCCTACCGGGACGGCGAGTCCGGCCTGGAGCGGCGGATGCGGGAGATCTGCTACCTGCACCTGACGCGCTTCGTGCAGTTCCTGCTCGACCGCAAGGACCGGACCAGCATGGCCGTGGGCCTGGAGGTGCGGGTGCCGTTCTGCGACCACCGCCTGGTCGACTACGTCTTCAACACCCCCTGGTCGATGAAGACCTTCGACGGCCGCGAGAAGTCGCTGCTGCGCGCCGCCGCGCTCGACGTGCTGCCCGAGGCGGTCGCCCAGCGCGTCAAGAGCCCGTACCCCAGCACCCAGGATCCGCGCTACGCGGAGGCGCTGCGCGCGGAGTTCGGCCGGGTGCTGGCCGACAAGGACGCTCCCGTGCGGCCGCTGCTGGACATCGCGGCGGCCCGGGAGGCGTGCGCCGCGCGGGACGAGTCCTTCCGGGCCGCCACCGAACTGGCGCTCGCCCTCGACTCCTGGCTGCGCGACTACGGCGTCGAGCTGGAGATGTGACGGAACGCGGCCGAATACGGCGGAATACGGCGGAAGCAGACACCGATGGAACAGGGGATTCCACCGGACGCCGGGATTCCTCCCGTGATGTTCCTTGACACCTCGTCATTCCTTAACACTGGCGCCACCCGTTCGCCGTAACCTCTGGCGGCGGGGAGCCCCGGATCGCGCCGAACCCCCGCACCTGAGAAGGATGCGGGGGTTCGGCGGGTGCGGCGTGTGCGGTGCGGCGGCTCAGGCCTCGGGCGGCACCGGCAGCGCGGCGGCCACCAGGAACGGCTTCAGCCGCCCGGCCCGGGCCCGCTCGACCACCGGTGCGGCGAGGCGGGCGAGCAGCGGGGTGAGCACGAGCGCCAGCACCAGGCCGACGACGGTGCCGACGACCACGTCGTGCGGGTAGTGCGCGCCCACGTACACCCGGGAGGCGCCCATCGCCACGGCCGCCACCAGCCCCGCGGTGCCGAGCCACCGGTAGGCCACCAGGATCGCGGCGGCCGCGGCGAAGGCGACCACGGTGTGGTTGCTCGGGAACGCCCAGTCGGTGGGGCCGGGGCAGGCCTCCAGGGTGAAGCTGCCCGGCAGCTGGCGGCAGGGGCGCACTTCCTGGATGACCGACTTGAGCGCCGCGTTGGCGAGGTAGGCGACCACCACGACGACCGGCGCCACCAGCACCCGGGCCATCGTGGCGGACGACTGCCGCCGGGCGTCCCACCAGGCGACCACCATGAGGACCGCGAAGACCGCGATACCGTACGCCGACCAGTACTTCACGAGATCGTCGAGCCAGCCGGGCGCGGTCCGCGCCCACCCGGTGATCTGGGAGTAGAGCCCACCGTCGATCGTCGAGCCGTCGAACGCCAGCTCGGCGAGGGTGCTGTGGGCCACATCGGCGGCAGGCAGTGGGAGCACGGGCGGTGTTCCTCCGATAATCGATCAGGGATATGCCGGACCGGCCGGCCCCGAATGTCTACAGACTCGTAGACTGTCAGCCAACTGTAGTCGACGGCAGAGGGGACGGAATCGTGACCGACATCGCACGACGCCCGGCCGGCGAACTGGAAGCCGCTGTTCTGGCCGCCCTGTGGGCCGCCCGCGCTCCGCTGACGCCCCCGCAGGTCCAGCAGTCCCTGGGCGGCACGCTGGCCCGCACGACGGTGGCCACCATCCTCGCCCGGCTGCACGACAAGGGGACCGTGGTGCGCAGCCGCGCCGGCCGCGCCTACGCCTACACCCCGGCGGTGGAGGACCAGGCCGCACTGGCCGCCCGCCGCATGTACTCCGAGCTGGAGAAGGGCGATGACCGCCCGGGCGTCCTGGCACGGTTCGTCTCCCGGCTCTCCCCCGACGACGAGGAGGTGCTGCGGGCCCTGCTGGCACAGGCCGGCACCGGGGGCGGGGAGCCCGCGGCCCAGGACGCCGGCGCACCGGCCACGCGGGAGCAGGGTGATGCCGCCCGCGGCGTGACGGCCCGAGCACACCCGCCACGGCACGGGGCACCCGGGCCCGCGGTGAACGGCAGCGGCCTCGGAAACCCCGGGAACCCAGCGACCGGACGACCGGGGAGGCAGCGGTGACCTGGGCCGTGTGGGCGCCGCTGCTGGCGCCGCTGCTGGCCGTGCCCGCGGCGCGGCGGCTCTCCGACATCCTTCCGCCCCGGGCGGCCGCGCTGCTGCTCACGCTGACCGCGGCGGTGCTCGCGGCGCTCGGCGCGGGGGCGCTGGCCCTGCTGACGGCCGCCGGACTGCTGAGGCTGCCGGTGCTCGCCGCCCTCGGACACGTGTCGGCCGTCGTCATGCGCCGCAGCAACCCCGTGGACCTGCCGATCGGGATGCTGGCGGCGCTGGCGCTCGGCACGGCGGCCCTCGCCGTCCTGCGCGCTGGCCGCCGTCACCGCCGCGACCTGCTGCACGCCACGGGGGCGGCCGAGCGGCACGGCGGCGCGGGCGATCTGACCGTGCTGCCCGACCCGGGCGCCGACGCCTACGCCCTGCCGGGGCTGCCGGGCCACCCCGGCCGGGTCGTCGTCACCGCGGGCATGCTGCGCGAGCTCGATCCGCAGGAGCGCGAGGTGCTCCTCGCCCACGAACGCGCGCATCTGCGCGGCCGCCATCATCTGCTGATCGTCTGCGCCGACCTGGCCGGCTGCCTCCACCCGGTCCTGCGGGCCTTGCGCGAACCGCTCTCCTTCCACCTGGAGCGCTGGGCGGACGAGTCCGCGGCGAAGGCCGTGGGCGACCGCCGGCTGACCGCCCGTGCCGTGGGCCGTGCCGCCCTCGCCGCCTCCGCGGCCCCCGCCCGGCGGCGGCCCGCCGTGGCCCTGGCGGCCGCCGC
>CAYNNX010000314.1:0-8507 GCA_964398515.1 uncultured Streptantibioticus sp. | reverse complement strand
CGCATGTGCGCATCGGCCAGCACGCCGACCTCGTCGTGGTCGCCCCGGCCACCGCGGACATCCTCGCCAAGGCCGCCCACGGCCTCGCCGACGACCTGCTCACCAACACCCTGCTCACCGCGCGCTGCCCGGTCGTCTTCGCCCCCGCGATGCACACCGAGATGTGGGAGCACCCCGCCACCCGGGAGAACGTCGCCACCCTGCGCCGGCGCGGCGCGATCGTCATCGAGCCGGCGGTCGGCCGCCTCACGGGCGCCGACACCGGCAAGGGCCGGTTCCCCGACCCCGTGGAGATCTTCCAGACCTGCCGCCGGGTGCTGGCCCGCGGCGCGCGGGCGGTCGAGCCCGACCTCGCCGGGCGCCGCGTGGTGATCAGCGCGGGCGGCACCCGCGAACCCCTCGACCCGGTGCGCTACCTGGGCAACAACTCCTCCGGCAAGCAGGGCTACGCCCTCGCCGGGACGGCCGTCGCCCGCGGCGCGCAGGTCACCCTGGTCGCCGCCAACACCGGGCTGCCCGACCCCGCGGGCGTCGACGTGGTCCGGGTCGGCACGGCGCAGCAGCTGCGGGAGGCGGTGCTCAAGGCCGCCGCCGACGCCGACGCCGTGGTGATGGCGGCCGCCGTCGCCGACTTCCGGCCCGCCCGGTACGCCGCCGGCAAGATCAAGAAGCAGGACGGGGTGGAGCCCGCGCCGCTGGAACTGGTCCGCAACCCCGACGTGCTCGCCGAGCTCTCCGCGACGCGCCCGCAGCCCGGGCAGGTCGTGGTCGGCTTCGCCGCGGAGACCGACGACGTCCTCGCCAACGGCCGCGCGAAGCTCACCCGCAAGGGGTGCGACCTGCTGGTGGTCAACGAGGTCGGCGAGCGCAAGGCGTTCGGCTCGGAGGAGAACGAGGCCGTGGTGCTCGACGCGGACGGCGGTGAGACGCCCGTACCCTACGGGCCGAAGGAGACCCTGGCCGACGTGGTGTGGGACCTGGTGGCGGCACGCCTGGCGCGTTCGGTCTGACCCCCCGGACCCGCGGCCGCCGGGCAGAACGCTGCGGCGGTTCAGCGGCGAGAGGCCGAACCTCCCCGCCGCAGCCGCTTCGTCGGGTTATCGTCGTACCGTTCGAGTCGGTGCCGCAGGTCACGGCGGATCCGGGCCAGGATCCAGGGTTCGAGACACGCTGTCCGCCGGCTCGACATGACCGATAAACTGGTCGTGGTCCGACGGGCGCAGCCCCTGCCGGACCATCCGTATCAGCCAGCAGCCGCTGCAACCCCAGGGAGCGATGTGTCCCGCCGCCTGTTCACCTCGGAGTCCGTGACCGAGGGACATCCTGACAAGATCGCTGACCAGATCAGCGACACGATCCTCGACGCGTTGCTCCGTGAGGACCCCACCTCGCGTGTCGCGGTAGAGACGTTGATCACCACCGGTCTGGTGCACGTGGCCGGGGAGGTGACGACCAAGGGGTACGCGGACGTGGCGACCCTGGTCCGCAACACCATCCTGGGCATCGGGTACGACAGCTCCAAGAAGGGCTTCGACGGCGCCTCCTGCGGCGTCTCGGTATCCATCGGCGCGCAGTCCCCGGACATCGCACAGGGTGTCGACTCGGCGTACGAGACCCGGGTCGAGGGCGACGACGACGAGCTCGACCGGCAGGGCGCCGGCGATCAGGGCCTGATGTTCGGCTACGCGTGCGACGAGACGCCCGAGCTCATGCCGCTGCCGATCACGCTCGCGCACCGGCTGTCCAAGCGGCTGACCGACGTCCGCAAGAACGGCACCATCCCGTACCTGCGTCCGGACGGCAAGACCCAGGTCACCATCGAGTACGACGGCGACAAGGCGCTGCGGCTGGACACCGTCGTGGTCTCCTCGCAGCACGCCTCCGACATCGACCTCGACTCGCTGCTGGCCCCGGACATCCGGGAATTCGTGGTCGAGCCCGAGCTGAAGGCGCTGCTCGACCAGGGCATCAAGCTCGACACCGAGGGCTACCGCCTGCTGGTCAACCCCACCGGGCGCTTCGAGATCGGCGGCCCGATGGGCGACGCCGGGCTCACCGGCCGCAAGATCATCATCGACACCTACGGCGGCATGGCCCGCCACGGCGGCGGCGCCTTCTCCGGCAAGGACCCCTCCAAGGTCGACCGCTCGGCCGCCTACGCGATGCGCTGGGTCGCCAAGAACGTGGTCGCCGCGGGCCTCGCCTCCCGCTGCGAGGTCCAGGTCGCCTACGCGATCGGCAAGGCCGAGCCCGTGGGCCTGTTCGTGGAGACCTTCGGCACCGCCAAGATCGACGTCGAGAAGATCGAGCGCGCCATCACCGAGGTCTTCGACCTGCGCCCGGCCGCGATCATCCGCGACCTGGACCTGCTGCGCCCGATCTACGCCCAGACCGCCGCCTACGGCCACTTCGGCCGCGCCCTCCCCGACTTCACCTGGGAGCGTACGGACCGGGTGGACGCGCTGCGCAAGGCCGCGGGGCTGTAGGCCGCCGCCACGCCCGCCTCAGGCCCGGCCCCGGTTCGAGGGCCGGGCCTTCGCGTTCCCGCGAGGGGTGGCGGCGGATCGATGCGGGGGAGCTTTGTCGGCGCCTTCTGCTAAGACTGAAGCCGTGAGCAGCGGGAACGACGACGTGCCACCCCCGGCGGGGCAGCCGGGGGGCGAGCAGCTCGCGCTCATCCGGGAGAGCGTGCGCAAGGCCAAGGAGCCGCGGGCCAAGCCGCGGACGTGGCGGGGGGCCGCGCTCGCGGCCGAGCTGCCGGTCGCCCGCGTTCTGGTCGACAAGGGCCTGCTCCACCTCGACCAGTTCTTCGACTACGCCGTTCCGGAAGCCATGGACGAGCAGGCGCAGCCGGGGGTCCGGGTGCGCGTGCGGTTCGGCGCCCGGGTGGTCAAGGGGAGGGGGGGACCGCGGCGCGAGGGCGGAGAGCTGCACGACGGGTTCGTGGTCGAGCGCCTCCCCGCCAGCGACTACAGCGGTCCGCTGGCCCCGCTGGCCCAGGTGCTCTCGCCCGAACCGGTGCTCGGCCCCGGCCTGCTGCGGCTGTGCCGTTCGGTCGCCGACCGCTACGCCGGTGCCCTCGCCGACGTCGTCCAGCTGGCCGTCCCGCCGCGCCGGGCCCGGGTCGAGGCGGAGGAGCCGCCCGCGCCTCTTGCCCCGCCGCCGAAGCCGTCCCCGGGCACGTGGAGCCGCTACCCCACCGGCCCCGGCTATCTCGACGCGCTCGCCTCGGGCGCCGGCCCGCGTGCGGTGTGGACGGCGCTGCCCGGTCCGCACTGGCCCGAAGAGCTCGCCCGGGCCGTCGCGGCCACCCTGGCCTCGGGCCGCGGCGCGCTCGCGGTGCTTCCCGACGGCCGGAGCGTCGCCCGGGTCGACGCCGCCCTGACCGCCCTGCTCGGCACCGGCCATCACGTCGTGCTCACCGCCGACAGCGGCCCCGAGGAGCGGTACCGCCGCTGGCTCGCCGTCAACCGCGGCCACGTACGCGCGGTCGTGGGCACGCGGGCGGCCATGTTCGCCCCCGTCCACGGCCTCGGGCTCGCCGCCATCTGGGACGACGGCGACTCCAGCCACGCCGAGCCGCACGCCCCCCAACCGCACGCTCGTGACGTGCTGCTGCTGCGCGCCGCCGAGGAGCACTGCGCCTTCCTGCTGGGCGGCCTGTCGGTGACCGTCGAAGGGGCGCAGCTGGTCGACACCCGCTGGGCGGCACCCGTAGTGGCGCCGCGCCCGGCGATACGGGCCGCGGCACCGCTGGTCCGCACGGTCGACGACGCCGATCAGGCGCGGGACGCCGCCGCCCGGGCCACCCGGCTCCCCACGGTGGCCTGGCAGGTCACCCGTGACGCGCTGGCCCGTGGGCCGGTGCTGGTCCAGGTGCCCCGGCGGGGCTATGTGCCGCGGCTGGCGTGCGAGCGGTGCCGGGAGCCCGCGCGCTGCGCCCGGTGCGCCGGTCCGCTGGGGCTGGGCGAGGACCCGCAGGCGGGCGGCACGCTGAACTGCGGTTGGTGCGGGCGCCCCGAGGCCGACTGGCACTGCGCGACGTGCGGGGGGTCGCGGCTGCGCGCTCAGGTGGTCGGCGCTCGGCGCACGGCGGACGAACTCGGGCGCGCCTTCCCCACGGTGCCGGTGCGCACGTCGGGGCGGGACGCCGTGCTCGACACGGTCTCGGACCGTCCCGCTCTGGTCGTCTCGACACCGGGGGCCGAACCCGTCGCCGAGGGCGGCTACGCGGCGGCGCTCCTCCTCGACGGATGGGCCCTGCTGGGCCGCCCGGACCTGCGGGCGGGGGAGGAGGCGCTGCGCCGCTGGCTGACGGCGGCCTCGCTGGTCCGTCCGGCGGAGCAGGGCGGCACCGTAGTCGTCCTCGCCGAACCGGCGATGCGGGCGGTGCAGGCGCTGGTGCGCTGGGATCCGGTGGGTCACGCGGTACGCGAGCTCGCCGAGCGGGCGGAGTTGGGCTTCCCGCCGGTGTCCCGGATGGCCGCGGTCTCCGGCCGCCCGGCCGCGGTTCGGGACCTGCTGGCGACCGCCGAACTCCCCGAGGGGACGGAGGTGTTGGGACCGGTGCCCGTGCCCGTCGCGCAGCCCGGCCGTCCCCGCCGCACCGGCGACCCCCCGCCGGGCGAGCAGTGGGAACGGGTCCTGCTGCGCGTCCGCCCGGGCAACGGCGGCGCGTTGGCCGCCGCGCTCAAGACCGCCCAGGTGGCGCGCATCGCCCGCAAGCAGAGCGATCCGGTGCGGGTCCGCGTCGACCCGCCGGACATCGGCTGAGCCCGCCCGGCCCATGCCCGCGAGCCGCACACGACCGCCCCGGCGCCCGACCTGTCGGCGTGGCGGGCGGCGGGGAGGCGGAGTGGAGCGGGCGGTCAGCCGTTGCGCGGACCGGGCAGCGCGCCGGACGCCTGCGACGAGCCGATCGGCACCGCACGGGCGGCAGGCACCGTGCGCGGCGGCGCGGCGGGCAGGGTGCGCGGTGCGGCCGTCACGGCACCGTGCTCTGCGCCTTCGGGCTGCGCGGCCGCACGGCGGGCACCGTAGCGGCGGTGGACCGCCTGCTTGGTGACCCCGAGCGCGGAGCCCACCGCGTCCCAGGAGAAGCCGAGCGAGCGGTCGAAGTCCACCGCGGCGGTCACCAGGGTCTCCACACTGTCGCGGAGCTCCTGCGCGAGGCGCACGGTGGGGGCCGGGGCGCGGCCGTAGACGACGAATCCGGCCGCGGGCCCGGTGCGCCGCGGACGGTAGACGTTGCCCAGTTGGGCGGTGAGGGTACGCAGTGCGTCCACCTGCCGGCGGACCCGTTCGATGTCCCGCACCAGGAGGTGCAGGCTGGCCCGTGCCTGGGCGTCGTGGGTTGCGTGGTCGGCCATGAACAAGCCTCTCGGACCGGCGATGCCGTGTGGGTCGGATGACGTGATGGTCGGATGACGTGATGGGCGAGACGTGGTGAGTCGGTTGGTCGGATCGACGCGCGGCGACGGCGTCCACCGCCCGGCGGCGAACGGGCCGTTTTCGGTCAATCTGTCTTGACCAACGCGTCTGCGCCCCCTCGGGTCACGCTACGGGGGCGCGTGACGGTCCCTGTGGGGCGCGCGTGTGATCGCACGCCCCCGCGCCCGCCGGGTGCCCGCCGCCCATAGACTGGGAGGCCGGGCCCGTACCAGGCCGGGGCCGATGATCCGCACGCCGACAGGAGTCAGCCCGCCGTGTCCGTCCTGCCGATCCGCCTCTTCGGCGACCCGGTGCTGCGCACGAAGGCGCGGCCCGTCACCGACTTCGACAAGGAACTGCGCAAGCTGGTCAAGGACCTGACCGACACCATGACGGCCGCGCCCGGCGCGGGCCTGGCCGCCCCGCAACTCGGCGTCTCCCTGCGGGTGTTCACCTACCGCGTCGCGGGTGAGGCCGGCCATCTGGTCAACCCCGACCTCACCCTCACCGACGAGGAGCAGGACGGACCGGAGGGCTGCCTGTCGCTGCCCGGGCTCAGGTACGACTGCAAGCGGGCGTACGGCGTCGTGGCCAAGGGGTTCAACATGTACGGCGACCCGGTCACCATCGAGGGCACGCAGCTGCTCGCCCGGTGCATCCAGCACGAGACCGACCACCTGGACGGCATCATCTTCATCGACCGGCTCGACGCCGGGCAGCGCAAGGCGGCGATGAAGGCGATACGCGAGGCGGAATGGGCGGGCGAGCCCGCACCCCAGATCAGGATCTCGCCGCACAGCACGTTCGGCCGCGCGCTGTGACAGCGTACCCGGCGTACCCGGCGCCTGCCGCGCGCACCGCACGGCCGCGCGCCGCCAAGCCCGGGCCGCCCGGCCGCGGGCGGTAGCCACCCCCTCCCGAAAGCCCTTCCGAAAGGCACCGCACCCACGATGAGGCTCGTCTTCGCCGGCACCCCCGAGGTCGCCGTTCCCGCCCTGGAGGCACTGCTCGCCTCGGACCGGCACGAGGTCGCCGCCGTCGTCACCCGGCCCGACGCCCCCGCCGGACGCGGCCGCAAGCTGGTCGCGAGCCCGGTCGCGCACCGCGCCGAGCAGGCCGGTATCGAGGTGCTCAAGCCCGACCGCCCGCGCGACGAGGAGTTCCTCGCCCGGCTGCGCGAGATCGCCCCCGACTGCTGTCCGGTCGTCGCCTACGGCGCCCTGCTGCCCAAGGCCGCGCTCGACATCCCGGCCCGCGGCTGGGTCAACCTGCACTTCTCGCTGCTGCCCGCCTGGCGCGGCGCCGCACCCGTGCAGCACGCCGTACTCGCCGGGGACGAGGTGACCGGCGCCTCGACGTTCCTGATCGAGGAGGGGCTGGACTCCGGCCCGGTCTACGGGGTGATCACCGAGACCGTCAAACCGCAGGACACCAGCGGCACCCTGCTGGAGCGGCTCGCCCAGTCCGGCGCCGGGCTGCTCGCCGCCACGATGGACGGCATCGAGGACGGCACGCTGGTGGCCCGCCCGCAGCCCGGCGAGGGCGTCACCCTCGCCCCCAAGATCACTGTTGAGGACGCCCGGGTGCGGTGGCAGGCGCCCGCGCTCCGCGTGGACCGGGTGATCCGCGGGTGCACCCCGGCGCCCGGCGCCTGGACCGTGTTCCGCGGTGAACGCCTCAAGCTCGCCGCCCCCGTCCGCCTGCTGACCGACCGCGACGACCTCGACCTGGCCCCCGGCGAGCTGGCCGTGACCAAGAACGCGGTCTACGCCGGGACCGGTTCGCACCCCGTCGAGCTGACCGAGGTGCAGCCGCAGGGCAAGAAGCGCATGCCCGCCGCCGACTGGGCCCGCGGCGCCCGCGTCACGTCGGGCGAGCGCCTCGACGAGGAGTGACGCGGGCGCCGCGGGATCGTGCGGCGGCACGGGCTCGCCGGACGCCCGTTGACGCCGCGTCGGGCGCCTGCCCGGCCCGTGGGCGTCGGCCGGGCGGCGGCGTCGTAGGCTGGTGGCCGCGGGGCGCCGCCTGACGGCCGGCCGCATCGTGCCGGGGCACCCGGAATGCCGGTGCCGCACGGTCGCCCGGCGCCCCATGGGCCCTCGTTGCCCTCCCCTGGCATTCGCCTCCTCGTCGTCCCCCCATCGTCATCCGGAGCACCTTTCACGTGAACGACCGTCCCGGCCGCCGCCCGCAGGGCAGGCCGAACCGTCCCCGCCGCCCCCAGCAGGACCCGGTGCGCAGGCTCGCCTTCGACGCACTGCGCGCCGTCGACGAACGGGACGCCTACGCCAACCTCGTCCTGCCGTCCCTGTTGCGGGAGGCCGAGCACAAGGGCGGCTTCGACCGGCGGGACGCCGCGCTGGCCACCGAGCTCGTCTACGGCACGCTGCGCCGCCAGGGCACCTACGACGCGGTCATCGCCGCCTGCGTGGACCGGCCGCTGCGGGAGGTGGACCCGCCGGTGCTCGACGTGCTGAGCCTCGGCACCCACCAGTTGCTGGGCACCCGCATCCCGCCGCACGCCGCGGTGTCGGCCACCGTGGACCTGGCCCGCGGCGTGCTGGGGGAGGGGCGGGCGAAGTTCGTCAACGCGGTGCTGCGCCGGATCGCCGCCGACGACCTCGACGGCTGGCTGAGCCGCGTCGCGCCGCCGTACGACGAGGACCCCGAGGAGCATCTGGCCGTCGTCCACTCGCACCCGCGGTGGGTCGTCTCCGCGCTGTGGGACGCGCTCGGCGGCGGACGTGATGGCATCGAGGCGCTGCTGGCCGCCGACAACGAACGCCCCGAGGTGACCCTCGTCGCCCGTCCGGGCCGCGCCACCCCCGGCGAACTGGCCGACGCGGTCGGCCCCGACGCGCTGCCCGGCCGCTGGTCGCCCTACGCCGTCCGGCTCGCCGAGGGCGGGGACCCCGCCGCCCTCGAAGCGGTGCGGGAGGGCCGGGTGGGCGTGCAGGACGAAGGCAGCCAGCTGGTGGCCATCGCCCTGGCGAACGCGCCCCTCGACGGCCCGGACGCCCGCTGGCTCGACGCGTGCGCCGGCCCGGGCGGCAAGGCCGCGCTGCTGGGCGCGCTCG
>CAYNNX010000313.1:6922-8515 GCA_964398515.1 uncultured Streptantibioticus sp. | reverse complement strand
AAGATGCTCATCGGCCGCGGCCTCCTGTCTGTTGAGAGAACCCTGACACCTCTCCATAGGCACCCAGAGCCCGTGTCGGTTTGACTGCGGACGGTAACCGACGGATCGGTGCGGCTCGTTCGGATCAGACCGATCATGCCGAGAGCATGTGGACCGCTTGGGACACACCGTACGCCCGGGCAGCGGGCCGATCATTGCCCCCTCGCGCGTCTGCACGTGTCGCGTTCACCCAGGTTGCTTTGGTCTCGCTGGGCGTACTCGCGCAGAGCCGGGACGGCGTGTCGGTTGCCGATCCTTGTCCTCCGAAGGAGGCAGAGTTGGGGGACCCGGTGGGCGAAGTGCCTTGATCAGGGTGCAGAGGCGGCTGACGGGCTTGTTGCTGGGCGCGAACACGACGCCGGCCACAACGATGACCAGCAGCACGACGGCCACTGCGAGCACCAGCAGGACCGGGGCGAGGGCGTGGCCGACCGCAGCCAGCATCGCAGAGGCGGAGACCCCTGCCAGAGCCTTCTTCATGGCAGCCATCAGCCCCACCCGGCCAACCGGTGGACGCGTTCAGCGGTGTAGACGCGTAGCCCGTCGAGGTCCAGGACAGTGATCTTTCGCCAGCCGGTCTGGACGAGGCCACGCTCACGCAACTCGCGGAACGCCCTTGCCGTGGTCTCCCTGGACGCATCCACCCACGAACCGATCTCTGCCTGGGCGAGAGGCGGCAGGGTGATCTTCCCGCCCGCAGTGAGCGCCGGGCTGCTGTCGCGCGACAGTTCGGCGAGATAGATCAGCAGCGACGCCAGGCGAAGGACGGCGTCACCGTACTGGTGATCGCTGATCCGCCGCTCGGCCATGTCGAGCCGCCGCAGGACCTGCCGGATGATCAGGCGCGAGACTCTCGGGTGAGCGTCCAGGTAGGTACGGAAGCGGCTGCTGGACATCACCAATGTCTTCAGCGGTGTCAGCGACGTGACGGTGTGGGGGCGCGGTTCGTCACGGAAGACCGCCTCCTCCTGGAGAAGGGCACCTGGGCCGTCGACTCGGAAGAGCACGTTGCGGCCCTCGGGGGTCGCCGTGGTCGACTTCGCCCAGCCGTCCAGCACGACGAGCACGAGGCCGGAGACGTCGCCCTCGTGACTCACGACGGTGTCGGTGGGGTACAGGCGTTGCCGCCCGATAGCCGTCAGGTCGGCTTGTTCGGCGTCGGTGAGCTGGTCCCAGAACCGCTCGGCAAGGCGGGCTCCCGCCTGCCCGGCCATCCCCGTCTACCCCGGCTGGGCGTGGCTGGCCATGAGCGAGCCCATGGCGATGTCAGATCGCATCCGCGGCTTCTCCTTCGGGTCTCATCTGGGGGGCATGGACGAACCCGATCGGCGAGCCCGCATCTCCTACAGCGATAGTGGGTGGAAGAGCCACTACCACTTGCACGGCACGACGAAGCGAGTACCTCCAGACGGTAACTCTTCGAGGTGTATGCGCTCAAGACATGCCGAAAGGGCGGTACCCCGGGCTTCCACTCCCGAGGGCCGCCTTCCGGCTGGCGATCCCACGCCCCCCAGATAGAGACACGGACGCCTGACACCGAAGATTGAACACGTA
>CAYNNX010000313.1:0-6912 GCA_964398515.1 uncultured Streptantibioticus sp. | reverse complement strand
CAAGCAACCCGAAGTGTGACCCCAGCTCACAGTCTGCGGAGATTTCTCATCTCATTGGGTCACCGCCGAAACCGATCCCCGCATCTCGCGGTCGGCAAGGGCCTTAGAGGTCGGTGCCTGGCGCCCGAGCTTGGCGGCGAGTGGGCGGGGCCCGCAGCCTCGTCAACCGATCACCGGGACGGTATCGCCACCCAACCCCAGTTCTTACCGCAGTCCAAACAGCGCCAGGACTTCCCGTGCGTCGGGTCGGGCTCGACGCGGCCAGTTCTCGACCCGCACAGCACGCAGCTCTCGGGCTTCCCGGTCGTGATGATCGGCATCGCCTCACCGCAACTGCGACAGTGGTAGTCCCCGGTACCTGAGCCCAGAATGTGCTCCTGGGCTCCCCTGTCCGGATGCGTGCAGCCATGACGCGGTTCCTTACTCATGGGCCACTCCCCTTCCCCTGGAGCCTCCAGTTTCGGCCCAGGACTCCTACATCTGCAGCGAGGGGCAAGGTAGCGCCCGCGCGGTCACCGGTCTCGAAGGGGGGTCAGCCTGGCGTTACGTGAGGGCAGAGTGCGCGTTGCTGGTAGCCACCGGGTACGTCGACACCGACGGTCTTCCTAAGGTGCGGATCTGGTGGGCAGCCGCGACGGCCGCTCGTTTGATTCTCGGACCGTTGTGGGCAGATTCCTGTGGCAACCCCTTGCCTCTGAACCAGGCCAAAGGCTTGCCACACACCTGTTGACCTGGGGCTCCGTCACCACGTCTCTGATCTGTTGCTGGGCGGAGTGGCCATGCGGGCCAGGCCTGGCACCGCTTATGCCCGGTGTAGGGCAACTCTTCGTTACTGACCTGTGATTCCGGGGCTATTGCTGTGGCATACGGCCGGGCAATGTCTGCTGGTCAGCGTGGCGTTCACCAAACCTTTGAACCTCAGGAGCACAGGTGGACGCCCCAATCGCCCTGACCATCCCAAGGCCTGCCGGAGCCGGCGACAGCACGAGTGTGTTCGCACTGCTCAACATGGAGTGGGCGGCGATGCGTATGGATACCGCTGCGAACGCCTACGCCGCGCGGTGGGCCACGACCGAACCGGCACTGGCCGGACTGACGAGTCTGGTGTTGATCGAGCAGGCCAAGGCAGGCCCGGTGGATGCGCGCGTGGACGGAGTCGTATCCACGCTGGTACGGCTGGCGAACGCCACCGGAGCGGGCGCGGCCTTGGCCGCACGCGTGGTGTTGCAGCTGATGCTGCCCAAGGCCGCCCAGCTTGCGCGTACGCACCGGCAGCTGCTGCCCGACACCGACGAGCGTGAGCAGCTGGCGGTGTGCTGCATGTACACCGCTATCCGGACCCACCCCGCCCACATCACCACTCACGTGCCGCCGTACCTGGCGTGGGGCGCGCAGCGGGCGATGCGGCGCGCGGTCGCCGCGCAGATACGCGAGCTCCCCTTCGACCACGCCGACGACCTGCCGCTGACGGCGCCTTCCCGGAACCCCAGCGAGGAGCTGGCCCAGGTGCTGGCGTGGGCGGTCGCCGAACAAGTCATCACTCAGGCTGAGAGTGACCTGCTCATCGCACGGTACGGCCAGGAGAGCCGGCAGCGGCCCACGTCCTGGAACAGCCTTGGGGATCTGCAGCAGTTGGCAGCGGCCACCGGGTTGTCGCCGGATGCGGTCAAAAAGAGATGCAGCCGTGCAGGCAAGAAGCTCGCCGCGGCGGCAGCCGCCTACCTGGGTACCTCTGACCCGCAGGCCGCCATCGCGCCCTAGACCGCTGTCCCTAGGCCGGCCCGAGGAGCAGCTCCGGAGCAATAGAGAAACCCAGCCCGGCCGTTGGCGCTCGCGCCCGTGGCGGGCGTCACGATCTGGGCCCGCCGCTTCTTCTACAAGTCGACCTCCAGACCGTGACGCCCGCCCGGAAGAAGAAGACGCCCAGGACCGAACCCTCGCCCGCCCCCCGCGACCCTGTCGCCGGGGGCGCCGTCCTGCTCGACGCCGATGAGATGGCCATCGGACGCGCGTACGCGCGGCTGACGCCTATAGTCGACCGGCTTATCGACGCACCGTTCGACCGCGCCGCCTACTCCGACATGCAGACCTACCTGGATTGCGAGGCTTGGCCGGCCGTCGCCGCCTTCGAACGGATCACCGCCCGCAGCGAGGACACGCTGACGAGCCGTCTTCAGCAGATCCAGGCGGCCGCCCTGGTTGCGCCAGGCACTGAGGAGCAGTGATGTGGCGCCGCCGCACCGCACAACCTCTGCCAGGCCCCGGCTGGCAAGCTGGCCAGGACGAGTCGGCTGTCGCGGGGTCCACCGATGGTTGGCTGGCGGCACCGCCGCGCTCCGCCGCCGTCACGACGGTGATGAAGGTCGGCATGTGGGTGGCGCTCGGCTGCGGCCCGGTCGCCTTGATCGCCGCACTCCCCGGCTCAGCCGCCCCTTCACAGGCGCCGGCGGTAGCCGTCGCAGGCCGCTCTCCGGTAGGGCCTGCGGGGTTCGCGCAGCTGTATGTGGCGGCCTACCTGCAGGCCGGATCGGGAGACGCGACCCTGCGCGCGTTCTACCCGGCGGCTCCTGACGTGGCTTCGCCGGCGTCGCAGCGGCAGGCGATGCGCACCGTGACGGTCGCGGCGGTCGAGGTCAGCGGTGGCTATTGGAGCATCATGGTCGCCGCCGATGTCGCGGTCCGTGACAAGAAGGGCGGCTATGCCAACGCTGGCACGCACTATTTCCAGGTTGCCGTGCGTGCGGTTGGTGATTCCGCCTCAGGTGCCACCGGCCCGGCCGGTATCAGCGCTGGCTATGTCGCCACGGCGTTGCCGGCAGAGGTAGGGCCGCCCGCCGTGGCACCACCGCCCGCACTGGCCTACGACAGCGGCGCGAGTGTGGGCGATGGGCCGCTCAGCGACACCATCCGTGAGTTCACCACCGCCTACCTCACCGGATCGGGTGACCTGGCCCGGGACCTGTCACCCGGCACCACCCTGGCCCCGATCAGCCCGCCACCGTATCGGCAAGTGACCGTCATTCAGATCATCCCGGCGACCATGTCCAAGACGACCGCGGCCACTGCCGGCGGTGTGCCAGCGGACGGGACCAGGCTCCATGTGCTGGTAGAGGTGCAGGTCACCGACACCGCAGGGTCGGTGTCCCCGCTCGACTACGCGCTGACCGTCGCTGCTCGCGCCGGCCGGTGGGAGGTGGCCTCCCTCGATGCCGCTCCCATGCTGGCCAACTCTGCGCCGCCCACCCTCCCAGTGCCGGCACCCAAGACCGGCCCGGACAGCAGCACCTCGGATTCTCCAGGGGCCTCCCCGACCGGGGATGGTGTTCCACCGACCAGCTCACCGCCGGAAGCAACTGCCACACCGTCGCCGTGACCGTGTTCAGCCTTCAGCCCCGCCGTAGGAGCCCCCCATGACGTACCCCATGACGTACGGCGCCGATTCTGGCCATGTCGTCGCCGGCGACATCATCACCTGGATCAACACCAAGGAGACCGCGCTCAAGGCGCTGGTCACCCCGACGCTGTGGCTGGCGGCGGTGTTCTTCGCGCTGGTCGCCTGGGTGGTGTCACGTAGCTGGAAGAAGGCGATGGTCGCCGGGATCGGCGGCGCCATCATCATCGCCGTCGTCGGCCAGCTCGACACCATCGCCACCAAGGTCGGCACCGAGATCACCGGCGCCCCCGCAGTGGTACGGCACCTTCCCGAGCAACGCCCCGCCCCCCATTTGCCCGATGGCGGGACCCGTGCCGGGGACGTGCCGGCATGAGCGCTGCCGGCGAACTGGTCAAGGTAGGCCGCTCTTACACCCGCGCCCGCCGCTACCCGTGGGTGATCGGCAAGATCCAGGGATGGACCATCCCGCTGGGGCCGTTCACCGCCACCCAGCTCGGGGTGCTGATTGGCGGCATGTTCCTGCTGGTGCAGACCTTCAGCGTCTGGAGTGCGCTGGGTCCGTTCGCGCTGGTGGTGCTGGTGCTGCCGTTCGCGGCGACGTGGGCGGTACGGCACGCCAAGATCGAGGGCCGTGCCCCGCTGCGGGCCCTGGCCGGCTACGCGTCACTGCTGGCCGAGCCAGCATGCGGCCGGATCGGCACTCGACTAGCCCGCGACCTGCGGCCGGTCGCCCTGACCGGCACCGTGCGGTTGTCCGCACCTCCGCCAGCCCCTGAACCGGCCCCCCGGCGCCAGCAACAGCCTGCAGCCAGTGAGCCAACGGCAGGACCAGCGCCCGCTTCCCGAGCAGGATCCGCGGTCCGGGATATGCGCCGCGTCGCCGCCCACGGTGCCGCTCAGACCGCCGCGCCGCCCGCCTCGATGGCTGCGCCCGCCGGACCACGCCCCGCGGGGCAGCATCCGGCGCGCCAGACCCTTTCCGGGCGGGCGGCGCGGCCCGCCCCGACCGCCTTGCAGTCGTTGCTGGCGGCCTCGCGCCATGGAAATGAGAGCTAGCCATGCGTATCCCCATCCGTCACCTGGCCGGCAACCTGCTGTGGTCGACCTCCGGCACGGTGTGGGCGATCTGGCGGGTCACGCCGGTGTCCTACTCCCACGCCAGCCCCCGCGCGCGCGCCGACCTGCACGCCGCCATCACTGCCGTGCTCAAGCGGCTGACCGGTGAGCCGATGCTGCTGAGCCTGTGCGCGCAGACCGACGCCGCCCAAGTCGTCGAAGCGATGATCGACGGCGTGGCGTTGGAGGACCATCCAGCCTGGATCGAGGTCGCCGACGCCGCCCTGGGGTGGCTGTCACGGCTGGATCTGATGGAACGCACCCACTGGCTGGCGATGCCGCTGGGCGGCGACCACGCCACGCTTGCGCTGCGCAACGCCGCCGACTCGGCGCTGGCGTCGCTGGCCGACGTGCTGGGCACCGCCCCACCCGCCGTTACCGCCGCCGACGTGGCCACCTACCAGGCCAAGGCCTCTCAGCTGGGGGCTCAGCTGGCCGTAGAGCCGGCGATGCGGCCGGCCACCCCCGCCGAGGTGCTGTGGATCTACACCCACATGCTGCGGCGCGGCCTGCCCGAGCCGCTGCTGGCCGACGCCCAGGGCGGTCCGGCCGGCCAGTCCCGGCTGGTGGCCGGGATGCTCCGCGGCCCGTCCCTGGCTCACTTCGGTCAGGTCCGGCTCACCGAGGGTGGACGCCCACCAAGCGACCACGCCTTCCCCGCCAGCGACAGACCTGTTGGGCGGCGCGGACCGTGGTGGCGTACGGGCGGGGTGTCGCCGCTGCGGCGCCGATGGCTGCAGGTCGAGACCGAGGCCGGCATCAACTACCAGGCGTTCCTGGCGCTGGCGGAGATGCCGGCCACCTTCACCTTGCCGGGCGGGGAGTACCTGGCCGACCTGGAGGGGTTCGGCTTCCCTGTCGACTACGTCTGCCGGTTGAAGATCGTGCCCAGCGCGGAAGCCGAGGCCAAGTCACGCCGCAAGGCCCGGGAACTGTCGGCCCAGGTCGAGGAATATGACGGGGAGTCCGCCGGCGTTCCCCAGGCCCTCATCGACGCCGCCGCTGACCTGGACGACCAGCGGGCCCGGCTGCAGGCCTCCACGACCGAGGTCGAGGTGCAATCCACCACCGTCCTTGCGGTGTGGGGCACCAGCCCAGCCGAGGCCGACCAGCGTGCCGAGGTCGTCCGGGCCGCCATGTCGGCCGCGGAGTACCAGATGGTGCGGCCGACCGGCGGGCAGCGGGCGCTGTTCACCGCGATGATGCCCGGCACTCCCGCCGGCCCGGTGCTGGGGGAGTTCCGCCAGTACCAGCTCGCCGCCGACTATGCGATGGCCATGCCGTGGGCCAGCACCGAGGTGGGGGATCCCACCGGCATGCTGCTGGGCGTCTCCCTGGACGACGGGTCGGCCCGGCCGGTGCTGCTGGATCTGGCCAATGCTCCCCGCCAGGACGCCTCCGCGTCGCTGGGTGCCGTCGGCGAGCTCGGCGCCGGCAAGTCGGTGCTGCTCAAATCCATCCTCATCGCGCTGCTGGACCGCGGCGGCCGGGTCATCGCCGTCGACCGCACCCCGATCGGAGAATGGGCGCACTTCGCCGAACACGCCGCACCCTCCCGGCATCAGATCATCCGCGCCGACGACCGCGCCCAGCTGACCCTCGACCCGCTGCGGGTGTTCCCCTCCCACGTCGCCGCCCGCTACGCCAAGTCCTACCTCACCCTCCAGCTGGGCGTGCCACCGATGTCACCGGGCGGACTGGCGCTAGCGCAGGCGGTCGACGCCGTCGCCGCCTCCTCCCGGCCGCACATGCGCGCCGTCATCGACGAACTCGAGGCCGCCGCTGTCCGCGAGGCCGGTACCCGCCGCGCCGAGCACGCCGCCGAACTCGCCGACCTGCTACGCGCGGTCGCCGCCGACCCCCTCGCCCAGATGATCTTCGGGGACCTGCCGCCGCTACGCCTGGACGGCGACTTCTGCGTCTTCCACACCGCCGGACTGGCGCTGCCCAAAAAAGAGGTGTTCACATCCGAGTACCACATGCAGCGTCAACCGCTGGAGACCCTGATCGGCCGGGCGGTGCTCTATGTGATCGCCGCCGCGTCCCGCGAGGTCGCCTTCGCCGACCCCTCCCAGTTCGTCGGCCTGGCCTTCGATGAGTGCTACTGGCTGACCAACTCCACCGAGGGCCAGGATCTGGTGCTGGAGATCGTCCGCGACGGCCGGAAACACGCCGCCGGGGCGCTGCTGGGCTCCCATGACCCCGAGGACTTCGGCAGCGAGGTCATCCGCGGCCTGCTGTCCAACCGGCTGCTGCTGCGTCACCGAGACAGCCACCTGGCCGCCAAGGGCCTGGAGTTCCTCAACCTCGACCCCGACGATCCGGCGCTGCTGGATCTGGTCACCACCGACCTGTCCCCGGTCAAGGACCCCGCCCGCAAGGGCGAGGCGCTGTTTCTGGAC
>CAYNNX010000312.1:2128-8530 GCA_964398515.1 uncultured Streptantibioticus sp. | reverse complement strand
CGGGCTCGTACGGCAAGGACACCCGCGGCATCATCCGCGTCCACCAGTTCGACAAGGTGGAGATGTTCGTCTTCACCTCGCCGGAGGAGGCGGAAGCCGAGCACGAGCGGCTGCTGGCCTGGGAGAAGCAGTGGCTGACCTCCCTGGAGCTGCCCTTCCGGGTGATCGAGCTGGCCTCCGGCGACCTGGGCTCCTCGGCGGCGCGGAAGTTCGACTGCGAGGCCTGGATCCCGACGCAGGGCAAGTTCCGGGAGCTCACCTCGACCTCCAACACCACCGAGTTCCAGGCCCGGCGGCTGTCGGTCCGCATGCGCGACGAGCAGGGCACCCGCCCGCTGGCCACGCTCAACGGCACGCTGTGCGCCATTCCCCGCACGATCGTGGCGCTCCTGGAGAACCACCAGCGGGCCGACGGCTCGGTCCGGGTGCCCGAGGTGCTCCGCCCGTACCTGGCCGGCCGCGAGGTGCTGGAGCCGGTTTCCAAGTGACCTACGGCCTGATCGCCACCGATCTCGACGGCACGCTGCTGCGCGCGGACCACACCGCCTCGCAGCGCACGCTCCAGGCGCTCGCCGCGGCCACCGCGGCGGGCGCCGCCCACATCATCGTCACCGGCCGCCCGGTCTCCCGGACCAAGCACATCTTCGCGGCTCTCGGCTACCAGGGCCTCGCGGTGTGCGGGCAGGGCGCGCAGGTCTACCACGCGGGCAGCGGGCAGCTGCTGACCTCGGTCACCCTCGACCGCCAGGTGGCCGCGCTCGCGCTGGCGAAGATCGAGGCCGAGGTGGGGCCGGTCGCGGTGGCCGCGGTGCGCGACGGCGTGGACGGCGAGTTCCTCGTGGAGCCCGCCTACCGGTTCCGCCCCGAGCTGCCGATCGTCGAGCTGCTCGACCGGGACGAGCTGTGGGCCGAGCCGCTGAGCAAGATCTTCGTGCAGTGCCCGGGCCTCGACGACGACACCCTCGCCGAGGCCGCCCGGGGGGCCGCCGGCGACCTGGTCGGCATCGTCATGGCCGGGCAGGGCCTGGTCGAGGTGGTACCGCTGGGCCTGACCAAGGCCACCGGGCTCTCGCTGGCCGCCCGCCGCCTGGGGCTGGCCGCGAGCACCACGATCGCCTTCGGCGACATGCCCAACGACATCCCGATGTTCGCCTGGGCTGCCCACAGCGTGGCGATGGCCGACGCCCACCCCCAGCTGAAGGCGGTCGCCGACGAGGTGACGGCCTCCAACGAGGAGGACGGCATCGCCCTCGTCCTGGAACGCCTCTACGGCTGAGGCGGCGCACCGTCCACGGGCCGGAACGCGGGCGCGGGCGATATCGGTGGCCCGATAGGATTTCGTCCATGGCGGCCACTGGAACCGAGCAGCAGGGGACGAAGGCGTACTACGTCTCGACCCCCATCTATTACGTCAACGACGCTCCCCACCTGGGCCACGCCTATACGACCGTCGCAGGCGACGTGCTCACCCGCTGGCACCGCCAGCGGGGCGAGAAGGTGTGGTACCTCACCGGCACGGACGAGCACGGTCAGAAGATCATGCGCACCGCCGAGACCAACGGGGTCTCCCCGCAGGAGTGGTGCGACAAGCTCGTCGAGGAGGCGTGGAAGCCCCTCTGGGAGCACCTGGAGATCGCCAACGACGACTTCATCCGCACCACGCAGGAGCGCCACACCGCCCGCGTCCAGGAATTCGTGCAGGACCTGTACGACAAGGGCGAGATCTACCAGGGCGGCTACGAGGGCCCGTACTGCGTGGGCTGCGAGGAGTACAAGTCGCCCGGCGAGCTGCTCGACGGCGAGGACGGCAGCAAGCTCTGCCCGATCCACAAGAAGCCGGTGGAGATGCTGAAGGAGGAGAACTACTTCTTCAAGCTCTCCAACTACACCCAGCGCCTCCTCGAGCACTACGAGGCCAACCCGGGCTTCATCCAGCCCGAGTCCGCGCGCAACGAGGTCGTGAGCTTCGTCCGGCGCGGGCTGGAGGACCTGTCGATCTCGCGGTCGACCTTCGACTGGGGCATCCCGGTCCCCTGGGACCCCAAGCACGTCATCTACGTGTGGGTCGACGCGCTGCTCAACTACGCCACCGCCGTCGGCTACGGCTCGGACCAGGAGAAGTTCGAGCAGACCTTCCCCGCCGACGTCCACCTCGTCGGCAAGGACATCCTGCGCTTCCACGCGGTGATCTGGCCGGCGATGCTGATGGCCAACGGGCTGCCGCTGCCGGGGAAGATCGCGGCCAACGGCTGGCTGATGGTCGGCGGCGAGAAGATGAGCAAGTCCAACCTGACGGGCATCTCGCCGCACCAGCTCACCGACCACTTCGGCGTCGACGCCTACCGCTGGTACTTCCTGCGGGCGATCCACTTCGGCCAGGACGGCTCGTTCTCCTGGGAGGACTTCTCCGCCCGCTACACCAGCGAGCTCGCCAACGACTACGGGAACCTCGCCTCGCGCGTCGCGGCCATGGTCGGCAAGTACTTCGGCGGCACCCTGCCGGAGGCGACCGCGCACGGCCCGGCCGAGCAGGCCATCGCCGACGCGCTGACACGTGCGGTGGCCGTCGCCGACCGGAAGATCGGCGAGGAGCTGGACTTCGCCGACGGCATCGAGGCGGTCTTCGACTTCATCAAGCTCGTCAACGGCTACCTCACCGAGCAGGAGCCCTGGAAGGTCGCCAAGGACGCGAGCGCCGAGGCGCAGGCCCGGCTGGCGACGATCCTGTACACCGCGGCCGAGGCGCTGCGCGCGGTGGCGGTGCTGCTCAACCCGGTGATGCCGCGCACGAGCGAGAAGCTGTGGGCCTCGCTGGGCGCCGCCGAGCACCTCGGCGCCCTCGCCGACCAGCGGGTCCAGGAGGCCGCCGCCTGGGGCAGGCTCCCCGCGGGCGCCGCGGTCACCAAGGGCGAGGTGCTCTTCCCGCGCCTGGAGGAGCCGAAGAAGGACGCCTGACCGGCAGGTGAGCGGAAGTGGCCCTGGAACCGCGCACCTGTTCCGGGGCCTTTCCCGTGTCACGTGCGGTCCCGGTGGAGTGGGCACTTGCACGGCGGGTAGCGCAGCGTGTCGACGCCCGCGGGAGATCGGTGACCCGCACGGTACGGGAGGAGATCTCCGTACGCGTTCCGTGACGGTCGACGCGGTAGACGCGGAGGGTCATGCGTGCGGCCCGGGTCACCGCGCGCCCAGCCGTCGCCGCGCGTTGATCTCCGCCACGCGGGCGTGGAGCTCGCCCATGGGCCTGGCCGGGGCCACGTCCGCCGACCGCGCCCGCCACGGCGGCCCGGATGCCGACATGGCGGAACAGCCCACGCACATCGTCGAGTTGGCCGAGGCCCGGAAGGTGCTCGTGCAGGTGCTCCCGTTCGCCTCGCGCGCCCATGCGCTGCTGGAGGGGAGCCTGACGCTGTTGACGTTCACGGACGCGCCGCCGGTGGCGTACGTCGAAGGCATCAAGAGCGGCCAGTCGTTGGACGATCCGGCTCGCGTGACCCGCTGCCAAGCTCTCTACGATCTTGCCCGGGCCGCCGCTCTGCCGCCGGAGGCGTCCTTGGATCTGCTCCGTTCGGTGGCGAAGGAGTACGGGCATGACGGCTAGGTACGACCTCAGCACCGCCCGGTGGCGGAAGTCCAGCTACAGCGGTGGCAGCGGCAACAACGACTGCGTCGAGGTCGCCGACAACATCCCCGGTGTTGTCCCGGTCCGCGACAGCAAGGACCCCGACGGCACGGCCCTGCTCTTCTCCGCTCACGCCTGGGCGGCCTTCGTCGGCGAGGTGAAGACAGGCCGCTTTCGTCAGTAGGGCTGCAGAGGGTCACGGTGCCCAGGGAAGCCAGGACCGGCCCCGCCGCCCGGCCGCTCACGCCGACAGCATCCCCCGCCCCAGCCAGTCCTTCTCGTCCTTCACGCCCGGCAGGCAGAAGAAGTACCCGCCGCCGGTCGGGGAGATGTAGTCGACCAGCGGCTCGTCGATGAGCCGGGTCTGGACGGCCTCGAACTGGCGGATGACGTCCTGCTGGTAGCAGCAGAAGACCAGGCCCATGTCGAGGTTGCCGACGTTGTCGACGCCGCGGTCGTAGTTGTAGCCGCGGCGCAGGATGCGCGAGTCGTCGGTCTTGGCGGTGCGGGGGTTGGCTAGGCGGATGTGGGCGTCCATCGGGATCGCGGTGCCCTTGGGATCCTTGGCGTAGTCGGGGGTGTCGGTCTCGACGGCTCCGTCCAGCGGCGCGCCGGTGTCCTTGCGGCGGCCGAACATCTTCTCCTGCTCGGTCAGCGAGACCCGGTCCCAGAACTCGACGAGCATGCGGATGATCCGGATGACCTGGTAGCTGCCGCCCACCGCCCAGGACGGCTCGCCGGTGGCGCCGGTGACCCAGATCAGGCGGTCGGTCTCCCGCGCGGACTTCACGTCCGGGTTGGCTATGCCGTCCTTGAAGCCGAGCAGGTTGCGCTGGGCGCCGCCCGGGCGCGGGGCGTTCTGGAAGCCGTCGATACGCCACTTGACCTGCATGGCGCCGCGGGTGTGCTTGGCTATGTCGCGCAGCGCGTGCAGCACGGTGTCCTTGCTCTGCGCGCACAGCTGCAACGACAGGTCCCCGTGGCACTCGGCCGGGTTGAGGTTGTCGTTGGGGAAGGTGCGCATCGGGGTCAGCCGGCGCGGCTTGGCCTTTGCGAGCCCGAAGCGGTCGTCGAACAGCGACGCGCCGACGCCCAGGGTGACGGTGAGCGCGTCGGCCGGGACGGTCGGGCCGAGGATCCCGTTGTCGGAGGGGGGAGCGCCCACACCGAGGTCGACGGGGGTGCCGCCCGCGGTGAGGAACCGGGCCCGCTCGGTGATCGTCCGGAACAGGTCCGCGAGCTCCTTGCGGCCGCTCGCGATGACGTTGAACGAGACGAACGCGGCGTGCATGGGCTGCGGGGTGACGATGCCCGCCTGGTGCTCGCCGTGGAAGCCGACGGCCGCGGCCCGGCCCGCCGAGGAGTCGTCGGCGGCCTGGGCCCTGCCCGCGGTCAGCGCGGCTCCGCCGCCGGCGAGTACGGCCCCGGCCGCCCCCGCGCCCAGCGCGGTCTTCATGAACGCCCGGCGTGCGGGGCCCGCCGGGCAGCCCTGCCGGGCCTGGGCGGCGGCGAGCAGCTCTTCGTGGTTGACAGGGCAGGAGGACATCAGGCGGACTTCCGGATCTCGAGGAGGTCGGGGATGGGCGAGAGGTCTTCGAGGAGCTGGGAGGTTGCGCCGTTGAGGGTCTGGCGGGTGGTCGGGTCGAGCTTGTCCACCGGCGTCCAGGTGTCCCCGTTGTGGGCGGAGTCGAGGAGCCTGCCCACCCGGGCGATGTCGGCGTCGACGGTTCCGAGCAGGTTCGGCGACCGCTTGGCGATCAACGGGCGCAGCACGGTGAGGAGTTCACGCGTACCGTCGAGATTGGCCTGGGCGGTCGCCAGGTTGGTGCCGCTGCCCTCGTCGGTGTCGGCGGTGAGCTCGAACTGGAGGGTGTTCTCGAGGATTTCGTGGGTGCGCAGCGGCAGGTCCGCGACGTCGAAGTCCTGGCCGGGGAAGGCCTTCTGGAGCCCGGCGGAGTCCTGGGCGAGCTGGTCGGCCGGGCCCTTGAGGTCGCTCGCCGACCGGCCGTGCCACAGCCCGTACTCGATGCGGTGGAAGCCGGTGAACCCCGGGTCGTTCACCCCGCCCGGCAGGCCGTCGGCCCGGCCGTTGATCTTCTTGTCGAAGTCCTGGAAGGTGCCGTAGGCGGCGCCCAGCGAGGAGTAGGTGAGGTGGGCCGTCAGCCAGTCCTTGCGGGCCGCGTCCAGGTCGCCGCCGTCGACGTCGCTCTGCAGCCGGCGGGTCTGGCCGGACAGCGTGGCCAGGCCCTTGTTCACGTAGGCCTGGTAGGCGGCCAGCGCGGGCTTCAGGTCGTCCTCGGAGACGGGGGCGACGGCGGTGGTGCTGCCCGATCCGCCGACCCGTACGGCGGCGGAGGTGGTGACCTTGCCGCCGGTGGGGACGCAGCGCCAGGCGTACTCGCCGCCGCCGATGGTGGCGACGAGCTCGCGGGTGGTGCCGGGGGCCAGCCCTTCGATCTCGCCGAAGACGGCGTTGCTGGCCGGGTCGATCAGGTAGACCTCGGAGGTCTTGTCACCCGTGTTGTGCATCTGGAAGGTCCGGCGGCCCGGCGCGGGTGCCTTGAACCCCTTGCCGCAGTCGGCCTCGGAGACCGCGACGGTCTGCGCTTCGGCGGGCTTGGAGCCGCCGAGGGCGATGACGCCTCCGGCGACCACGACCGGCACCGCGACCACGGCCGCGGGCACCACCCACCCCGGCCGGCGGCGCGGCCCGCCCGGCGCCGTCTCCTTCGCGGGCTCGTCGGCCTCGGATGGCGCCTCGGCATCCGCCGGGTTCCCGGCCT
>CAYNNX010000312.1:0-2028 GCA_964398515.1 uncultured Streptantibioticus sp. | reverse complement strand
GCCTCTGCCGTCGCGGGCTCCTGCGCATCCGCCGGCTTCCCGGCCTTCGCCGGGTTCCCGGCCTCGGCCGCCTTCGGCTTGGCGGCCCGCAGCCCCCGGACGAAGAGCGACATCACGACGGCGAGGTAGACCGCGTAGGCGGTTACCTGGAGCCAGGTCATCTGCGGGCTGACGTTGAAGATGCCCTGCAGCAGGGTGCCCCACCAGGAGCTGGCGTCCCTGCTCTGGCTGAGGTGGACGGCGAAGGCGGTCGCGCCGGGCAGGGCGCCGCCCTCCTGGAGGTCACGCAGGCCGTAGCCGAGTACACCGGCGGCGATGACGATCAGCACGATGCCGGTGTAGGTGAAGAACTTCGTCAGGTTGATCTTCAGGACCCGGCGGTACAGGCCCCAGCACAGCCCGGCGGCGAGCACGAGACCGGTCGCGGCGCCGATCATCGGGCCGGTGGACTCGCCGGCCGCGCGGGCCGTGGTCCACAGGAAGAGCGCGGTCTCCAGGCCCTCGCGGCCGACGGCCAGGAACGAGGTGACGACGAGCATCCCGGCGCCCATGGTGAGCGCGGCGGCGACCTTCTCGCGGATCTCGCCGGACAGGTTGCGGGCCGAGCGCCGCATCCAGAAGACCATCGCGGTCACGAAGGCGACCGCGATGACGCTCAGCACACCGCCGAAGGCTTCCTGGGCGGTGGCGGTGAGGTTGGCCGCGGTGAACGTCAGGACCGCGCCGAAGCTCATGGCGAGCGCGGCGGCCGCCAGTACGCCGGTCCACACCTGCGGCAGGCGGGACTTCTGCTCGGCCCGGACCAGGGTGGCCACCAGGATGGAGACGATCAGGCCCGCCTCCAGTCCCTCCCGCAGGCCGATCAGAAAGCTGGGAAACGAGTCGTCCCACATGGTCGCTGTCCTGTCCTCCCCGCGCGCCCGCCCCGGTGCGTCGCTCGTCGTGCCGCAGACCCGCCGCGGCGGGAAGTTAGCTTAGGCGTACCTTACTAAGTCGCTCAAGACGTCGTACGGCGGGGTTCGTACGGCGGCCGCACGTGAAGGCCCCGGGATCACGGGATCCCGGGGCTTTCGTCAGGCTATGCCCTGTTTGCCGCCCTGCTTCTCGGTTACGGCTTACTGCTTGTCGGCACCCGGCTTGGCCGGAGGCTTGCGGATGCTCAGGTGGAGCTCACGCAGCCGGGCCTCGTCCACCTCGCTGGGGGCGCCCATGAGCAGGTCCTGGGCGGTCTGGTTGAGCGGGAAGGCGATGGTCTCGCGGATGTTGGGCTCGTCGGCCAGCAGCATCACGATGCGGTCCACGCCAGGGGCGATGCCGCCGTGCGGCGGGGCGCCGTAGTGGAAAGCGCGCAGCATGCCGCCGAAGTCGTGCTCGACCTGCTCGCGCGAGTAGCCGGCGATCTCGAAAGCCTTGTACATGATCTCGGGCTCGTGGTTCCGGATCGCGCCGGAGGAGAGCTCGACGCCGTTGCAGACGATGTCGTACTGCCAGGCCAGGATGTCCAGCGGGTCCTTGGTCTCCAGCGCCTCCAGGCCGCCCTGCGGCATGGAGAACGGGTTGTGGGAGAAGTCGATCCGCCCGGTGTCCTCGTTGAACTCGAACATCGGGAAGTCGACGATCCAGCAGAAGCGGAAGACGTCCTCCTCGAAGTGGCCAGCCCGCTTGGCGGCCTCGACGCGGACCGCGCCCATGATCTTGGAGACCTCGTCGAACTCGCCCGCGCCGAAGAAGATCGCGTGCCCGGGCTTGGCGTCCACCCTGGCCAGCAGCGCCTTGACGTCGTCCTCGGTGAGGAACTTGGCGATCGGGCCGGTCAGCGCCTGGTCCTCGCCGACCCGGACCCAGGCGAGCCCCTTGGCACCCTGCGTGGCCGCGAACTCGCCCATCTGGTCGAAGAACTTGCGCGGCTGGTCCGCGGTGTCCGGCACCGGCAGCGCCCGTACGTGCTTGCCCGCGAACGCCTTGAAACCGGAGTCGGCGAAGATGTCGCTGACGTCGGCCAGTTCCAGCTTGGCGCGCAGGTCCGGC
>CAYNNX010000311.1:0-8540 GCA_964398515.1 uncultured Streptantibioticus sp. | reverse complement strand
CGAGCAGATGGAGATGGAGTTCTTCGTCAAGCCGGGCGAGGACGAGCAGTGGCACGAGTACTGGCTGGAGCAGCGCTGGAACTGGTACCGCGACCTCGGCGTCCGTGAGGAGAACATCCGCTTCTACGAGCACGCCAAGGAGAAGCTCTCCCACTACTCGAAGCGGACCGTCGACATCGAGTACCGCTTCAACTTCGGCGGCACCGAGTTCTCCGAGCTGGAGGGCATCGCCAACCGCACGGACTTCGACCTGTCCTCGCACTCCAAGGCGTCCGGCCAGGACCTGTCGTACTTCGACCAGGAGGCCGGCGAGCGCTGGTTCCCGTACGTCATCGAGCCGGCGGCCGGTGTCAACCGCGCCATGCTCGCCTTCATGCTCGACGCCTACAACGAGGACGAGGCGCCGAACGCCAAGGGCCAGATGGAAAAGCGCGTCGTGATGCGCCTCGACCCGCGTCTGGCGCCGGTCAAGGTCGCGGTGCTGCCGCTCTCCCGCAACCCGCAGCTGTCGCCGAAGGCCAAGGGGCTCGCCGGTGACCTGCGCAAGCACTGGAACATCGAGTTCGACGACGCGGGTGCCATCGGCCGCCGCTACCGCCGCCAGGACGAGATCGGCACGCCGTTCTGTGTCACCGTCGACTTCGACACCCTCGAGGACAACGCGGTGACCGTGCGCGAGCGCGACACGATGAAGCAGGAGCGCGTCTCGCTCGACCAGGTCGCCTCCTACCTGGGCAGCCGCCTGCTCGGCTGCTGAGGCCGCTGATCGGCGAAGGGGTCCGGGGCGCATCCCCCGGACCCCTTCGCCGGTTCTGTGTCACGTCAGGAGTTTCGCCACGATCGCGTCGAGCGCGGCCAACTCCTCCGGCTCCAGGGCGAGTACCGCTTCGGGCGGCGTGTCGAGGATGCCGCTGACCCGCCGGGCCAGCTCCTGACCGGCCTGCGTGGCGTGCACCAGCTTCGAGCGCCGGTCCTGCGGATGGGCGGTGCGCTCCACCAGTCCGCGCTTGGCGAGATCGTCGACGATCACGGTGGTGTAGGGCGCGTCGACCACCAGGTACTCGGCGAGGGCGCGCAGGGTGAGCGGCTCGGCCGCGATGCGGGCGAGCGCCTTGACCCGGTTGAAGCTCAGCCCGGCGGCCTCGGCGGCCTCCTTGCGGCGGTCGTTGCGGTCGAGCACCAGCTCCCGCAGGCCCTGCCAGACGCGTCTGGCGGTCGCCTCCGTCCCGTCGGTCACGCGTTCACCGCCACCTTGATCTCCTCCGTCCGCAGCCGTTCCGCGGTCCGCTCCGCCGTGGTCCGAGCCCACCGGCCGGAGGTGATCGTACCGACCGCCAGAACCGCCGCCCCGCACCCGGCGATGATCCACCAGGCGGTGCGGCCCGCCTGGGCGAACGCCGCCGCCGAGACCGCCGCGGGGCCGCCGCTCATGCCCGACGCCATCACCGCGCCGATCACCGCGACCCCCAGCGACTGGCCGACCTGGCGGCTGGTGGAGGCGACCGCGGCGGCCACTCCGGCCTGGGCGCGCGGCATGCCGGAGACGGCGGTGTTGGTGATCGGGGCGTTGAGCAGGCCGAAGCCGATGCCGAAGACGACGTACGCGCCGACCAGCAGTGCGGTCGGGGTGGCGGCCGAGGATGCGAGCGCGAGCGGCAGGCCGCTGACGCACATCGCGGTGCCGGCGAGCAGCAGCGGCAGACGCGGACCGCGGGCCCCCACGATCCGGCCGGACAGCGGCGCGAAGACCAGCGTCATGGCGGCCATCGGCAGCATGAACAGCCCGGCGTGCAGCGCGTCGAGGCGCCGGACGTCCTGCAGGTAGAGGGTGTTGAGGAAGAGGAAGCCGCCCAGCGCGGCGAAGCCGCTGATCGCGATGGCCGTGGCGCCGGAGAACGGAGCGCTGCGGAAGAACCGCAGGTCGATCAGGGGGTCCTCGCGCCGCGGCTCGTACCGGACGATCCCGGCCAGGGCGATCGCGGCGAGCGTGGCGCAGCCGGCGATCGCGGGGGAGTCCCAACTCCGGCCGGGCGACTCGATGATCGCGTAGGTGACCGAGGCGAGCAGCACGATCATCAGCAGCTGGCCGACGGGGTCGGCGCGGCGGGGGCGCGGCGCCCTGGACTCGGGCACGAAGAGCGCGGTGAGCACGAGGGCGGCCAGGCCGATCGGCACGTTTATCCAGAAGATCGCCCGCCAGCCGGTGGACTCCACCAGCGAGCCGCCGATGATCGGGCCGGCCGCCATGCTGATGCCCACGACGCCGCCCCACACGCCGATCGCGCGGGCCCGTTCGCGGGCGTCGGTGAAGGTGTTGGTGATGATCGACATCGCGACCGGGTTGAGCATCGAGCCCCCGACCGCCTGGAGCATCCGCGCCCCGACCAGCCAGCTCAGGCTGGGCGCCAGGCTGCACAGCAGCGAGGCGAGGGTGAAGACCGCCAGCCCCGTCTGGAACGTGCGGCGCCGGCCGATCCGGTCGGCGGTCGAACCGGAGAGCATCAGCAGGCCGGCCAGCACCAGGGTGTAGGCGTCGATGGTCCACTGCATGCCCGACACGGAGGTGTGCAGCTCCCTCTGCATCGAGGGCAGGGCGACGTTGAGGACGGTGTTGTCCAGGCTGACGATCAGCAGGCTCATGCAGCAGATCGCCAGCACGAGCAGTCGCCGCCTGGGGCTGAGCTCGGCCACGGATGCCTCCGGCGGATAGGGGACGATGCGCCGCGCAGTCGGCGCAGAGTTGATTGTAGTCAATTAACTATTATGAGTCTACAATTATCTGCGCCTGTCCCGCCTGTCACCCGTCACTCCGCGGTGCGGGCCCCGAGGCCGCGAAGGATCGGCTCGCAGACCGCATCGAGGGGGGCCGGATCTCCTCGCGCCCAGTCGGCCGCACAGGCGGGGCCGTGGAACCGGCAGCCTGCGTCCCACACGGCCCAGGCGGCCCTCGCCGGATCCGCGACGCGGAACTCCCCGCGCGCGACACCGCTCACCCACGATCCGGGTCAACTGCTCGATCATCGTGGCGATATGGCCGGCGACCACATCGCTGTGCTCGCCGACCAGCACTATGTACATGGCGAACAGCTCGGGGTCGTCGCCCGCCTTGCGCCGCTTCCCCGCGAACAGCGCCGCCAGCCAGTCCGCCAGCCGCTCGGGCGCGGGTCCCTCGATCGGCGGCGCGAGCGCGGTGATCGGCCCTCCGTTCCGGGTGATCTCCACGCGCTCGCCCGCCGCGTCCCGCTCGATCAGCGCATGCCCGTCGTCACCGCACGCTGCGGGGCAGTGCCGTGCTCAGGGCCACCGAGGCCGCGACCCCGGTGACCTGGACGAGGAGCACCGCGGCCAGGGCGTCGCGCATGCCGTAGGTGCCGGCGAGAGACAGGAAGAGCGTGCCCAGCGTGGCCACGCCCAGGGCGAGCGAGGACTGCTGGGTGGTCACCATCACGCCGCTGCCCACCCCCGCCCGGTCCGCCGGAACCTCCGACAGGACTATGCGGAAGAGCGTGGACATCGCCAGGCCCTGGCCGAAGCCGAGCACCGCCATCCCCGGCAGCAGCTGCAGCGGTCCCAGGTGCGACCAGCCCGTGAGCACCGAGGCGACCACGATCAGCAGCCCGGTGCCCTGAAGGGCGAGCCCCGAGGTGACCACGACACGGCCGAACCGGGTCACCAGGCGCGGCGCGAGCAGCGAGGCGACCAGGAAGGCCGTCGCCATCGGCGCCAGCGCGGAGCCCGCCGCCACCGGTCCCAGCAGCCGCCCCTGCTGGAGCGCGACCGCCATCACGAACATGAACCCGCCGAATCCGGTGAAGAACGGCAGCGCCACCCGCAGGCCGCTGCGCATCCCGTGGTTGCCCAGCAGCGTCGGCGGGATCAGGGGGTCGGCGCCGGTGCGCTCACCGTGCCGCTCGACCAGCCAGAACGCCGCCGCCGCGAACGGCGAGGCCGCCAGCAGCAGCCACGTCCACAGCGGCCAGCCGACCGCCCTGCCCTCCATCAGCGGAACCAGCAGCGCCAGCAGGGTCGCCCCGAGCAGCACGGTGCCCTTGACGTCGATCCGGGCCGGGTCAGCCGCCCGGGTCTCCGGCACCGAGCGCAGGCTCAGCAGCATCGCGGCCGCCGCCACCGGCACGTTCACCAGGAAGATCGACCGCCAGCCGCTGCCCGCGACGTCGGCCGCCACCAGCCAGCCGCCCAGCACTTGCCCGGCCACCGCCGATATGCCGCCCGTAGCCCCGTACAGGCCGAGCGCACGGCCGCGCCGGGCCCCGGAGGTGGCGGCCTGGATGGTGGCGAGCACCTGCGGCAGCATCAGCGCCGAGGCGGCTCCCTGGGCGACCCGGGCGCCGACCAGTGTCCACGCGTCGGGCGCCAGGCCGCAGGCGAGCGAGGTGAGGGCGAACAGCGCCGTGCCCGCCATGAAGAGCCGGCGCCGCCCGAACAGGTCACCGAGCCGGCCGCCCAGCACCAGCAGCACCGCGTAGGCGACGCCGTACCCGGCCGCGACCATCTCCAGCAGGGCGGGCCCGGCGTGCAGATCGCGGTCGATGGTGGGCAGCGCCACATTGACGATGAAGAAGTCGATCATCGGCAGGGCCGCCCCGAGCAGGAGGGTCAGCAGCCCGAGGGGGCTCAGCATCCCCGGTGGCGCGCCCTCGCCGCCTGCGTGGTCCGGGAGCCGCCCGACCCGGCGTACCCGGGGCACCACGCCGGCCCGGGACGGCAGTGCGCCGACGCGGCCCTCCGGGACGGGGGCCGTGAGGGCGGGAGCGGTCGTCGTCGTGGTCGTCATCGCGGTCTCCTCGTTCGTCACGACCACTACGATCCGGGACCGCTCAGGGTGGTACCAGAGTGTGGTTATCCAGGTATCGGCACTACCTGGCAACCGGCTGACAAGTGGTGCACTCTTGGTGCCATGAGCGCGAGCACCGACGGACGCCGACGCGAACTGGCCGACTTCCTGCGCACCCGCCGGGAGCGGATCACGCCCGAGACGGTGGGCCTGCCGCCCGGCCGCCGACGCCGTACGCCCGGGCTGCGCCGCGAGGAGGTCGCCCAGCTGTCGGCGGTCGGCGTCACCTGGTACACGTGGCTGGAGCAGGCCCGGGACATACAGGTCTCCGCCCAGGTGCTGGACGCGGTCGCGCGCACCCTGATGCTCGACCCGGGCGAGCGTGCGCACCTGTTCGTGCTCGCCGGGGTGCCCGACCCGGTGCCGAGCAAGGAGTGCCCGACGGTCTCGGAGTCGGTGCGCCTCACGCTGCAGCAGCTGGAGCCGCTGCCCGCCTGCGTGATGAACAGCCGCTACGACATCCTCGCGTACAACACCACCTACGGGCGGCTGGTGGACGACCTCGACGCGCTCCCCGTCGACGAGCGCAACGTGATGTGGCTGGTCTTCACCAACCCCGCCTGGCAGCAGGCCGTCGTCGACCTGGAGGAGGTGCGCCGCCGCTGCACCGCCCAGTTCCGGGCCGCCATGGCCGAGCATGTGGCGGAGCCGGTGTGGAAGTGCCTGGTCAAGCGCTTGGAGCAGGCTTCTGCCGAGTTCCGGGCCCTGTGGCGGGAGCATGAGGTGGTCCAGCCGTCCAACCGCCCCAAGCGCTTCCTCAACAGCGGCGTCGGGCTGCTGAACATGGAGCACACCAGCATGTGGCTCGGCCCGCGCTCGGGCACGCGGATGGTCGTCTACACCCCGCTGAACGCCGAGACCCGCACCCGGCTGGAGCGGTTGCTGGAGTCGGCGCTGGCCGAAAGGGCCGAGGCCGCGCGGACCCCGGAGCCGGTGCCGGCCGGCGTCTGAGGCCCGGGCCGGACCACCGCCCGGGTGCGGGACAATGGGAGGCCGCGCCCCGAGCCCCCCCGACCCTCAGGAAGCCCGCCCGCCATGACGTCCTTGCAGATCGGCCCGTACACCGTGACCCCGCCCGTCGTGCTCGCACCGATGGCCGGGATCACCAACGCGCCGTTCCGCACGCTCTGCCGGGAGTTCAGCGGCGGCCGCGGGCTCTTCGTCTCCGAGATGATCACCACTCGGGCGCTGGTCGAGCGGAACGACAAGACCATGCAGCTGATCCACTTCGACGCGAGCGAACGGCCGCGCTCGATCCAGCTGTACGGCGTCGATCCGGTGACGGTGGGCAAGGCGGTCCGCATGATCGTCGACGAGAACCTCGCCGACCACATCGACCTCAACTTCGGCTGCCCGGTCCCCAAGGTGACCCGCAAGGGCGGCGGTTCGGCGCTGCCGTACAAGCGCAATCTGCTGCGGTCGATCCTGCGCGAGGCGGTCGGGAACGCCGGGGCGCTGCCGGTGACGATCAAGATGCGCAAGGGCATCGACGACGACCACCTGACCTATCTCGACGCCGGCCGGATCGCGGTGGAGGAAGGCGTCACGGCGATCGCCCTGCACGGGCGCACCGCCGCCCAGCACTACGGCGGCACTGCGGACTGGTCGGCCGTCGCCCGCCTCAAGGAGGCCGTCCCCGAGATCCCGGTGCTGGGCAACGGCGACATCTGGTGCGCCCAGGACGCGGTCCGGATGATGCGCGAGACCGGCTGCGACGGCGTCGTGGTCGGGCGGGGGTGCCTCGGCCGCCCGTGGCTCTTCGGCGACCTGGTGAGCGCCTTCGAGGGGACGGGGGACGCCGCCCGGCCCACGCTGAAGGAGGTCGCGGCCGTCATGCGCCGGCACGCGGGCCTGCTCGCCGAGTGGCTGGGCGACGAGGAACGGGGAGTGGTCGACTTCCGCAAGCACGTCGCCTGGTACACCAAGGGCTTCGCGGTCGGCTCGCAGATGCGCCAGCGGCTCGCCATGGCGTCCTCCCTCGCCGAGCTGGACGAGCACCTCGGCGCACTCGACCTGGACCAGCCGTGGCCGGAGGGCGCGGAAGGGCCGCGCGGCCGGACCGCGGGCACCAAGCGGGTGGTCCTGCCGGACGGCTGGCTGAAGGACCCCTACGACTGCGCGGTGGTCGGCGCCGACGCCGAGCTGGACACCTCCGGCGGCTGATCTGCGCCCCTGCGGGCGTCCGCAGCACCTTCGAGCACCTCTCAAGCCGTCGCGGGCACCTCTGGAAGGCCCCGTCGCCGGACACCTCGGAAGCCCGTCGCGGGCACCTCGGAAGCCGCCGGAGGGCGTCCGGAGCGTGAGACGTAGGGCGTGATTCTCGCCACGCCTGATATGGCTTGCGCTCAGATGAGCAACCTCAGCGGCCTTTCTTGGGCGACACCCGGTGTCGTAATCTCTCCAACACATGACACTGGGTGCCACCCGTGCATGTTCAGTCGATCAATTCGAACGCCACGCTCCGTAACGATTGGCGTGCTCAGTTGTCGCAAAGCGCGCTCATGTGTTCAAGAGGTGAACGGTACTTCTTGCCTCGATCGGGTTCTGCGATCGCAGGCTCCAGGGGTGGGATCGCTTTCGATCTCCTGGCAGACGAGTGGTTACGGCCATGTGTCATGGCGATGGACGCACTGGAGAGCCTTCGAGATGGGTACGCTCCCCGCCGTCAGGGCACACCCCGTGCGCGAGGAGTCGGTCCCGTGTCGGAACAGCAATCACCCCCGAAGTTCGTCTACGACTTCACTGAGGGCAACAAGGGCCTCAAGGACCTGCTCGGTGGCAAGGGCGCAAACCTCGCCGAGATGACCAACCTCGGTCTCCCCGTCCCTCCGGGCTTCACGATCACCACTGAGGCATGCAAGGTCTACCTGGACTCCGGCAGTGAGCCGCCGGAGCTGCGCGACGAGGTGAGTGCGCACCTCGACGCCCTGGAGCGGCGGATGGGCAAGCGGCTCGGCCAGCACGACGACCCGCTGCTGGTCTCCGTGCGCTCCGGGGCGAAGTTCTCCATGCCGGGGATGATGGACACCGTCTTGAACATCGGCCTGTCGGACGCCTCCGTCGGCGGCCTGGCGGCCCAGGCGGGCGACGAGCGCTTCGCCTGGGACTCCTACCGCCGCCTCATCCAGATGTTCGGCAAGACCGTGCTGGGCGTGTCGGGCGATCTGTTCGAGGACGCGCTCGACGGGGCCAAGCACGCCAAGGACGCCACCACCGACCTCGACCTCGACGCGGACGATCTGCGCCGACTGGTCGAGGAGTTCAAGCGGATCGTGGCGAAGGAGGCGGGCCGGGAGTTCCCGCAGGACCCGCGCGAGCAGATGGACCTGGCCATCAAGGCCGTCTTCGACTCGTGGAACGGCGACCGCGCCAAGCTCTACCGCCGCCAGGAGCGCATCCCGCACGACCTGGGCACCGCCGTCAACATCTGCTCGATGGTCTTCGGCAACCTCGGCCCCGACTCCGGCACCGGTGTCGCCTTCACCCGCGATCCGGCCACCGGCCGCAAGGGCGTCTACGGCGACTACCTGCAGAACGCCCAGGGCGAGGACGTCGTCGCCGGCATCCGCAACACCGTGCCGCTGGCCGAACTGGAGAAGATCGACAAGGCGTCGTACGACCAGCTGATGCAGATCATGGAGACGCTGGAGACGCACTACCGGGACCTGTGCGACATCGAGTTCAC
>CAYNNX010000310.1:0-8570 GCA_964398515.1 uncultured Streptantibioticus sp. | reverse complement strand
CGCCCCGCAAGACGCCGCGCACGCCGCTGCGCCCCGGGCGTCCACCCCGGGCGGCACGCCGCCGAACGCCCGGCGCGCGGCCGAACTGGTCGGCGGGGCGCCCGAGTTGCTGCCCGCGGTGCGGCGGCTGCTGCGGGACGTCGTGGTGGTGGAGACCCTGGCGCAGGCGGAGGAGCTGGTCGCCCGGCGGCCGGAGCTGATCGCGGTCACGGCCGAAGGCGACACCCTGGGCGCCCACTTCGCACACGGCGGATCGGCGGCGGCGCCGAGCCTGCTGGAGGTGCAGGCCGCCGTGGACGAGGCGGCGCAGCGGCTGCGGGAGCTCGACGCGCGGTGCGCCCGGCTGGCCGGGGAGCAGGACGCGGCCAGGGAGCGGCGGTCGGCGTGCGCCCGCAGGGTCGAGGAGCTGGCGGCCGCACGGCGGGCGGGGGAGAAGGAGAAGTCCGCGGTCGCCCAGCAGCTGGGACGGCTCGCGGGACAGGCCCGCGCCGCCGCCGGTGAGGCCGAGCGCGGCGCCGCCGCGGTGGCCCGCGCGCAGGAGGCGCTGGAACGGGCCGCCGAGGAGCTGACCGCGCTGACCGAACGGTTCATGGAGGCCGAAGCCGCCCCCGTCGAGGAGGAACCCGACACCGCCGAACGCGACCGCCTCGCGGCCGACGGCGCCAACGCCCGGCAGACGGAGATGGAGGCACGGCTGCAGCTGCGCACCCACGAGGAGCGGGTCAAGGCGCTGGCCGGGCGCGCCGACTCCCTCGACCGGGCCGCGCGCATGGAACGCGAGGCCCGCGCCCGCGCCGAGCAGCGCAGGGCACGCCTCGCCCACGAGGCCCGGGTGGCCGGTGCCGTCCTCGCCGGGGCCCGCGCGCTGCTGGAGTACGTGACCGCCTCCCTGGCCCGTGCCGAGCGGGAACGCGACGCGGCCGAGGCGGCCAAGGCCGAGCGCGAGACGGCCCTGGCCGCCGAGCGGGACGCGGCACGCGGACTCAAGTCGGAACTGGACAAACTGACCGACTCCGTCCACCGCGGCGAGGTGCTCGGCGCGGAGAAGCGGCTGCGGATCGAGCAGCTGGAGGCCAAGGCGCTGGAGGAGCACGGCGTCGAACCGGCCGGCCTGATCGCCGACTACGGCCCCGACCAGCTCGTGCCGCCCTCGCCGCCCGCCGAGGGAGAGCAGCTGCCGGACGACCCGGAGCACCCGCGCAACCAGCCGCGCCGCTACGTGCGCGCCGAGCAGGAGAAGCGGCTGAAGGCCGCCGAGAAGGCCTACCAGCAGCTGGGGAAGGTCAACCCGCTGGCCCTGGAGGAGTTCGCGGCGCTGGAGGAGCGGCACAAGTTCCTCAGCGAGCAGCTGGAGGACCTGCGCAAGACCCGGGCCGACCTGCTCCAGGTGGTCAAGGAGGTCGACGAGCGCGTCGAACAGGTCTTCACCGCCGCCTACCGGGACACCGCCCGCGAGTTCGAGGGCGTCTTCTCCCGCCTCTTCCCCGGCGGCGAGGGCCGGCTGGTGCTCACCGACCCGGACGACATGCTGACGACCGGCGTGGAGGTGGAGGCCCGGCCGCCGGGCAAGAAGGTCAAGCGCCTGTCCCTGCTCTCCGGCGGCGAGCGCTCGCTGACCGCCGTCGCCCTGCTGGTGTCGATCTTCAAGGCGCGCCCCAGCCCGTTCTACGTGATGGACGAGGTGGAGGCGGCCCTGGACGACACCAACCTCCAGCGGCTCATCGGCATCATGCGCGAGCTCCAGGAGAGCTCGCAGCTCATCGTGATCACGCACCAGAAGCGCACGATGGAGGTGGCCGACGCCCTGTACGGGGTGTCGATGCAGGGGGACGGCGTCTCCAAGGTGATCAGCCAGCGGCTGCGGGAGCAGGGCTGAAGCCCGCCGAAGCCCGCCGACTCCCCCGGCTTCCCTGCGGCCGGCCCCTGCGACTCCTCCAGGGATTCTTCAAAAAGTGAACGCTATATGACCTTCGCCTTGACCAAACTGTGCCCAAGGTGGCGTGGCGCAGGCTATTGACTTCGAAACTTGAAGGAATACTCTCTGACACGTTGTTTTAACCTTCGACGGTTGGTCGGGTGGTCGACACCGGGCCCCAGGGAGTTCACGTTGACCAGCACCGCACAGCAGACCGCGCCGAGCGGTCGCGTGGGCAACGCCCACGACCACCTCGGCCACGTCGTCTTCATCACCGCGGCCGCTGCCATGGGCGGCTTCCTCTTCGGCTACGACAGCTCCGTGATCAACGGCGCGGTCAACGGCATCCAGGGCCGGTTCGGCATCAGCCACGGGCTGCTCGCCCAGGTGGTCGCCGCGGCGCTGCTCGGCTGCGCGATCGGCGCCGCCGCCGCGGGCCGGATCGCCGACCGGATCGGGCGCATCCGGGTGATGCAGATCGCCGCCCTGCTCTTCACCGTGAGCGCGGTCGGCTCCGCTCTGCCGTTCGCCGTGTGGGACCTCGCGCTGTGGCGCGTGATCGGCGGCTTCGCCATCGGCATGGCCTCGGTGATCGGCCCCGCCTACATCGCCGAGGTGGCACCGCCCGCCTACCGCGGCCGGCTCGGCTCCTTCCAGCAGGCCGCGATCGTCATCGGCATCGCCATCTCCCAGCTGGTCAACTACGGCATCCTGCAGATGGCCCACGGGCAGCAGCGCGGCCGCGTCGCCGGCATCGAGGCGTGGCAGTGGATGCTCGGCGTGATGGTCGTCCCGGCCGTGCTGTACGGGCTGCTCTCCTTCGCCATCCCCGAGTCCCCGCGCTTCCTGATCTCCGTCGGCCGCACGGACGCCGCGCGCAAGGTGCTGGCCGATGTCGAGGGCACGGGCAGCGACCTCGACGCCCGCATCGCGGAGATCGAGCTGCACATGCGCAGCGAGCACAAGTCCACCTTCCGGGACCTGCTCGGCGGCCGCGGCGGCATCCTGCCGATCGTCTGGGTCGGTATCGGGCTCTCGGTCTTCCAGCAGCTCGTCGGCATCAACGTGATCTTCTACTACTCGTCGTCGCTGTGGCAGTCCGTCGGCATCGACCCGAGCAGCTCGTTCTTCTACTCGTTCACCACGTCGATCATCAATGTCGTCGGCACCGTGATCGCGATGCTCTTCGTCGACAAGATCGGCCGCAAGCCGCTGGCGCTGATCGGCTCGGTCGGCATGGCGGTCTCGCTCGCCGTGGCCGCCTGGGCGTTCTCCGCCAAGACCGGCAGCGGCAGCGACATCCACATCCCGAACACGCAGGGCGCCATCGCCCTCGTCGCGGCCCACGCCTTCGTGCTCTTCTTCGCCCTGTCGTGGGGTGTGGTCGTGTGGGTGCTGCTCGGCGAGATGTTCCCGAACAAGATCCGCGCCGCCGCGCTCGGCGTCGCCGCCTCGGCGCAGTGGATCGCGAACTGGGCCATCACCGTCAGCTTCCCGAGCCTGTCGGACTGGAACCTGTCCGGCGCCTACGTGATCTACGCCGCCTTCGCACTGCTCTCCATCCCCTTCGTGGCCTTCTTCGTGAAGGAGACCAAGGGCAAGACCCTGGAGGAGATGGGCTAACACCCCCGCTGCCCGCCCCTCCAGCGCGCCGCCCCGGCTCGGACCCCATGGTCCTGGAGCCGGGGCGGCGCACTTTTGCCGCGGCACCTCCCCGGGGGCACGCGGGGCACGCGAATCCCCCTCCGCCCGTCAGGGGCGAAGGGGGATCCGGTCGTGTCCGCGGGGCGTCAGCCCGCCACGGCCTCTTCCGGCTCCCCGGCGGCCTCGGCGCGCTGCGCGGGGACCGGGACGGCCGCGGGGGAGGGGGCCGTGCGCGGCAGCAGCGCGTACAGCGCGGCCGCGACCACGATCGTCACCGCCCAGCCGAGGCCGTTGCGGCCCAGCCAGCTGGCCGCCAGCGGGCCGGAGAACCAGGAGACCGAGGTGAAGCACATGCCGACGGCCAGGGCGACGGCCCAGGCGGTCATCGCCTGCCAGGCGAAGCCGCCCTTGTACCAGTAGGCGCTGGTGCGGCCGGTGTCCATCAGGGCCGCCGCGTCGTACTCCCGGCCGCGCAGCATGTCCACGCCGAAGACACCGATCCAGGCCGAGAAGGAGACGGCCAGCAGCGTCAGGAAGGAGATGAACGAGCTGATGAAGCTGGTCGCCACGATCATCAGCAGGGAGCCGAAGGCCAGGCTGATGAGCGCGTTGACGCTGACCGCCGCGGCGCGCGGGACCCGGAAGCCGAGGGTCTGCGCGGTGAAGCCGGCCGAGTACATCGACATGCTGTTGATCAGCAGCATCCCGATGAGCGCGATCAGCAGATAGGGCACCGCGATCCAGGTCGGCAGCAGCTTGCCGATGAAGGAGACCGGGTCGGCCGCGTGGGCCAGGTCGGGGGTGGAGACCGCCATGACCGCGCCCATCAGCACCATCGGCACCACGACGATCCCGGCGCCCGCGACCGTGTTGCCCACGATGCCCTTGCCGGAGGCGGTCCGCGGCAGGTAGCGGGCGAAGTCCGCCCCGGAGGGCGCCCAGCTGATACCGCCCGCCGCGATCGTGCCGACCCCGGCGACCAGCAGGGAGGTGCTCCCGGCCGGGCGGGAGAAGACGGCCGACCAGTCGGTGTGGAAGACCAGGTAGCCCAGCACGGCGACGCTGAAGGCGCCGAAGAGGTACGCCGACCAGCGGTTGCACAGCAGAAGCACCTTGCGGCCCATGCCGCTGACGGTGAAGGTGCAGCCGACGAAGAGCAGCAGGGTGACCGTGATCAGCAGCGTGTTGCTCTTGATGCCGAAGAGCAGGTCGAGGATGGTCAGCATCGCGTAGGCGCCGGTCACCGCGTTGATCGTCTCCCAGCCCCAGCGGGCGATCCAGGTGACCGCACCGGGGAAGAGGTTGCCGCGCTGGCCGAAGACCGCCCGCGAGAGCGTCATCCCCGGGGCGCCGCCGCGCTTGCCCGCGATCGTCAGGACACCCACGATCCCGTACGAGACGACGGGCGCGAGGATCGCCACGAGCAGGACCTGGAGAAGGTTGAGGCCGTTGGAGACGACGAGGCCGGCGCCCATGGTCAGCAGCAGAACGCTGATGTTGGCCGCCACCCAGGTGGGGAAGAGCTCACGGACACGGCCGTGGCGTTCGGCGTCCGGAACGGGCTCGATGCCTCGCTTCTCGACGGTTGTGTCGATGGCCATGGCATCGGGTGCGGACGTCTTGTCCATGTGGGGGGAATCTCCATATGGGGGACAGGGGGAGTGCACGGCGATGTCTACGCGCGTTGCGATCATGATGGTATGACGGTCCGACGACCGTCGGCCGTGACCTTTGTCCCATAGTGCCTGATCCGCGGGAGAATCATCCGCCGTATCCGGGGCGGTCTTGATGCCGTGGCCGATACTGGAGGGCGTTATGGAAACCGTCATCCTTGCTGTAGTCATCGCCCTGGTCGCCGTCGCGGCGCTCAGCGGCCTCGTCATCGGCGCCCGCCGCAAGAAGCAGCTGCCGCCCGCGCCGCCGCCGACCGCGGAACCGGAGATCACCGCCCCGCCGACCGAGCCGCACGTCGGCGAGGAGGCGGAGGCCCCCACCGAGGAGCCACGCCGGACCATCGAGGAGGTCGGGCTCCCCGAGGCCGACTCCGCGGTCCTCGTCCCGCCCCGCGAGATCGAGGAGGCCGAGGCCCCCGCGGTCGAGGTCCCCGAGCCCACCGCCGGGCGCCTGGTCCGGCTGCGCTCGCGGCTGTCCCGCTCGCAGACCGCCCTCGGCAAGGGCCTGCTCACCCTGCTCTCCCGCGACAACCTCGACGAGGAGACCTGGGAGGAGATCGAGGACACCCTGCTGACCGCCGACGTCGGTGTGGCCCCCACCCAGGAGCTCGTCGAACGCCTGCGCACCCGCGTCCGGGTCCTGGGCGCCCGCACCCCCGCCGAGCTGCGCGCGCTGCTGCGCGAGGAGCTGATCGCCCTCGTCGGCCCCGACCTCGACCGCACCCTGCACACCGAGAGCCCGCAGGACCAGCCCGCGGTGCTGATGGTCGTCGGCGTCAACGGCACCGGCAAGACCACCACCACCGGCAAGCTCGCCCGCGTCCTGGTCGCCGACGGCCGCAGCGTCGTCCTCGGCGCCGCCGACACCTTCCGCGCCGCCGCCGCCGACCAGCTCCAGACCTGGGGCGAGCGCGTCGGCGCCCGCACCGTCCGCGGGCCCGAGAACGGCGACCCGGCGTCGGTGGCCTACGACGCGGTGAAGGAGGGCATCGCCGAGGGCGCCGACGTGGTGCTCATCGACACCGCCGGCCGCCTGCACACCAAGACCGGCCTGATGGACGAGCTCGGCAAGGTCAAGCGCGTCGTGGAGAAGCACGGCCCGGTCGACGAGGTGATCCTCGTGCTCGACGCCACGACCGGGCAGAACGGCCTGGTCCAGGCCCGGGTCTTCGCCGAGGTCGTGGACATCACCGGCATCGCGCTCACCAAGCTCGACGGCACCGCCAAGGGCGGCATCGTCATCTCGGTCCAGCGCGAGCTGGGCGTCCCCGTCAAGCTCGTCGGCCTGGGCGAGGGCTCCGACGACCTGGCGCCCTTCGAGCCCGAGGCGTTCGTCGACGCGCTGATCGGCGACTGAGGTCCCGCACACCGCACAACCGCACACCGACATGAGGGTGGCTCCCGGACAGGGAGCCACCCTCACGCGTCGCGCTGCGCGCTCACCCCGAGCGGGCCAGCGTGCCGTGGCGGTGGCAGACGTAGGCGAGGGTGCCGAGCAGCAGCCGGGCCTCGGGCGGCTGGCGCTCCGCGGACGGGGGCCGCAGCCAGCGCACCGGACCGAGGCCGCCGAGATCGGAGGGCGGCGCGGTCACGTGGTCGCCCAGGCCCAGGCACCGCAGGTCGAGCGCGGCCCCGTCCCACCCCATCCGGTACAGCAGCCGGGGCAGCTCCCCGGCCGCGCCCGGCGCGACGAAGAACAGCGCACGCCCGGTCGGGGTGGCGATCACCGGGCCGAGTCGCAGCCCCATGCGCTCCAGCCGCACCAGCGCCCGGCAACCGGCCTCCTCCGCCACGTCCAGCACGTCGAAACAGCGCCCGGCGGGCAGCAGTACCGCCGCCCCCGGGGTCTCCTCCCACGCGGCGGTGACCTCCTCCAGCGAGGCTCCGGCCGGGATCCCGGCGGCGAACGGCAGCGCGTGCGCCCCGGGGGCGGCGCACCCCGGATCGCCGCAGCTGCACTGGCCGCCGCCGCGGGTGGCCCGCGCACCGGGGATCACGGCCCAGCCGTACCGTCCGGTGTACTCGGCGATCGTGGTACGGACCGAGGCGCGTACGCGGCGGCGCCCGCCCGGTGCGATGTCCCGGATGTCGCGAATGCTGCCGATCGTGAAGCCCATGCCACCTCCAACACTGGGGAACCGCCGTTGGTTACGCCCGCCCGTCTCCCGCCGCCGCCCTCAACGGAGGCGCCGCGCGCCGCCGCACCCGATGCCCGCCTCCCACCACCACCCTCAACGGAGGCGCCGCGCGCCACCGCACCCGATGCCCGCCTCCCGCCGCCGCCCTCAACGGAGGCGCCGCGGGCCGCTGCACCCGACGGCATCGCAGGCCGGTACGGCAGGCGTGTCCGGATACAGGCCGGGGCGCGTGACCGGACACGCGCCCGCACGCGCTTCGGTTCAACCGCTCGCAGTTGTTCACATGTCAAGTGAATCCTGTGCGGCTGCCGAAGAGTTCATTCGAAGGGGTGGCGAATGGTGGCGTTTCCGCATTCGCCCTCGCAGGACCGGTGATCGTAGGACTACGGTCGGTGCACAAGCCCGCGGGGGGCGGCATCGTCCGCGGGTATGCCGGAGGCACGGTACGCGCGGCATTCGGCTACCCGGGCGGCCCGTTGGGGGGCACCATTCCCAACAGGCGCCGTTTTCAGGAGAGTTGGACAACGCTCGACACGAACAAGCGGGATGGGGGCGTTCCGGTGGGCGGAAGCGTCACTGCAGGCGGTACCGGCGAGAAGCAGGCGAACGAGCAGCTCGGCTCGTGGTTCGTCCGCAGCGGATGGTCCAAGGGCGAGCTCGCCCGCCAGGTGAACCGGCGCGCCCGCCAGATGGGCGCCCACCATGTGAGCACCGACACCTCCCGGGTGCGCCGCTGGCTCGACGGCGAGCAGCCGCGCGAGCCGATCCCGCGCATCCTGTCCGAGCTGTTCTCCGAGCGCTTCGGCACCGTCGTCGCGGTGGAGGACCTGGGCCTGCGCAGCGCCCACCAGCCGCCGGCGACTTCCGGGGTCGACCTGCCGTGGGCCGCGCCGCAGACCGTGGAGCTGATGAGCGAGTTCTCCCGCAGCGACCTGATGCTGGGCCGCCGCGGCTTCCTCGGCGCCTCGCTCGCGCTGGCCGCCGGCCCCGCCCTCGTCGAGCCGATGCAGCGCTGGCTGGTGCCCGCACCGGCCGGTTCGCACGAGACCGCCTCGCCGGGCGGGGCGCGGGCCGGTCGGCCCAGGCAGCTGTCCGGCCCCGAGCTGGATCTGCTGGAGGCCACCACGGTGATGTTCCGCCGGTGGGACGCGCAGTGCGGGGGCGGGCTGCGCCGCAAGGCCGTCGTCGGCCAGCTGCACG
>CAYNNX010000309.1:6320-8580 GCA_964398515.1 uncultured Streptantibioticus sp. | reverse complement strand
CGCTGGGCGTGGAGCAGACCGCCCAGGTGCTCGACCTGGTCGAGCGGCTGCGCGAGCGCGGCCTGGGCGTCATCCTCATCAGCCACAACATGGCCGACGTCAGGGCGGTCGCCGACACGGTCGCCGTGCTCCGGCTCGGCCGCAACAACGGTGTCTTCGAGGTGAAGGACACCACCAGCGAAGAGATCATCGCCGCGATCACCGGTGCCACGGACAACGCCGTGACCCGTCGTCAGGCCCGCACCGCGGAGGCAGCGAAGTGAGCGACAGCACCGTGAAGAATTCCGCAGAGCCCGCCGAGCCCGCAGCCGAGGCCGCCGAGCAGCCGGGGGCCGCCGCCGAGCAGCAGGAGGCCGCCGACGAGGCGGCACTGGCCCCCGCCGCCGCGGCCATCCCGGCCGTCGACCCGCGACTGCTCGTGCGCGAGCAGGGCTTCGCCGGCTACGTCAGCGAGTTCAAGCGCAAGCTGCGCGGCGGTGAACTCGGCTCCCTGCCGGTCGTCGTCGGCCTCATCGTCATCGGTGCCATCTTCCAGTCGCTGGACAGCAGCTTCCTGTCGGCCGGGAGCCTGAGCAACATCGCGGTCTACACCGCGGCCGTCGGCGTGATGTCGGTCGGCATCGTCTTCGTGCTGCTGCTCGGCGAGATCGACCTGTCGGTCGGTTCGGTCGCGGGGCTCAGCGCCGCGATATGGGCCGTGCTGAGTGTGACCCACGGCGTCAACGACTGGCTGGCGATCGTCCTCGCCCTCCTCGCGGGCGCGGCGTGCGGCGTGATCCACGGCTTCTTCTTCGCCAAGATCGGCGTACCCGCCTTCGTGGTCACCCTGGCCGGCTTCCTCGGCTGGTCCGGCCTCCAGATCTGGCTGATGGGCACGGAAGGCTCGATCAACACGCCCACGGGCAGCTTCGTGGAGAAGCTGACCAACTACTACTTCCAGGACGTCGCCGCCGCCTACGGCCTGGCCGTCGTCGGGGTCGCCGCGTACCTGGGCTCCATGCTGCTCGACGCCAAGCGCCGCAAGGCCGCCGCCCTGCCCTCCCGGCCGCTCAGCGAGATCCTGCTGCGGGCCGGCCTGCTCGCCGTGCTCGCGTTCGGGGCCGCCTACGAGTTCAACCAGTCCCGCGGGCTGCCGCTGGCTGTGGTGATCTTCCTGGCGATCCTGGTCGTCGCCGACTTCGTGGTCCGGCGCACCCGCTACGGCCGTGAGATCTTCGCCGTCGGCGGTGGCATCGAGGCCGCCCGCCGCGCCGGTATCAACGTGGCCGCGGTCCGCATCACCGTGTTCGTCATCGCCGGCACCCTGTCGGCGCTCGGCGGTCTGTTCGTCGCCAGCCAGGCCGGCGGCGCGACCAAGAGCCTCGGCAGCGGCAACCTGCTGATGAACGTGATCGCGGCGGCCGTCATCGGCGGCACCAGCCTCTTCGGCGGCCGCGGCCGGATCTGGTCCGCGCTGCTGGGCATGCTGGTCATCCAGTCGATCACCCAGGGCCTGAACCTGCTCGGCATGGCGAGCGAGATCCAGTACATGATCACCGGTGCCGTGCTGCTGGCCGCCGTCGTCATCGACTCGGTCTCCCGCCGCACCCAGAAGGCCTCGGGCCGCGCCTGAGAGCCGCCATACGAAACCGGCCGGTACCCGGCGTCGGGGGTTGTCCTTCCCCGCGCCGGGTACCGCCGTGTGCGGGTTCGCCGGTGCGTGGCGTGGATCGCACCGCCCGGCGCGGCCCGCCAAAGGGGGGCGATTAGACTCGTCGGACCGAACGGCCCGACACGCTCGAACAGCTAGGAGGCACGGGTGGCGCTGCTGACCCGTATCAAGGGACCGCGCGACCTCGACCGGTTCACCCCGGACCAGCTGGTGGAGCTGGCGGGCGAAATCCGAACTTTCCTGGTCGAATCGGTCTCCAAGACCGGCGGCCACCTCGGTCCCAACCTCGGCGTGGTCGAGCTCACCATCGCGCTGCACCGGGTCTTCGACTCACCCAAGGACAAGATCCTCTTCGACACCGGGCACCAGTGCTACGTGCACAAACTCCTCACCGGGCGGCAGGACTTCACCAAGCTGAAGGCCAAGGGCGGTCTGTCGGGCTACCCGTCGCGCGCCGAGTCCGAGCACGACGTCATCGAGAACAGCCACGCCTCCGCCGTGCTGGGCTGGGCGGACGGCATCGCCAAGGCCAACCAGCTGCTCAGGCGCGACGACCACGTGGTCGCCGTCATCGGTGACGGCGCGCTCACCGGCGGCATGGCGTGGGAG
>CAYNNX010000309.1:0-6310 GCA_964398515.1 uncultured Streptantibioticus sp. | reverse complement strand
TGGTCGTACTCCCCGACCATCGGCGGCCTCGCCAACCACCTGGCCACCTTGCGCACCACCGACGGCTACGAGCAGTTCCTGGCCCGCACCAGGGAGCTGCTGGAGCGCACGCCGCTGATCGGCAAGCCGCTCTACGAGACCCTGCACGGCGCCAAGAAGGGCCTGAAGGACTTCATCGCACCGCAGGGGATGTTCGAGGACCTGGGCCTGAAGTACGTCGGCCCGATCGACGGCCACGACATCGAGGCCGTCGAGTCCGCGCTCCAGCGGGCCAAGCGGTTCGGCGGCCCGGTCATCGTGCACTGCCTCACCGAGAAGGGGCGCGGCTACACCCCGGCCGAGCAGGACCGCACCGACCGCTTCCACGGCATCGGCCCGATCCACCCCGACACCGGGCTGCCGATCGCCGCGGCCGGTGAGGACTGGACCTCCGTCTTCGGCGACGAGATGGTCAAGCTCGGGCGGGAGCGCGAGGACATCGTCGCGATCACCGCCGCGATGCTGCACCCCGTCGGCCTCACCAAGTTCGCCGAGGAGTTCCCCGAGCGCGTCTACGACGTGGGCATCGCCGAGCAGCACGGCGCGGTCTCGGCTGCGGGCCTGGCCACCGCCGGCCTCCACCCGGTCTTCGCGCTCTACGCGACCTTCCTCAACCGGGCCTTCGACCAGGTGCTGATGGACGTGGCGCTGCACAGGTGCCCGGTCACCTTCGTCCTGGACCGGTCGGGGATCACCGGCACCGACGGCGCCTCGCACAACGGCATGTGGGACATGTCGATCCTGCAGGTCGTCCCCGGCCTGCGGATCGCCGCACCGCGCGACGCCGACCAGGTCCGCGCCCAGCTGCGCGAGGCCGTCGAGGTCGACGACGCCCCGACCGTGGTGCGCTACTCCAAGGGCGCGGTCGGCCCGGCCGTCGAGGCCGTCGGGCGGATCGGCGGCATGGACGTGCTGCGTGAGCCCGCGCCCGGCACGGAACGCCCGGACGTGCTGCTGGTCTCGGTCGGCGCGCTGGCCCCGATGTGCCTGGAGGCGGCCGAACTCCTCGACGCCCAGGGCATCTCGTCCACGGTCGTCGACCCCCGCTGGGTCAAGCCGGTCGACGAGGCGCTGCCCGGACTCGCCGCCCGGCACCGGGTCGTGGTCACCGTCGAGGACAACGGCCGCGCCGGCGGCGTGGGTTCGGCGATCGCGCAGGCGCTGCGCGACGCCGACGTGGACATCCCGCTGCGCGACTTCGGCATCCCGCAGCGCTTCCTCGAGCACGCCTCCCGCAAGGAGGTGCTCGCCGGCATCGGGCTGACCGCGCCGGGCATCGCACGCCAGGTCACCGGCCTGGTCGCCAAGCTCGACGGGCGGTACGAGAACGAGCCCGCGCAGGCCGGCCGCGACTGATTCCTGACGGCACGTCACACAACGTCTCTCCCGGGCCGGGCGGCCACTCCTTCGAGTGGTTCGCCCGGCCCATCGGCTTACGGCTCCGTGTGCCCTTTCGGGCGGCAGCCGCGCCTCGGTGCTGAGATGGCCGACGGCCGTCCCGACCCTGGGGTCAGGTCAACTGTGGAGGTGTGCCGATGGGCGACAGGACGTCACCGCTGCCGACCCGCACCCGGAGCCCCCTGCTCCGCACCAAGTCGGTCGAGCAGTCCATCCGGGACACCGAGGAGCCCGAGCACGCGCTGCGCAAGTCGCTGTCCGCCCTCGACCTGACCGTCTTCGGCGTCGGCGTGATCATCGGCACCGGCATCTTCGTCCTCACCGGCCAGGTCGCCAGGTCCTACGCGGGACCGGCCGTCGCCCTCTCCTTCGTCACCGCAGGCGTGGTCTGCGCGCTGGCGGCGCTGTGCTACGCCGAGTTCGCCTCGACCGTGCCGGTCGCCGGGTCCGCCTACACCTTCGCCTACGCGTCCCTGGGCGAGCTGCCCGCCTGGATCATCGGATGGGACCTGGTGCTGGAGCTGGCGCTGGGGTGCGCGGTGGTCGCCGTCGGCTGGTCCGGCTACATCCGCTCGCTCCTCGACACCGTGGGCCTGCGGCTGCCGCCCGCGCTGCGCGGTACCACGGCGACGAGCGGCTTCGGCTTCGACATCCTCGCGTTCCTGCTGGTGCTGGCGCTCACCGGGGTGCTGGTGGCCGGGGCGAAGCTGTCGGCCCGGGTGACCTCGCTGATCGTCGCCGTCAAGGTGACCGTGGTGCTCATCGTGATCGCCGCCGGCGCCTTCTACATCCGCTCCGCCAACTACCGTCCGTTCCTGCCGCCCGCGCGGGCCGCCACCGGCGCCGCCAAGGGCCTGGGCGCGCCCCTGGTCCAGCTGCTGTCGGGCTACACCCCGACGACCTTCGGCATCTGGGGGATCTTCACCGCGGCAGCGGTCGTCTTCTTCGCCTACATCGGCTTCGACATCGTCGCCACCGTCGCCGAGGAGACCCGCCACCCGCAACGCGACATCCCGCGCGGCATCCTCGGCTCCCTCGCCATCTGCACCGTGCTCTACGTCGCCGTCTCCGTCGTCGTCACCGGCATGCAGAAGTACACCAACCTGTCGGTCGACGCACCGCTCGCCGACGCCTTCAAGGCCAACCACGCGCCCTTCTGGGCCGACGTCATCAGCTTCGGCGCCGCCGTGGGGCTCACCTCGGTCTGCATGATCCTGCTGCTCGGCCAGAGCCGGGTCTTCTTCGCCATGAGCCGGGACGGACTGCTGCCGCGCTTCTTCTCCCAGGTCCACCCGCTCTTCGGCACGCCGTACCGCTCGACGCTGCTGCTCGGCCTGGTGGTGGCCGTGGTCGCCGGGTTCACCAGCATCGCCGAGCTGTCGGAGCTGGTGAACATCGGCACGCTCTTCGCGTTCGTGGTCGTCGCGCTCGGCGTGGTCATCCTGCGCCGCACCCGGCCCGACCTGCCGCGCTCCTTCCGGACGCCGCTGGTCCCGCTGGTCCCGGCGCTGTCGGTCTGCGCCTCCCTGTGGCTGATGGTCAACCTGCCCACGCAGACCTGGGTGCGGTTCGGGATCTGGATGGTGGTCGGCTTCGGCGTCTACTTCCTGCACGGCAGGCGGCACAGCAGGCTCGGCCGCGCCGTGTGAGCCGCCGCCCGGCCCCGCCTCCCCGGCTTTGGGGCGGGCTGAGGGGCCGGTACGTTGGAGCGCATGCCCGCCGCCCCGCAGACCGCCGGTATCACCGCAGCGAAGCTGCCCGCCCAGCGGGGCCCGGGCGGCGCCGGGCGGTCTCCGTCCCGCCGCAGCGGACCGGACCGCTACTGGCTGCGGCTGCTGCCGGTGCTCGCCGCCGTGGCCGCCGCCACCCACCTGCCGTCGTTCCTGCGCCCGTTGTGGAACCCCGACGAGGGCTTCCTGGCCACCCAGGCCCGCATGCTCGCCCACGGCGGCGTCCTGTACGACACCGTGGTGGACCGCAAGCCGCCCCTGCTCCCATGGCTCTACGAGGGCGCCCTCGGCCTGTTCGGATACGGCTCGCTGTGGCCGCTGCGGGTGGCGGCGATCGGGGCGCACCTGCTGACGGCCGCCGCCCTGGCCGCGATCGCCCGGCGCCGCTGGGGGCCGCGGTCCGGAGCCGCCGCCGGGGTCGGCTTCCTGCTGCTGTCCACCGCCCTGGCGCCGGAGGACACCCAGGCAGCCACCTTCGAGGTCTTCATGCTGCCGTGGACCGCGGCGGCCTTCCTGTGCGCGCAGCGCGGCCGCTGGGCCGCGGCGGGGCTCGCGGTGGCCGGGGCGGCGCTGACCAAGCAGACCGGCGGCGCGGTGCTGCTGCCGGTGGCATGGCTGCTGTGGCGGTCGGGCACGGGCCGGGGCCGCAGGGCGCTGCGGCTGGCCCTGGGCGTCACCGCGCCCATCGCCGCGGCGGCCTGGGCGCTCGGCGCGCACCGCTTCCTGTTCTGGACGGTCACCGGCTCCGGCTCCTACGCCTCGGCGGGCGGGGCCTGGGCGACGGTCGCCGCGCGGGCGCTGGGCAACGCCGGGATCCTGCTGGCGGCCGGCGCGGGCCTGGCCGTCCCGGTCGGCTGCCTGCTGCTCAGGAAACGATTCGGTGACCCGGATCTGTGGGTGTGGCTCGGCGCGTCGGCGATCGCGGTGGCCACCGGTTTCCAGTTCTTCGGCCACTACTACCTGCAACTGCTGCCGCCGCTGGTGCTGCTGGGGACCGGGGCGCTGCGCGCGCTGTCCAGGCTGCGGCGGCCGGCCGCGGCGTGGACCGCGCTGGCCGCCTGCGGCTTCCTGGCATGGGGCCTGGCCGCCCCCCGCACGGAACTGGACCACGCCGAGCGGGTCGCGGCGGCGATCGCCGCGCGCACCGCTTCCGGCGAGAGCGTGCTGGTGTGGGGGATGCACCCGGAGGACTACTGGCTCGCCGACCGCACCCCGGCCGGCCGCCATCTGACCGCGGGGTTCCTCACCAACTTCAGCGGCGGCCGGGGCGGAGCCCGGGTCGGCGAGGCCTACGCGGTCCCCGGCGCCTGGTCCGCGTTCCGCACGGACATGCGCCGCCGCCCGCCCGCACTGATCGTCGACGACTCGCGCGGCGCCCCCTACGGCCCGGACTGCGTCCCGGACCTCCGCGCCCTGCTGGCCGTCGGCTACCACCGGGTCGCCATGGTGGACGGTGCCGTGCTCTACCGGCGGGCCTGAGGCCCCCGGCCCTTACGGCCGCACCGCCTTCGGGCCCACGTACACCGCGCCGTGCGCCATCGCGCGGCGGCGCAGCTCGCGATCGGCCGTGACCAGCAGCACCGGGCGGTCCGGGGTGAGCCGGGCGGTGCGCTCCAGCAGCTCCACGATCAGGTCGTCGCCGCTGCCCGGCGCCGCCTCGACGCGCACGCCCGGCACGGATTCCACGTCCCGCGCCGCGCCCTCGACGACGAGCACGATCTCCAGGGGCCCGCTGCGCGCCCATCCGGGCACGTCGGGCCGGTCCGGCAGCCCGGTCCCGGCCAGCCGCGCGAGCGCGTCGCGCAGCCGCTCGGTGGCGGCGCGGCGATCCCGCCACCAGCCGTCGGGCACCGAGCCGACCGTGTTCGCCGCGTCCACGACAACCAGTGGTACCGAGTCCATGGACCCACCCTGCCACCCCGGAGCCCGGTCGGTCGGTGGTATACAGGCGCGGTAGGGCTACGCAGGAACGATGGGACAGCAGATGGCAGAGTCCAAGGGGTCGCAGGAGGCCAAGCAGGCGGAGCCGGGGGCCTCCGGCGCGGAGGGGTCCCGGAGCCGGGAGCGGCGGCGCTGGCGTCCCTACGTGGGTGCGTTCGTGGCGGTCGCGGCGGTCTTCGCCGGCTCCGCCCTGATCGGCGCCCAGGTGCGGGCCGGCAAGGCGTCCACCGTGGAGGTGCCCACCGGTGTGGCGACCAGCGGCCCGGACACCCTGTCGATCCCCGTGCACCCCACCGTTCCGGTCACCCTCACCGTCTTCGAGGACCTGCGCAGTCGCGAGTCGCGGGACTTCGCACGCGAGTACGCCTCGACCTTCGACTCCATGCTCGCCTCGGGCCAGGTGCAGATCGCCTACCGCCTGGTCACCCAGAGCGACGCCCGGCTCGGCGGCACCGGCTCCGCCCAGGCGGCCAACGCCGCCGCCTGCGCGCAGGACCAGGGCCGGGACCAGTTCCGCGGCTACGTGGAGGAGCTGTGGCGGGTGCAGCCCGACCCCTCCTCGGACAGCTTCGCCAGCGCCTCCTACCTGGAGAAGCTCGCCCACAAGGTGAAGGGCCTGCGCGCCGCCGACTTCGAGCCCTGCGTGCAGGACCGCGCCCACCAGGGCTGGGTCGCCAAGTCGCAGCACGACTTCGCGGCCTCCGGCCTGGGGGACGTACCCGTGGTCGAGATCAACGGCCAGGTGGTCCCCGGGGCGAAGGACAAGCTGACCCCGGCGAAGCTGCGGGCGCTCGTGGCGCAGGCGGTCAAGCAGGCCGAGGGCGGCGCCGGTTCGGCGGCTCAGGGCGCGTCGCCAGCGCCGTCGGTGTCGCCGTCGGCCAAGGGGGCGGCCAAGGCGTCGGCCAAGCCCTCGGGTTCGGCGGCTTCATCCGTTTCGCCTAAGGGTTAAATCGGACGATACGACTCACCTCCTGACCTTCCATCACTTTTCCCCGCGTTTTAGGCACGATGGGATGGTCAAGATCTAGACAGGCGGATCGTGGAGGTGGGGAACGATGTCCATACTGCTTTTCGAAGACGTCGATCCCGCGGACGGGTGCCCGTGTGAGGAGTGCGCGCGGGCGCGGCTCGCCGCCTCGGTGGAGCGCGGCCGCGGCGGCGCCGAGCCGGTGTCGGCGGCGGCCCGTGCCGTGGTCGTCGCG
>CAYNNX010000308.1:0-8597 GCA_964398515.1 uncultured Streptantibioticus sp. | reverse complement strand
CGCTGGGCGCAAGCGGGACCAGCCGCGACCGCCCCTCCCCAGCCATCTGGCTCGAATAACGAGACCTGCGTCGCTGACGCGACCAGCCATGTTTTGTGGCTCCGCTGAGGACTCGCAGCCACGCCTCACGCCAGCCCGTACGTCGCCTCGATCACCACCCGCCCCTGAAGGGTGTCTTTACTGCCGTACAGCGAGTGACCAGCGGGTTTGCGAGCGGCCGTGCTCCGGGCATGATCCCGGTTCGTGGGTCTACCACTGCTGTACTTGATCTTCTGCCGGCTGCTGGGCTGGCTGACACTGCTGGGGCGCTCCTCCGCCGCGCACAAGGCTGAGATCCTCGCCCTGCGCCACGAGGTCTCCGTACTGCGCCGGCAGGTCGAGCGGCCGCGGATGTCGTGGGCCGACCGCGCCATGCTTTCCGCTCTCGCGCGGCACCTTCCGTCCGCCCTGCGGCGGCACCGGTTGGTCACCCCGGGTACGCTTGCTGGCCTGGCACCGGGCGCCTGGTGCGCTGGAAGTGGCGTCAACCACCGGGCGGGTCGGGCCGACCACCACTGCCCGAAGAGATCGTCGCGCTCATTCTGCGCCTGGCCGAGGAGAATCCGACCTGGGGGTACGCCAGGATCCAAGGTGAGCTGCGGCGGCTCGGCCACCGGGTCGCCGCTGCCACCGTCCGCCGGGTGCTACGCCGTTCCGGCCTGCCGCCCGCGCCGCAGCGCGCTTCGCAACAGACCTGGCGCACCTTCCTGCGCATGCGGGCCCACACGCTCTTGGCCTGCGACTTCCTGCACGTGGACACCGTCTTCCTCAAACGCCTCTACGTCTTCTTCGTCATGGAGATCAAGACCCGGCGCGTCCACGTCCTCGGCATCACCGCCCACCCCACGGGCGAGTGGGTGGCCCAACTCGCCCGGAACCTGCTGATGGACCTGGGAGACAGGGCCGAGAGCTTCCGGTTCCTCATCCATGATCGCGACGCCAAGTTCACCGCCGCATTCGACGCCGTCTTCGCCGGCAACGACACAACTGTCATCCCGACCCCACCGCAGAGCCCGCGATCGAACGCATTCGCCGAACGGTAGATACGCACAGCACGTGCCGAATGCACCGACCGCCTCCTCATCACCGGCGAACGACATTTGCGCACCGTGCTCAGCGATTACGCCGCGCACTACAACACCGGACGAGCCCACCGCAGCCTCAACCTACGAGCCCCAGACGATGATCTGAACGTCATCGCCTTGCCCACTGCCGCAGTCCGGCGTCGCCGAGTACTCGGCGGACTGCTCAACGAGTACCACGCCACCCCAATCAGACCGCCTCGCCGCCCGCAGGAAAGCGCCAATTCAGCGGCCGAATCGGACCTTTGACACCCTTCAGGTCGACGACCTCGGCCAGGCTCCGCAGCCGCACTCCGGGGCTGACGGTGCAGCCTCGCTCGGCGAGCAGGGGCCGTACCTCGCCGATGGCGCGGGTGATGGTAGAGCGGTCCACGCCGAACCAGCAGGCCAGCACGTCGTGGGTGGTCGCGTGCCGGAGGTGCACGAGGGTGGCCAGGAGCCGGTCGACGAAGATCAGCCGGTGTTTCGCGCCCGCGACCACGGCCCGCTTCCGCGGCCTGGACACCAGCCGGGCCTGATTGCGTTCATGCCACAACCAGCCCAGTTCAGCGACGAGTTCAGCAATCACGTCGGCCGACAGGCCCATGATCCTCCGGTCGCTGGTGATCGCTGCACGAGACACGTTCCCCACCACACGACCAGTGATCGACGATCAGGAACCCGACGCCTCACCGTTACCGTGCACGAGCTCGTTAGGCGTGGAGAATTACGCGGAACGCAGGGACTACGCCGACCCGGGCAAGCCGAAGATCACCTGGAACGACGAACAAGCCCGCAACGCGTGGGTCACTGGCGCCTTCAGTCGATGCGGCCGTTGTTCAGCCCGCCATACAGAGCTCCATGTCTGCGACGGTGTTCAGGAGTGACGGCGGTCGTGACAGGCGGTTCTGATCCACTTCTTGTGGGGCGATGACGTAACGTCACGAGCTCTGGAAGAATGCCTGTTCGTGTGATTGCAGCGTGCTCTCAGTGGCCTTCCCGCATCTGGCATCGGTGGTGGTGGAACAGGTCTTGGTCGACGATGGCGGGGTGGCGCTCACGGCGCGTACGGTGACCCGGGAGGCTGCCTGCCCCGGGTGCGGCGCGCTGTCTGGCCGTGTCCACGGAGGGTATCGGCGACGGCTGGCCGACCTGGCGGTGGCTGGGCGGAAGGTCCTGATCGACCTGGCGGTGCGGCGGTTCCTGTGCCAGGCGGCAGCATGCACACGCCGTACGTTCGTCGAGCAGATAGACGGGCTCACCGAGCGGTTCGCGCGCCGCACCCCGGCACTGCGCCGGGTACTGGAGCGGATAGCACTGGCTCTTGCGGGACGTCCAGCGGCCCGGCTGGCCGCGCACCTGTCGGTCCCCGTCAGCGCGAACTCGCTGATCAGGATGGTGCGCAGATTCCCCGACCCGCAGCCCTCGACCGCCCCTCGCGTGATGGGGATTGACGATTTCGCCTTCAAGAAGGGCCACGTGTACGGCACGATCATCTTGAACGTGGAGACCGGCGAGCGTGTGGACGTACTGCCCGACCGCACCTCGCGGACTGTCCGCCGTCACCTGGAACAGCTCCGGGCCAGCGGGAAGCCCGCACCCGAGAGGCCCAAGGAGCTGACCGTCCGGAAAGCCACCTGGCTGATCACTGCGCATCCCGACAAGATCGACGAGAGCAACGCACTCAAGCGCAAACAACTTCTGGCCCGTTGCCCGGAGTTGGATGCTGTCGCCGACTGCGTGCGCAACTTCGCCTGGATAATGACCGAGCGCCGCGGCAGCGAACTCGACGACTGGCTCACCGCCGCCGAGAACACCGGGCTGAAGCCGCTACGGAGCCTGGCCCGTGGCCTGCGGCAGGACTTCGACGCCGTCACCGCCGGACTCACCCTGGAGTGGAGCTCGAGCAAGGTCGAGGGCAACGTCAACAGGGTGAAGCGGATCAAAAGGGACGGATATGGCCGGGCCGGATTCGACCTCCTACCTGTTGACTGAACTACTTCCAGCGTTTGCCCAGTTCAGTGACCTGATTGCGGATCCGTCGTTGGTCTGGCCGTGGATTCCTCGAGAGACCTTGCGTCCCTGGTCGTGCCGCTCGTCGGCGAGTTGGTAGCCACGGATGATCCGTGGGAGCCGTACCGGCTGCTCGACCCGTCCGGGACGCCGGTCGGCGGCGTCGCCGATTTCCTGCGGGACCTCCAAGGAGCCGGCAGGCCGTCCGCGACAGCACGCTCGTACGGGATGGACCTGCTTCGCTGGTTCCGGTTCCTGTGGGCCGTCGAAGTCCCGTGGAAGCGGGCGACGCGCCTTCAGGCCCGGGACTTCTCCCGATGGCTGCTGGTTGCTGGGCAGCCGAGACGTCCGCACTGGCGCTCGTCAGCCGACGGGGTGTGGACCACAGGTGGGAAGCCGTATGCGGCGTCGGTCCGTGCGCACAGCGAGACGGTCCTGCGGGCCTTCTACGACTTCCATCTCGAGGCGGGTACCGGGCCGATCCTCAACCCCTTCCCTCTGCACCGGTCTCGCCGCGGAGGCCGTGCCCACGCGCATCACAATCCGATAGAGCCGCACGCCAAGGAACGCGCCGGGCTCTATCGGCCGACGGTGCCCAAGCGGGTGCCCCGCAGCGTCCCGGACGAGGAGTTCAATGAAATCTTCGCGCGGCTGCCCTCCCACCGCGACCGGGCTCTGGTCGCCTTCTACGTGTCCACCGGTGCCCGCGCCAGCGAGCTGTTGTCAGCCACGCAGGGCGGAGCCGATCCGGGGCGTCAGCTGATCGCGGTGGTCCGCAAGGGCACCCGGGAGGTGCAGGAGCTCCCGGCCTCGACGGATGCGTTCGTCTGGCTGCGGCTCTACCAGCTGGAGATGGAGGACGCGATCCCTCGTGGGCGGCGGCTGCCTCTGTGGTGGACGCTTCGCGCCCCATCCCGCCCGCTGACCTACCACGCGACTCACCGGATGTTCGAGCGAGTCAACGCGCTCGCGGGAACCTCGGCGACGCTGCACGCGCTGCGGCATACTGCGGCCTACCGGATGGCCGAGGACCCCAGACTGCCGCTCACCGATGTCCAATTCGTCCTCGGACACGTCCAGTTGACCACCACTCAGATCTACCCCACTCCTCGGAAAGAGGAGGTGATCCGCCGGGTCCTGGCCCACCATGCCGAGCAGAACCGGCAGGCCGCAGCACGGACCGCCCCGGAACCCGCCGCGGGCTACCGCGCCGAAACCCTCAGCGTCCTGTTCGGCGGCCGACCATGACCACCGCGACACTGAAGTCGGTCAGCACGGCCGCGGCCCTGAAGCTGCCGCGTGACCGGTTCCCCGCAAGGACCGTCCCCGGCGACTGGGCTGCCACCCGGTTGGGGCGGGCGGCGGTTTGGCAGCACACGACCGGCACGCCGTTCGTCCTCGCGAACCCCGTGGTTCAGGGCAAGCGGGTCCGCGGCATGGCCCATCTGCTGGACTGGCTGGAGGACTTCCCCGGTGCTTCCTGGCAGCAGCGGTGGCTGGCCAGCGGCGCCGAGTCGCTGGGCGCCCAGTGGCGGCGGGCGCCGCTGCACTGGCTCGACCTCCGCGGTCGCCGCTCGAGCTGGCTGCCTTCCGAGCTGTCCAACGGCATGAAGGTCCTGATCTGCGCTGATGTCCTCCGACCCTCGTTGGAGTGGCTGGTGTCGGTGCCCTCTCTGAAGGGGGACCTTGCACCTGGCCTCGCTCTCGTCCGCGACCGTGACGGGTTCGCTCGACTTCAGGCGCACTGCAATGGCCGTGCCGATCTCTCGGCACCGTCCCGCCGGCTGGTGCTGCAGCGCGTCGCGGTGCTCCTGGCGGCGAAGAGCGGCACGATCGACGACATCATGCTGGGCGACGTCCTCGAACTTGCTGAGATCGAGACGGCCGTGCGCACATCGTGGCCCAAGGATCTTCCCGTCTTCTACAGTGTGCTGCGCGAGCTGGGGATCCTCGGCCCTGAAGCCCCCTCGGGCTGGCGCGAGTTGCGCACGGGCGGGCAGCAGACCCCGGAGGGGCTGATCGACCGCTACCGGATCGAGTGCCGCCCCATCCGGGACCTCCTCGTGGACTACCTGCGAGAACGCCAGCCCGCGCTGGCCTACAACAGCCTGCGTGGCCTCGCCTACTTCCTCGGCTGCCGCTTCTGGAGGGATCTCGAACTCCACCATCCCGGCATCGACACGCTGCACCTGCCCGCCGATGTCGCTACCGCTTGGCGGCAGCGCCTGACGTCCCGGCCGGAGACGGTTACCGGGCGCGACGGAGCAACGTCCGTGGTCGCGGTTCCCCGGATCAGCTTCCGCGAGTGTCTGGCCAAGGTGCGTTCCTTCTACCTGGACTTGTCCCAGTGGGCGATCGAGGATCCCGGGCGGTGGGCGCGCTGGGTCGCCCCGTGTCCCGTCGGCCGCGAGGACGTCGGACGTCGCAAGCACAAGCGGCAGCTCAAGGCTCGCATGGACGCCCGCACCCGCGAGCGGCTGCCGGTCCTCCCCGTGCTGGTCCGCACGGTCGACCAGCGCCGCCGGACGGCCGAGACTCTTCTCCGGGCGGCCCGGCAGACGGAGCCCGGGACCGCGTTCACCGTCGATGGTCAGACACTGTTCCGGCCTCTCCTGCGGCCGGGCACCTCTGCGGACAAGATCTGGGCCGAGGATCCGACGAGCGGCAAGCGTCGGGATCTTGTGCAGGAAGAGGAGTACGCGTTCTGGGCCTGGGCTGTGGTGGAAGTCCTCCGCCTTACCGGTGTCCGCATCGAGGAACTCCTGGAGATCAGCCACCACAGCCTGGTGCAATACCGGCTGCCGACCACCGATGAGATCGTGCCGCTGCTGCAGATCGCTCCCTCCAAGACCGACGCGGAACTGGGCGCGCGTCATGCTTCACCGGCGACGCAAAACGGTCGTGGCCTGCGACAGTTGCCACGACCGTATCCATGCAGAACGGCCAGCCAGACCACTCACGCAGTAGTCACTGGAGAGCCGGATGACCGGGAAACCGTCAAGTCCGGTGTGCGCCGCGAGGCGCTTCGTTGTATCCCCGACGCAGTCGGGAGGAACTTGGAGGGAGGTTCTTGGGTCGCTCGGCTTACCTGAGCGCGAAAGCGGGAGGGGACCAGAGCATGCCGGGAAAGCGGTGGGCGCCTCGGAGGCGTTCAGGACGTCGTACCGCAAGGCCCGCACGATATGGCCAAGGCTGGATTGCTTGAAGCCCAATCCCCAGAGTGAAAGTGACACACCATCGGAATGACGCCTGTAACCGATGCCCTCGCCATGCCCGGGCATGAACCGTGAGACCGGGCAACCTCCATGGCGTGGGACGCCGCCCAGCGAGGGCGGTCAAGGGGATGAGTGGGCGGCCTACGTCGTGCTCGATACGTACAACGAAGACGTACCGCGGGATCGCCTACGGGGCGCGAGCCCTATGGCGACGGAGTGCCCGTAGTAGTCGCAGGAGTGACGACCTGCCAGGGAGGCCGGGAAAGCCGGACCGCAGGGCGAAGGGGCACAGGTAGTCAAGACGCTCAGACGGGGAGGGATGCGCAATGCAGAGAGCTGAAACCGTGCTGAACGTCATCCGGGAACGCGGCAGGCGTGGCCTGCCGCTGGAGAGGCTGTACCGGCAGCTGTTCAACAGGGAGTTGTTCCTGCTGGCCTACGGGCGCATCTACGCCAACAAGGGTGCGATGACGCCCGGGGTCACCAAGGAGACCGTGGACGGCATGTCACTGGCCAAGATCGACAGGGTCATCAAGGCTCTGCGTGCGGAGTCCTACCGGTGGTCCCCGGCCAGGCGGGTCTATATCCCGAAGAAGATCGGGAAACGTCCGTTAGGCATGCCGCCCTGGTCGGACAAGCTGGTCGCGGAGGTAGTGCGCTTGCTTCTTGAGGCGTACTACGACGTCCAGTTCTCCGACCGTTCCCACGGTTTCCGCCCCAGACGGGGCTGCCACACCGCGCTGGACGAGGTGGTGTCGGTCTGGAAGGGAACGCACTGGATGATCGAGGGGGACATCTCCGACTGCTTCGGCAGCCTTGACCACGAGGTCATGCTCTCGACGCTGGCGGAGAAGATCCACGATGGCCGGTTCCTGCAACTGATCGACCGGATGCTCAAGGCCGGGTATCTGGAGGATTGGCAGTGGAACGACACGCTCAGCGGCGCGCCGCAGGGCGGGGTCGCTTCACCGATTCTGTCCAACATCTACCTGGACCGGTTCGACCAGTTCGTTGAACAGCAGTTGGTACCGGATTACGACCGGGGCAGGCGTCGACGCAAGAACCCCGCGTATCAGAATGTTGAGAACCGGATCGCGAGGGCCAGACGGCACGGCGACCGGGAGGCGGTACACGCGCTGCAGCGCGAACGCCGCACCCTGCCGAGCCAGGACCCCGATGATCCGGGATATCGACGTCTTCGATACGTGCGGTATTGCGATGACTTCCTGCTCGGGTTCGCCGGTCCCAAGCGTGAGGCTGAGGAGATCAAGGCGAGGATCCGGGCGTTCCTGCTTGAGGAGTTGAAGCTGGAACTGTCCGAATCCAAGACCCTGATCACGCACGCCACCAGCCAGGCGGCGCGTTTCCTCGGCTACGAGATCAGGACCCAGCATGGCGACGCGAAGATCACCCGGAACCGTCGGGCGGTCAATGGTGCCATCGGCCTGTTCGTGCCCAGGACCGTCATCCGGGACAGATGCGCCCGCTACATGAGCAAAGGGAAGCCCGCCCTACGCGGACCGCTGTTGCACGACGAGGATTTCACGATCGTCGCCAAGTACGGGTCCGAGTATCGCGGGTTCGTCCAGTACTACGTTCTCGCCCAGGACGTCTTCCGCCTGGAACTGCTGCGCTGGGTCATGGAGACTTCGATGCTCAAGACCCTGGCCGGGAAGCACAAGTCGACCGTCACGAAGATGGCCCGCAGATACAAGGCGGCCGTCGACACTCCGGACGGCCGGCGGACCTGCTTCCAGGTCACGGTGCAGCGCGACAACGGCAGGAAACCGCTGGTCGCCCGCTTCGGCGGAATCCCGCTCAAGCGTCAGCGCACCGCCGTCATCACCGACCGTCAGCCCGTCATGGCCACTGCCCGGCGCAACGAGCTGATCCACCGGCTCCTTGCCGGGCAGTGTGAGATGTGCGAGGGACGCGAAGGACTGCAAGTCCACCACATTCGTAAACTCGCCGATCTCAACAAACCAGGACGGCCGGAACGGCCGCCGTGGATACACCTGATGGCCATGCGCAAGCGAAAGACCCTCGTGGTCTGCGAGCACTGCCACCAGGACATCCACGCGGGGCGGGGTACAGCCACCACTCGGCAATGATCACTGGAGAGCCGTGTGCGGGGAAAGCTCGCCTGCACGGTTCGGGAAGGGGCCGTCGGAAAAGGACCCGAACCACGGGCACCTCGTCGGCGGCCTACTTCACTCGGCGGGAGGCCGCGCGGAACAGGACCTGCCATGGCAGGCACCTCGCCGCGCGG
>CAYNNX010000307.1:0-8657 GCA_964398515.1 uncultured Streptantibioticus sp. | reverse complement strand
GGCCTCGATGGTTGCAGCCGCTCCCGCGCCGAAGCCGTCTTCGGGGGCGGACCAGCCCGGGCGGTCGGGTGTATGCGGGCATGGCACTGCCCTGGGCCGCTGACAGCCGGCTGCTGCCGGGCCGTACAGCGACACCCGCCGCGCGGCGGTCCCCGGCCACCGTCCGATCGTGCGCGACGACTGGCTTTCGCGACATTGACATGGTTGCGCGCGGGGATTCCTACGAGCGCCACGTGCGGGTCCACGTGTGAAGTGGGTGTCTCGTGACGGCCGCCTGAGCGCGCCATCGTCTGCTTCGTCAGCTACCGGGCGGTGCGACCTGTGCTTGTGTCCGGGAAGCGGCGTGGTGCCTGGTCTGCGACGAGGAGTTGGTGCAGGCGGGCGAGTGCGGAGATGAGGGTGGCCCGTTCGTCGTCGTCCACGCCGGCCAGCGCGGTGGACAGGGTCTGGTCGGCACGTTCCGTGCGGCGCCGCTCGCCGGCGGTGCGGACGTCCTGGTTGAGGTCGACCAGGGTCCTGCGGCCGTCGTTGGGGTCGGCGGCGGTGGTTGCCCAGCCGCGGTCGGCCAGGGCCCGTACGCCGGTGGAGACGCGACTCTGGGCCAGGCCGGTGCGCTTGGCGATCTCCCCGACCGTGCTGAGGCCGTTGAGGAAGAGGTCCTGAAGGACCAGGAACTCGCCGGGAGCGAGGCCGAGTTCGTCGGCGCCCATGTCCTCAAGGGCGATCTCGGCCAGGCGGCGGCCGAGCTGGTAGAGGTCGCTCATCTCCATCCCCTCAGGATACATCTCTATGTATGCATCACTCTTGATGCATCTTGACAGATCCATCTTACGGGATGCATCTTTGGAGATGTAAAAACTTCGAGCCCCGCACCACACCACCGCCGTCCCGGAGGACACCATGAGCGTCAGCGACTACCTGCTCTACACCGGTCTGTTCGTCGCGATCCTCGCCACCCAGCTCGGCACCCGGCGGCCGGACGCCAAGCGGCTGGTGCTGCCGGTAGCGATCGTCGCGGGCGTCGGCTTCAAATACCTCAAGGCGATGCCCGCCGGTGGCACCGCGCACCTGATCGAGGCGGCCGGGCTGGCCGTGGGCCTGCTTTTCGGGCTCGCCTCGATCGCGCTGATCAAGGTTGGCCGGGACCCGGCCGACTCCCGCCTGATCACCATCGCCGGCTGGCCCTACGCCGCCCTGTGGACCCTCGCGCTGGCCCTGCGGCTCGGCTTCGCCTATGGCTCGACCCACTGGTTCACCCACCCGCTGGCGACCTTCTCGATCCAGCACCACGTCGCCCCGGCCACCTACGGGACCGCCTTCGTCCTGATGGTCCTCGCCATGATCACCGTCCGCACCGCCGGAGTCGTCCTGCGGGGCCGAGCTCTGGGCGCCGACATCGACGCCGGTGCCCTGCGCATCGGCCGACGCCTCACCCGCTGACGCCCTTCCCCCGCTCATCCCGGCCGCACCCACCACCACTCGACCACACTCACCACTCACCGAAAGGCAGAGCCGTGAACCGCTCCTCGATCCGCCGCGCCCTCGCCGGACTGTTCGCCGCAGGTCTCGCCGCCATCACCGCCGTCGTCCCCGGCGTGGCCACCGCCGCCACCTCCAGCACCGCCGGCATCACCGACCCCACCGCGCTGACCCGGGAACTCGGTCCGGACAACCCGTTCATGGCCCCCGCCGGCGTCGGCGCCATGCACAGCGACAGCTACTCCTCGGACGCCGCGCCGCAGCCCGGCCCCGGCACCGGCGCGATCCAGGCCACCCTCACCGCCAACGGCACGATCTGCCCGACCATCCTGCTCGACCGCCAGGGCAAGATACTCGCCTACTGCGTCAACCACTCCACCCGGCAGGGCGAGTTGAGCCTGCTCGATCCGGCCTCCCTGGCCCCGCTGGCCACCCTGTCCCTGCCGCCCAGCGGGCAGCTCGGCGGCTTCTACATGTACCTGGACGCCCAGGACCGGGCCGTCCTGGGCGACGGCGCCAACCACATCCTGCGCATCACGCACTCCCAAAGCGCCACCGGCAGCTGGGCCTTCACCATCACCGACGACTGGGACATCAGCGGCCCGGTGACCGCGCACTGCGGCGGCACCTCGGGCTGCGACTACGTCGAGAGCACCACCCCGGACTTCCGCGGCCTGATCTGGTTCAGCACCGCGGGCGGAGTCGTCGGCACCATCAACCCCTACACCGGCGCCACTCACGCCATCACTCTCCCGGCCGGGGAGCAGGTCGCCAACTCAATCTCCGCCTCACCGGTCGGCGTCGCCGTCCCCTCCGACCACGCGCTGTACCTGATGCGCGCCGACTTCGACGGAACGCCGTACACCACCTCCCGCCAGCCGTACGACCGCGGCACCTTCATCAAGCCCGGCCGGCTCAGCCAGGGCACGGGTACCACGCCGGTCTTCTTCGGTCCCGCCGGCAGCCGCTACCTCGCCATCACCGACAACAACGACTCCCAGGAGAACCTGCTCATCTACCGCCTCGACGCCGCCACCGGCGACAGCCGACTGCTGTGCAGCACCCCGCTCTTCACCCCGGGCGCCAGCGCCGCCGAGAACGCCCCCATCGGCATCGGCAACAGCGTGGCCATCGCCAACACCTACGGCTACAACTACCACCCCGGCCAGCCCGTCGTACCCCTGCCCGGCGGCCTGACCCGCATCGACGTCCGCCCCGACGAGTCAGGCTGCGACCAGGTGTGGACCAACCCCGTCCCCTCATCGGCCGTGCCCAAGCTCTCCACCGTCGACGGCAACATCTACACCATCCAGCGCACCCTCACAGGCAGCACCGAGAACTTCGCCCTGAGCGTCATCGACTTCGCCACCGGCCAGACCGTCAGCACTCAGCCGCTCGGCACCGGCCAGCAGTGGGACACCAGCCAGCTCGCCGGCGTCTCCGGCCCCGACGGCACCCTCTACCAGGGCACCACCGCCGGCATCGCCCAGATCCGCCCCGCGCGCTGACCGCCCCCGATGCGGCTGCCCACCCGACTCGCCCGGGCAGGCAGCCCATCGACCCTCCCGCCGCGTACACGTTCCCGGAGCCGTGGAACCCGTCGCCCACCCGACGCGACAGCCGGGCCATCAACCTGCCCACAAGCAGAAATCTCCGCTCTGAACGAGCAGAAAGGGCCGCCAGCAAACTGACGGCCCCTCATGCAGATCGAGGCTAGCTGGGCAAAGACACGGACACGACGGCCTGCCCCACATCGATGCGGTTGCCGTCGGGGTCGGCGAAAACGAAGGAGCGCAGCCCGAAGTCGGTATCACGGATGCCCTTGACGATCCGCACGCCCAGCGCCGATAGCCGCTCGTAGAGCCCTTGTGCGTCGCCTACGAGCAGGTGGGCGACATTCTGCGTGGTGGCACGGTGGGTCGTGCTGCGTGACAGGTGGAGCTCGGCGGCGTCGCGCCGAAGGATCACGAAGCCGACCGGATCGCCGTTCTCGAAGGACTTCGCGAAGCCGAGTACGTCGACGTAGAAGGCGAGGGCGCGGTCCATGTCGCTCACGGTCACGGTGGCTGCCAGCCTGCCGTAGGCAGGCAGCGGGGGCACAGGCTCGGTCATGGGCGTCTCCTGGCATAGCAGTCCGGAAGGCCGGGGAGGCGGTGCTCCACAGGTGAGGCCGGTTGCGCCGAGGCGGTGCTCGAATCCGGGCTGACGCTATCAGAGCCCTGCCTGGCGTCCTGCTTCTTCGTCACACCTCGGGACGTTACGGCTCTGTCTCGTCCGACGGCACCGAAACCGTGGGGCCACGCCGGCCCGACCGGGCAGACCCCCTTCCCGCGCCGTGACGTGCAGTGATGCACACACGATCAGCCGGGAGCCAACTGGCCGCCAGCGGGGAGCCGTCGCACGGCCGCCGTCACATTCCGGCAGCCTTGCGGAACACAAGTCTACCTATGTAGAGTTTTTGCCATGCCTGCTCGACGTGACTCCGCACAGACCCGCTCGGTGTTCCGGGCGCTGCGTGCCGGCGGCCAGACCTGGCGCTACGGCTACGACATCGCCCGGGAGACCGGCCTGGCGCCCGGCACGCTGTATCCGATCCTGGGTCGGCTGACCGACCGAGGACTGCTGGAGAGCCGGTGGGAGGACGACCCGCCCATCGGCCGACCGCGCCGTCACCTGTACCGACTCAGTGCCGAGGGCGCGACCCACGCCGCGAACCTGGCCGCCGAACCGGTCCAGCACGCCAGGGCGGCCGGCTACCGGTCAAAGCTCGCGGACGGCCGATCGTGACCGGCGCCGGAGTGGCCCGCATTGTCCAGGCCGGCCTGCGGTTCCTGCCCACCACACGGCAGGAGTTGGGACGCGCCATGCTCGCCGAGGCCGCTGCGCTGGAGCCCGGGCCGACCCGGCGCGCGTGGCTGCGCAGCGCGTGCTGGTTCATCCTGAAGGGAGCCGCACCGGTGTGGCTGCGATGGGCCGCGATCGCAGGCAGCGCGCTGTTCATCCTGTGGATCGGCTACAACGGCGTCGACTCCGGTTTCCAGGGCACCCCGATCGAGGTCGTCTCCTACCTGGGTCTGATCGGGTTGCTGGCCCTCAACATCGTTCTGCTCTCCCGCCGCGACCGGTAGGCCGACCGCCCGCGCCGCCAGGCTCACACTGGCGCAGACCTCCCGCTCCAGCCCGCCGCGTTGCAATCCACGGAGGAACCACCGCGTGACCAGGGAAAGCAGCCATGCCTCCACCACACCGGACCCCGATCCGCAGGACGCGCGGGTCCGGTCAGGCCGGCCAGCAGGGCAGCGGCGGCGCCGCATCGCCCGACGGCTCCTGAAGGGCGTCGCGGTGCTGGTGGCCCTGGTCGTCCTCGGGGCGGCAGTCCTGCTCGGCCTGCTCTGGGGCGAACACCGGACCGCGATGACACTGCCCGCCCCCACCGGGCCGTTCCCAGTCGCCCGGGCCGAGTACGACTGGGTGGACCACTCCCGTACCGACCCCCTCGCGCCCGCGGCCGACCAGCCGCGCGAACTCGCGGTCTGGATCTGGTACCCGGCCGCGCCCACCAGCGCGTCCCGACCGGTGGACTACCTGCCCGCACCATGGCGGACCTCGCTCGCGGGGTACCAGGGCACGCTGATGAGCACGTTCCTCACTCGGGATCCCGCGCTCGTGCACGCGCACAGCATCGAGAACGCGACAGTCGCGCCGACCCGGCCGACCTACCCGGTCGTGCTGATGAGGTCCGGCATCGGCGCGCTGGCCACCGACTACACCACCCTGGCCGAGGACCTGGCCAGCCACGGCTACGTCGTGGTGGGGATGGACGCGCCCTACAGCACCAGCGTGGTCGTGTTTCCCGATGGCCGGGTGGTGACCAGAACGGACGCGGGGCACCCCAGCGACGCCAACCTCCCGGCCGCCAAACAGAACCGCCTCACCGACAACCTGATCACACTGTGGAGCGCGGACACCCGGTTCGTCCTCGACCGGTTGACGCAGCTCGACGACGCCGATCCGACCGGCCTCTTCACCCACCGGCTCGACCTTGGCGCCGTGGGCATCTTCGGGCACTCCTTCGGCGGGGCGACCGCGGCACAGTTCTGCCACGACGACAGCAGGTGCCGGGCCGGCATCGACATCGACGGCGCGCTGCAGGGGAGCGTGGTCCACGAGGGCCTTCAGCGCCCGTTCCTGTTCCTCACCGGCAACCACGGCGACCCCTCGGACCCGGTCAACCGGGCCGCGCTCGCCGGCATCCAAGCGGTCTACCGCAGCATTCCCGCAGACGAGCGCTTCTGGGTGTCCGTGCGGGGAACCGGCCACTTCAACTTCAGCGACCAATCCCTGCTCAAGGACGGCACATTGTCCCGCCTGGCCGGGATGACCGGCTCAATCAACCAACGCCGAGGACTCACGGTGACAGCGAGCTGCATCCAGCAGTTCTTCGACACCTATCTGCGCCGGCACCCAGGCGGATTCCCCGGCAACCTGACGCAACGCTACCCCGAGGCGCAGCTGGATCATGCACGGATTCCGTGAAGTCAATCAGCTGGCTCGTGGTGCCGTGACGGTGAATTTGGCCGTCGACTGGCAGCGATCAAGAGAGGAGCCGTAGGAGAGCAGGCTGGCTCTGCTGTCTGCCGTGTCTGCCGTTTGAGCATCAGGCGGTTGATCTGTCCCTCCACCCCGCCCGAGCTCCATCGCGAAGTGACGGCGGCGTGCACGGCATCGCGACCGAACCGGACCGCGACCCCAACTGGGCCTCATTCAAGGGGCAGTCGCGGTGCGCGCCGCCCGATCGGGGCATGAGTAGATCCTTCTCCAGTGCGTCGAGCCGCGCGACCATTTTTGGGTTGATCTGCAGGCGCGGACCCACGCCTCTCTTCCAGGGCGTCGAGTTTGCCCGGCTCAAGAATCGAACGAGGTGCGTCCTGGGATTGAGACCTGCAGGCCTCCCCTGGCTGATCGGTGCTTTGACCAGGGGTGATCGGGCGGCGGGGCCTGGTGTCGGTCATATGTCGGCGGCTGTCGGTCGGTTGTCGGTGGGGTTTGGCACCTTTCCAGAGACATGCCGGGTGCCCATCCGGCTGTAGGCTCAGGAAGGGGATCTCTCGTGCATGACGTAGTGATCGTGGGCGCTGGCCCGGTTGGTCTGTTCCTTGCCTGCGAGCTTGGCCTCGCGGGCTGCTCTGTCCTCGTGCTCGAGCGGGAGCCGGAGCTCCGCTCCCCGTTCAAGGGGAAGCCGCTCGGGATGCGGGGCCTGTCCTCCGCGTCGGTCGAGGCGTTCTACCGCCGCGGGATGCTGGACCCGCTGCTGAGGGCGCCGGGCGTCATCGACTATGCCGGAGCGAACCCCGACGCGGACGAGCCGTCACCCCCACGTCACGGTGGTCATTTCGCCGGCATGATGCTCGATCCGGCCAAGGTCGACGTCGCCGCCCTGCCGTTCCGGCTTCCCAGCCCGGCACCGGAGGGCTTGCTGGCATACCTCGAAGTGGTCGAGACGGTGCTGTCCGAGCAGGCATCCAGACTTGGCGTGGAAGTCAGGCACGGCGTCACGGTCTCAGCCATCGCCCAGGACGACGAGAGCGTGGTCGCGCAAGCCGGCGCGGACGAGTACACGGCGCGCTGGCTCGTCGGCTGCGACGGCGGACGCAGTACGGTGCGTGGGCTCGCGGGCTTCGAATTCGTCGGCACCGAGCCGCAGTTCACCGGCTACACCATGCACGCCACCGTCGCCGATCCCGAGAAGCTGCGCCCCGGGTTCAACCTGACGCCGACGGGCATGTACCTCCAGCCCTCGGCAGGGCACATCGGCATGATGGACTTCGACGGCGGCGCGTTCGATCGCTCGCAGCAGCCGACTCGCGACCATCTCCAGACGGTTCTGCGCCGTGTATCCGGCACCGACGTGACGCTGAGCGACGTCCATCTCGCCTCTACCTTCACCGACCGGGCGATGCAGACGACGACTTACCGGCAGGGACGCGTCCTGCTCGCGGGCGACGCCGCTCACATCCACTCCCCCCTTGGCGGGCAGGGACTCAACACCGGCATCGGCGACGCCATGAACCTGGGCTGGAAGCTCGCGGCCACCGTGCACGGGCACGCGCCCGACGGGCTTCTCGACACCTACGCCCGCGAGCGCCATCCGATCGGCGCAGCGGTGCTCAACTGGTCGCGCGCCCAGGTGATGGCCATGGGGCCGGACCCGCACGCCCAGGCAGTCCAAGGAGTGATTCGCGACCTGATCGAGACCCGTGACGGAACGACCTACGTGTTCGAGAAGCTCTCGGGAACGTCGCTCCGCTACGACCTCGGCAGCGAGCAGCCGCTGATCGGCCGCAACGCCCCGGACCTCCGGCTTGAGGACGGCACCCGCCTCGGCGACCTCATGCAGGACGGACGAGGCGTCGCGCTCGATTTCAGCACCGACCGACGCCTGCACGGTTCAGCGACGGGCTGGGAGAGCCGGATACGGTACGCGGCCGGGCCGGCGAGGAACGACCTCGGACTGGGCGCCGTACTTGTCCGGCCTGACGGCATAGTCGCCTGGGCAGGTGATCGCCGCCCTGATCGTGAGGCGTTCGAGCGGGCCGCTGGCCATTGGTTCGGCAGTCCGGCGATCTGAGCGCGCGCGAGCGATGCCGGCGGGGCTGTCGACATCAAGAGCCACAAGGGACCCGGTGGTCGTGCGGGTCGTCTCCGTGTCGCTCATGCGCTGCCACCCCGCCCTGGATCGGTCGTGCCGCCACGCTCAGCGTGTGCCCGCCGGGCCGGGATTCAACCGGGGAAAGCACTCTTCCGGGTGTACTTGCGGCAGAAGGCCGCGCATCGGCAGTGGAGAAAACCTCTCATGGCGACAGTAGACATTGACTCGTCGCAGGGTTACTGTTTTCGTTGTAGCCAGGAAGTCGAAGAGGGCACGGCAGACACGAACTGCCGTGCAAGCAGATCAAGCAGGACGCGACCCCAGAGAGGGCTGCGAGCAGTACCCGCGGTATCCAGCAGTACAACCGAGTAACCGAAGGTAAGGAGCAGAACGCCATCAGGATCGCCCGGGCGAGGAAGGAATCCGCCCGGGTACCGCAGACCCCGGATTGGAAGGTGGTCCCCGGTCACGCATCCGCGATCCCCGCAGCCCCGCCCTTCCAGGCGGAACCTGCGGACAAAGAAGGCCG
>CAYNNX010000306.1:0-8755 GCA_964398515.1 uncultured Streptantibioticus sp. | reverse complement strand
GTCGCCGCCGTGCTCGCCGTGCTCGCCGTGCTCGGCGGCGGGCGGCACCGGCCGCCGACGTCCTCGCCGCCTCCGGCCGCCCCGAGCGGCCCGCCCGTCTCGCCGCTCACCGGACTGCCCGGCGCGGCCGGCCGGATCATGGCGGTGAAGATCGACAACATCTCCTTCGCCCGCCCGCAGACCGGCCTGAACGCCGCCGACGTCGTCTACGCCATCGAGGTCGAAGGCGGCCTGTCACGCCTCCTGGCGGTCTACGACAGCGCGCACCTGCCGCACGGCGACTCGATCGGCCCGGTGCGCAGCGCACGCGAGAGCGATCTGCAGATCCTCCAGGCTTACGGCAGGGTCGACTTCGTCTACTCGGGGGCGCTCACCAGATTCCTGCCGGTGCTCGCGCGGGCGGACGTCTTCAACTGCTCGCCGCGGCAGGACAATTCGTTCTTCCGGGGCGCCGACGTCCCGCCGTACAACCAGTACGCGGTGCCGTCCGGGATCCTGCGCGACTTCCCCGACGCGGCGCCCGCCCGCGACGTGGGCTTCCGCTTCGGCCCGGCACCGGCGGGCGGGACGCCCACGGGTTCCTACACGGCACGGATGCCGGCGGCGTCGTTCACCTTCACGTGGTCGGCCCGGCTGGGCCGGTTCCTCGTGGCGATGGACGGCAGGCCCGCCCGGACCACCGACGCGGGCGCGGTGAGCGCGGCGACCGTCGTGGTGCAGAAGGTCGCCGAGACCACCTCGCCGCGCGGTTTCGAGGACTCCCCCGGCGAGCTCTCCCCGTTCGCGCCGACCGTGGGCTCCGGCGAGGCCGTCGTCCTGCGCGACGGCCGGGCCTACGACGGCACCTGGTCGCGGCCGCACCCCGGCGGCGGCACGGTCTTCACCTACCGGGGTCGGCGCATGGCGTTCCGGCCGGGGCGGGTGTGGGTGGTGCTGGAGCCGCGCTGAGGCCGCCGCCGGCCCGGGTCAGCCGGTGACGTCGGCGCGCCGCGGGTGCCACAGCAGCGCGGTCCCGGCGAGCAGCGCGCCGAGCACCGCGAAGCCGACCGCGGCGACCCCGGGGGCGGTGGTGACGTCGTCCAGGCCGAGCGAGGAGAGCGCCGGGGTCGTGGCCAGGATGTGGACGACGGTCACACCCGCGGCCGCGGCGACGCCCGCCATCCAGACGCGGACGCTGTCCCGCCCGGCCAGGCACACGGCGACGAACAGGCACAGGCCGGTCATCAGGACGGAGAGCACGTCGCCGTAGCCCGGCGCGTTCAACTCCGGGAAGTCGGAGGGCAGATGGAGCAGCCCGCACACGGCCAGCGCCGCCGCGGCGGGCCATCGCAGGACGCTGCGCAGCGGGCCGTCGGCGTGCCGCCCCCGCAGGCCCAGGGCGCGTTCGACGGAGAAGGCCCTGTCCCCCATGGCCGAGGTGCACCCGGCCGGCGAGGGCAGGTACGGGTAGCTGTCCGGCGGGTAGAGGGGGTAGTCGCCGATGCCGGGGTCGTCCGCGGCGCCCGACCCGAAGCCGCGGGAGCCGGAGGCGTCCTCGCTCCGGGCGGCACGGGATGACACCTTCGTGCCGTTCACGCCGAACCGGCCCGTGAGCTCCTCGTCGCCCAGGTATTCGGGTACGGCGACGAACTCCGGGCGGTCGAGCAGGGTCGCCAGGTGCACGACCTCCTCCACGGGCCGCCCCAGGGCCGCCGCCCGCAGCGCCTCCTCCGCCACCTCGGGGCCGTGCGGCGGACGGCCCAGCAGGCGGACCAGTTCGGTGACCTCGTCGACGGGACGGGACACCGCCGCGGAGCGCAGCGCAGCGCACGCCGCGTCGGGGTCGTGCGGCGGACGGCCCAGCAGGGCGACGAGCTCGGCGACCTCGTCGACGGACCGGGACAGGGCGGCGGCGCCGAGCGCCTCGTCGGCGGGGTTGGGCACCTCCCCGGTCTCCTTCAGCATCGCGACGAGCGCCGCCACCTCGTCGACCGGCCGGTAGGTGGCCGCCGTGCGCAGCAGCGAACGGGCCTGCTCCTCGCGCGAGAGGTCCGACGGCGGCTCGTGGGCACCCGTGCCGGACGCTGACCGGGCGTCGCGCCGGGTACGGAAGGCTGACTCTGAGAACATGGCGCGACTCCACTCGGGCAGGAATGCGGATGTGCGGATCACGGTCACCACGCGTACACATCGGCACGCTGTGTAACACCTAACGGGCGGTGCGGGCCCGCGCCACCGGGGCGGGGCATTCGGGGGAGCGCACGTGACGGATCAGGAGGCGAGGGCGATGGCCGGTCGGCCCGCGGACCCGGGCGATCCGGGGTACCCCGCCCTCCGCTGCGCGGCTGCGGGCTCGCTGGCCGAGCTCGACTCGGCGGTCACCGGGTGCGCCGCGTGCCCGCGGCTGGTCGCCTGGCGGGAGGAGGTCGCCCGGGTCCGGCGCCGGGCCTTCCAGGACTGGGCGTACTGGGCGCGGCCGGTGCCCGGGTTCGGCCCGCCGGACGCCGCGCTGGCGGTCGTGGGGCTGGCCCCGGCCGCGCACGGCGGCAACCGCACCGGCCGGGCGTTCACCGGCGACCCGTCCGGGGACGTGCTGTACGCGGCGCTGTACGCGCTGGGCCTCGCCTCGCAGCCGACCGCGACGCACCGGGACGACGGGCTGACGCTGCGCGGGGTGCGGATCACGATGCCGGTGCACTGCGCACCGCCTCAGAACCGCCCCACCACCGCCGAACGGGACACCTGCCGCCCCTGGCTGGCGCGCGAACTCCAGCTGCTGCGTCCGACGCTGCGGGCGGTCGTGGTGCTGGGCGGCTTCGGCTGGCAGGCGCTGCTGCCCGTCCTGGCGGACGCGGGATGGCGGGTGCCGCGGCCCCGGCCCGCCTTCGCGCACGGCGCGCGCCTTGCGCTCGACGACGGCGCGGGCGGCCCGGGGCTGTGGGTGCTGGGCTGCTACCACCCCAGCCGGCGCAACGTCTTCACCGGGCGGGTCACCCCGGCCATGCTCCGCGACGTCCTCGGGCAGGCCGCGGGCCTGGCCGGGCTGCCGGTCCGCGAGGCCTGAGCGCCCCCGGGCAGGCCGTCGCGCCTGCCGATACCGTGGAAGGGGGCCCCGGCGGCCGCACCGCCGGGCGGTAGGAAGCGAGAGATGAAGGGGGCGCGCCCCCATGACGTCCGAGCAGCCCGAGCCACGCGAGCAGCCCCGGGCGGACGCGAGCCCGTCCGGCCGGGAGGCGCCGGCCGGCGGTCCCAGGCTCTCCTCGGTCGTGGTCTTCGTGCACGACCTGGAGGAGTCCGCCCGCTTCTACGGCGACCTGCTGCGCATGGAGGTCACCGCGCGCCGCAGCTCGGCGGTGCTCCTCTCCGGCTCCGGCGGCTCGCAGGTCTACCTGCGGTCGATCGGCCCGAAGGGGGAGCATCCGATGGGCGCGGTCGGCATCCAGTACACGATCTGGGCCGCGGACGGCCCGGACGACCTGCGCCGCTGCGAGCGGTTCCTCAAGGACCGCTCGGCCCACGTCGCCACGGACTCCGGTGACGGCTACACGGTGGTGGAGGGGCGCGATCCGAACGGGCTGACGGTGATGGTGGACTACCCGGGGCCGGACCGCACGTCCCGGCGCGAGATCATGACCCGGGTCTACGCCTGGTGACCGCGGCCGGCGCAACGGGACCCCGTCATTCGCGCGGCGCCAGCCGGTGCAAGGTGACCTCGGTGAGCACGCCGCCGTCGATCTCGGCTGTCATGTACGTGCAGTAGGGCTGACGCCGCCGGTCGGTGGGCGAGCCCGGGTTGAGCAGCCGCGGCCCGCCGGGGGCGGTGGTGTCCCACGGGATGTGGCTGTGGCCGAAGACGAGCACGTCCACGTCCCCGAACCGCTCGGCGCAGCGCCGCTCGCGCCCGGCGGCCGGTCCGGTGTCGTGCACGACGGCGAAGCGCACCCCTCCCACCTCCGCGTACGCCACCTCGGGCAGCCGCTCCCGCAGCTCGGGGCCGTCGTTGTTACCGTGGACGCCGACCAGCCGCCGGGAACGCGCCTGGAGCAGGTCGAGGGTGGCGGTGTCCACCCAGTCCCCCGCGTGGATCACCACGTCGGCGCGCCCGGCCTGGGCGAGGATTTCCTCCGGCAGCCGCCTGGCGCGCTTGGGCACGTGCGTGTCCGATGTCAGCAGCAGGCGCATCGTTCGAACGTAACGTACGGATGGCTCAGGACGGGCGCAACCAGCCGGGCCTTTCGGCTGTCATACCCGGCAACCAACCGGCACACGGGGGACGAGGAGGCGGAGGAAGTACGTTGATGAGAAAACTGGGCGGCGTGCGCCGGCGGGTCGCGGTGGCGCTCGGGGCCGTCGCGCTGGCTGTTCCCGCCACCGTCGCGGCGGCTCCGGCGGCACATGCGACGTCGTGCACCACGCAGACCGGGCCGTACCAGCGGCAGGTGGAGCGATTCCTGGGCCTGCCGGTGGACGGGCGCCAGTCGCCCGCCGACTGCCGGGCCATCCATGCCTTCCAGGACAGCCACGGCATAACGCCGGACGTCGGCTACGCCGGGCCGGCGACCTGGGGCGTCATGCACCGGATCATCCAGCAGCGGGCGGCCGACCACAATCCGAACAAAGCGGGCAAGTGCCCCACGGACCGGGGCCGGATCGCCTGCGTCGACCTCACCCGTCAGCTCAGCTGGATCCAGGACGGCCGCAGGCTGGTGTACGGCCCGGTGCCGATCCGCAGCGGCCGCGCCGGGTTCGTGACGCGGACCGGGGCGACGCACATTTACTGGCGGGACCTGCACCACTACTCGACGCTCTACCACGTGGCGATGCCCTACAGCCAGTTCTTCGACGGCGGTGAGGCCTTCCACGCGATCGCGGGCAGCGTGTACTCGCCTCCGGGCTCGCACGGCTGCGTCAACATGCGGATGCACGACGCCGCGGCGTACTGGCGCCTGCTGCGCACCGGCGACAACGTGTTCGTCTACGGCCGCAAGCCCGGCACCTGAGGCCGCCCGGCCGGAAGCCCTGACCTTGCGCGAGCGCCCGGCCGGGTCAGGGCTCCGGCTCCGGTTCCGGCATCCGCCCCCGTTCAGCGGTAGTTGCCGGTGTGGCCCAGGCTGTAGCGGCCCGGTTGGGGAAAGACCGCCAGGCCGTGCGGGTTGGCGCCGACCGGGATCTTGGCGATCATCCGCCCCTCGACGGTGGAGAAGACGTAGACCACGTCGTCGTCGCGCCCCGACAGCCACAACTGCTTGCCGTCCGCGGTGACTCCGCCCATGTCGGGTGAACCGCCGCCGGGGATCGTCCAGTTGCCGGTGGCCTTGCCTGACACCGGGTCCACCACGGTGACGGAGCCGGCCTTGCGGTTGGAGACGTAGAGCACCGAGCCGTCCCTGCTGGGATAGATGCCGTGGGCACCCGCACCGGTGGGGATGGTGGCGCCCCGCCGCAGACTCGCTCCGTCGACCGGGATCAGCCCGCCGTCGTGGAACCCGGCCACGTAGAACGTGCGGCCGTCCGGACCGAGCCGGATGTCCTGGGGCATGGACTGCGCCCCCAGGGACACGGAGCCCTTCAGGTCCAGCGTGGCGGTGTCGAACTTCAGCAGGTGTCCGGAGAATTCACAGGTGGCGACGAAGTAGCCGCCGTCGGCGGAGAAGTCGGCGTGGTTGATGCCGTCGCACGGCACGTCGACCGAGCGCCGCAGCTGCATGGTGTGCGGGTCGCGGACGTCGATCCGGTTGCGGCGCTCCGCCATGACCAGCGCGGACCTGCCGTCGGGCGTGAAGTACAGGTTGTAGGGCGCGTCGACGGGAACCGGCTTGCCGGGCTTGGCGGTCCGCGGGTCGATGGGGACGAGTTGGTTGCTGCCGCTGGCGTCGGCCCACAGGGTCTTCAGGTCCCACGACGGGGTCACGTGCTGCGGCAGCGCCCCGACGGAGAAGTGGCCGACGACCTTGAACGTCTTGGGGTCGATGACGGTGACGGTGCCCCGGTCGGGGCTGGCGGACGGCTTGGTGCCGCCCATGCCGGTCTCTCCGCTGTTGGGCACGTAGACCAGTTCGCGGTCTCCGGCGACGGCCGGGGAGAGCCGGTCGGCGTGGGTGGCGTCGTACAGTCCGGCAACGGCGGGCGGACGGGGTGCGACACGTGGTATGAACCTGCCCAGCGCGCCGACGCCGGGCTGGAGGAGGCCGTTGTCCCCGGGGGCCAGAGGCATCACCCGCGGCAGCGGGGCCGCCCCCGGCAGGGCGGGCCGGGCCTGGGAGACCTCCGGCGCGGACGGAGGGCGCGGTGCCCCGACGAGGCCACCGGGGGCCCCTGCGGAGCCGGCCAGCACCGCGATCCCCGCGGCTGTCAGCGTCGCCCCGCACAGCAAGGCGACGCGCAGTCGATTCACACGCACGACGACCCCTCCACTCACCGAAATCCCTTAATAACGGCAAACTAGGCACAACCGTCGCTCTGCGCTACCGCAGCGACGCCTTCCGTCGACCCCCGGCCGGCCCTGCGCGCACCCTGCCGCCGACCGCCTTCCGGCCGCCTGACGTGCCGCCGCCACGGCTGACGGGCACCCGTCGGACGCCCCGGCCGCCCGTCTCGCCCGTACGGGTGAAATCGTTCGGCGGCCGACTGCCGACCGAGGGTTCATCCGAATGTCTTGACATGCCTCCCCGGCGGGCACCACAGTGGTCCGCGCCGCTACTAGCACGTTCTAGTGACGATCCGTCAGCAAACCTGTCGGCAGACCGCCGGCGACCGGAAGGCGTATCAGATGAAGCGTGAGTCGATCGGAGTCGCCGTGATCGGGGCCGGGATGGCCGGGCGTGCGCACGCGGCCGGGTACCGGTCGGCCGGAACCGTCTTCGGCGCCGGGCTGCCGCCGGTCCGGCTGGTCGCCGTGGCGGACACCAACGCGGCACTCGCCGAGGACGCGCGCCGGCGCTACGGCTACGAGCGCGCCGAGACCGACTGGCGGGCCGTCGCCGACGCGGACGACATCGACGCGGTGAGCGTGGTCGTCGCCAACCGCCTGCACCGCGAGGTGGCCGAGGGCCTGCTGGCCGCGGGCAAGCACGTGCTGTGCGAGAAGCCGCTGGCGCCCACGGCCGAGGACGCCCGGGCGATGGCCGAGGCGGCCGAACGCGCGGGGCTGGTGGCCGCCGTCGGCTACTCCTATCGCCGCTCCCCCGCGATCGGCGCGATCCGCCAGGAGCTGCTGGCCGGGAACCTGGGCGAGGTCATCCACTTCAACGGCCGCTTCTGGTGCGACTACGGCCTGGACCCCAGGGCCCCGTTCACCTGGCGCGATCAGGGCGCGCCCGGGACCGGGGCGCTGGGCGACCTGGGCAGCCATCTGACCGATCTGGCCGAGCAGTTGTGCGGGCCGCTGGCGGAGATCAGCGGCGCGGTGCACGCCACCGCCGTCCCCAGGCGGCCGATCCCGGCGGCGGCCCCCGTCGGCCACAGCCACGTGGAGCTCACCGACCGCTTCGGCCGGGTGGAGAACGAGGACGTGGCCACGTTCACCGCGCGCTTCGCCGGCGGCGCCCTGGGCACGTTCTCGGTCTCCCGGGTGGCCCACGGGCTGCCGGCCGGGCTCGGCTTCGAGGTCTTCGGCACCGGGGGCTCGGCCGCCTTCGACCTGCACCGGCCGGGCGAGTTCACCCTCTCCTTCCGCGCGGAGCAGGGGGCGTCCGGCGGCGGCCGCCGGGTGATCGTCGGCCCCGAGCAGCCGTACTTCGCGGGCGGCCTGCCGATGGACTCCGCGGGGCTCGGGTACGGCGCCTCCGACCTGTTCGTCCATCAGGCGCGGGCGTTCCTCGACGAGATCTGCGGCCTCGAAGGGCTGCCGCCCTGCGCGTCGTTCCGCGACGGCTTGCGCGGCCTGCTGATCGCGGAGGCGATCACCGCCTCGGCGCGCACGGGAGCTCCCGTGAGGGTGCCGTGAGCCGATTCGCCCAGGCCGCAGGGGAGTTCACGCCCGCCGCTCGAACAATGTGCGGCGAACCGGTTTGGCCGCGGCGAACCGGGGCAGGCGCTCGGTCGGCGTGCGCGGTACCGCCCCTCGCAGCGATGTCCCCGCCACGGCGTCACGGGTCCGGCCGGTCCCCCCACTATCGGCCGGGCCCGTCATTCCCCCACCGGGGGTCCCGCGCACGGCTTTTGACCGCCGACGGGCTGACCGGCCGTGTGTCGCCACGGAAAACGGCCGCGGCCGGTGCCGATACTGGGCGCCGTGCGCTCTTCCTTCCGCCGGGCCGGGGCGGTGCTCGCGCTGGTCCTCACGGGTGCGGCCGGGTGGCCGGGGGCACCGGGTGCCGCGGCCGGCCGCCGTACGCCCTGCGTCAGCTCGGTGCCGTTCGCCTCGGGCGCCGGCGGCTACCACACCTTCCGCATCCCCGCGGTGGTCCGCACCCGGAGAGGGGCGGTGCTGGCCTTCGCGGAGGGGCGCCGGAACTCGGACGCCGACACCGGCGACATCGACATCGTGCTGCGCCGCTCGGCGGACGGCGGCTGCACCTGGGGACCGCTGCGGGTGGTCACCGGGGCCGGGCACGACACGGCGGGCAATCCGGCGCCCGTGGCCGATCCGGTCACCGGCGGCGTCCTGCTGCTGTCGGTGCGCGCCCCGGCCGCCGCGGTGGGCGGGGCGCCCCGGCGGATCCGCGTGCAGCGCAGCGCCGACGCCGGGGTGACCTGGTCCGCCCCGCGCGACATCACGGCAGCGGTCACCCTGCCCTCGTGGGACGCCACGGCGACCGGGCCCGAGCGCGTCTTT
>CAYNNX010000305.1:0-8756 GCA_964398515.1 uncultured Streptantibioticus sp. | reverse complement strand
CGCCGAGGCCCCGGCACGCGAGGTGTGCCGGGGCCTTCGCGCGCCGTGCTGCACGCTCAGGCGGTCGTACCCGTTCCGGTTCCGGTTCCGCTTCCGGGGGTGTTGGGCGCCGGGCCGCTGGCGGAGTTGGAGCCGGCGGGCGGCGCCGGGGTCGGGGTCGTGGTGCCCGAGGACGTCTGGGTCGGCGTCGCGGTCGGGGTCGTGCTGTGCGACGGCCTCGTCGGCGGGGGCTGCGGGGTCGAGGGCGGTGCGCTGGGCTGGCCGGGGTCCGTGGGCGCGCTCGTCGGCCCCTGGCCGCCACCCGACGTCCCGGTGCCGTCGGTCGGCGTACCGCCGCCGGACGTGGCGCCCGGCGCCGGGCTCGCGGAGTGGTGACCGGCACCCGCGCCCGCAGTGGCGTGGCGGCGGCCGTGGCCGGCCGGGTGCGACTGGTGGGCGACGGGGACGGCGGCGCCGCCGGTGTCGTCACCGATCGAGGTGGGGGTCACGTCCTGCGTCGGCGGCGCGGCGGGCGTGCCGTTGCCGGAGGTGGCGCCGAGGGTGACGACCGTCCCGATGACGGCCGCCAGGACCGCGCCCGCGCCCGCCGCGATCATGGTGCGGCGCGAGCCGAACCGGGTGCGGCGCCCGCGGTGGCCGGAAGCGGCCGCGGTCGGGCGCGGCGTGATCATCGTGTCGGCGATGCCGTCGGAGGGCTCCCGAGAGGCGGCGTAGGGCAGGGCCGGGATGCCGTGCGGCTCGGTGCGGGCCTCCTCGGCGTCCGCGCGGGTGCGAGGGGCCGAGGCCGGCTCGCGGCCCGCAGGGGGCCCGGAGAGGGCGGCGCGGCCGGATGACGCCGCTCCGCGGGACCGGTCGGTGACCAGCGCGAGGGTGCGGCGGCCGACGATCGTGCCCTTGCGGTCGGCGAGCACCCCGCGCATGCCGATGGAGGCCTCCAGCTCGGTGCGGGCCCGATCGAGGTTCCCGGTGCACAGCGCGAGGACGCCCAACTCGTGGTGGAAGTAGGCCTCTTCGGCGACCTCGCCGGCCATCCGGGCGGTCTCCTGGCCGATCCGCAGGGTCCGCTCCCAGGCGCCCCAGTGGAGTGCCGCGGCGAGGACCGGAGCGGCCGAGCGGGCCAGCAGTACCGCCGCGCTGGCGTGGCCGCCGTCGCGGGCGGCGGCCATGGCGGCGATGATCGCCTCGGCCTCGGCGGCCACCCGCTCCGGGGTGACCGAGGGGTGGCCGGCCCACCAGGCATAGTGCTGCGCGGCGGTGCGGCCGGGCGAGGCGAGGTCGGGGCGGCCGGTTTGCAGCTGCTGCAGGACCCCGGCGGCGAGCCGGTGGTGCGCGGCGACCCGGGTGGCCAGCCCGACGGAGACGAGCTCGCCGAGCGCGGCGTCGGCGTGGGCGTCGCCGATCAGCGCGGGCAGGTGTGACGAGTGCGGGCACTCGCCGCCCAACGCCAGTGCGAAACGCAGCGTTTCGCGGGCCTCGGGGCTCAGGCGCGAGGCGAGCAGCTCGGCCGGGGCGGCGCTCTCCGCGAGCGAGGGCAGCGCCACGGGATCCGGGGCGCCCGCGGCGAAGGCGTCATCCTCGGGGTCCGGCGGCGCCGCCAGCCGCGCTTCGCGCCGGGTGAGCAGCGCGGCGGCCTGCACGAAGCGCAGCGGCAGCCCCTCCGACTCGAACCACAGGCCGCCGGCCCAGTCGCTCTCCTCCTCGGTCAGCGGCCTGCGCAGGGCTCGTTCGAGGAGGTCGAGGCAGGCGTCCTTGGACAGGCCGGTCAGGAAGACCTCTTCCAGCGCCGAACCGGGTGCGGGGGCGGCCACATCGGGGGTGGCGGAGACGAGGAAGGCGCATTCGGCGGCCGCGTCGAGGAGTTCCTCCAGCGCCGCGCCGCCGAACTCGATGTCGTCGAGCACGACGACGGCACCGATCCCGGCGACGTGTTCCAGCAGCCGCGGCCGGTCCAGGCGGTGCCCTTCGGCGCGGTAGACCGCCGCGTACAGGTCGTGCAGCAGGTCGCCGGGGCTGCGGTGGTAGCCGGAGAGGCGGATGACGCCGTCGGGCGCCAGGTCGGCGCAGCGCTCGGCGACCAGGTCGAGCAGCGAGCTGCGGCCGACACCGGCGGGGCCGGTGACCCGTACCGAGCGGCCTCGGGCGAGCAGCCGCACCAGGCGCTCGCACTCCTCGGTGCGTTCCAGCAGCGGCGGCAGGCTCCCGGCGGCGGCCGGGTCGGGCGACGGGCGCATCGCACGGGCGCGCTCGGCACGCTCCTCGGCGGTGCGCCGCTCGACGGCCGGGACGCGGCCGGGCGGGCAGCCGACGACTTCGCTGCCGTCGATCGGGTTGACCGTCAGCAGGTATTCGCCGGCGACGAGCTGGGCGACCCGTGCGGTGCCGCCGCTGTCGGCGGCGGCCGCGGCCGGAGCCGGCGGCGGGGACGACGACGCGGGCGGTGGCGTGGACGACGGCAGCGGACGGGGTTCCGCCGCCCGGGGTATCGGCGCGGTCTCGTCGGGCGCGCTCGCCGGGGCCGCCTTGCGCCGGGGCAGCGGCGGCCTGGAGGCGCCGTCCTGCGATCCGCGGTGGTGTGGGTCCATCGTCTCCGTCCCCAAGTGCGCTGGCGTACGGGTGAGTCATACCGGAAGTCCGTACGTCCGCTGTCGGGACCGGCCCGGCTCCCTGCGTGGCGGGCCGGGACGGCACGCCGGAAACCGAACCTTAAACCGTCTTGTGGTGTCGCCGACAACCAGGGGCGGCACGCCGTCCGTGTTGTGCCTTTCGGGCGGTGTGGGCGCGGCCGCCGCAGCGTCAGGCGTGCGATGTCGGGTCGGCGGTGAGTTCCCGTTCGATGGTCAGAATGCGGTGCAGCCGGGTCGCGACGAGCAGCCTTTCCATCTGCGGCGGCACACCGCGCAGGACGAGCCGGCGGTTGGCCCGGCCGGCCCGGCGGTGCGCTCCCATGATGACGCCGAGACCCGTGGCGTCCCACGAGTCCAGCTCGGTCAGGTCGAGCACCAGATCGCCGCGGCCGGAGTCGACCGCGGTGTGCAGAGCCGTACGGGCGTCCGCCGCGCTCCGCACGTCGAGGCGGCCCCCGACGCTGAGCTGGGCGTGGTCGCCCCTGATGTGCATGCGCGCTCCCAAGATGTCCTGGTTCCCCGTTGGTCGGTGCGGATGGTTCTGTCCAGTCTCACCGCAACTGACGATTCGTCGCACCGCGGAGTTGCCGTCCGTGAGCGAACCGATACCGAATTCACCCCACCGGGTGATGCAATTCGCCCCGGAGCGCGTAGGCGCTCCGGGGCGGGTGCCCCTGTCCCACCCGGGGCGCGCACGGGTCAGTAGCGGTAGAAGCCCTGGCCGCTCTTGCGGCCGATGTCGCCCGCGTCGACCATGCGGCGCATGATCTCCGGCGGGGCGAACTTCTCGTCCTGCGACTCGGTGTAGATGTTGCTCGTCGCGTGCATCAGGATGTCGACGCCCGTCAGGTCGGCGGTGGCGAGCGGGCCCATGGCGTGGCCGAAGCCGAGCTTGCAGGCGGTGTCGATGTCCTCGGCGGAGGCGACGCCGGACTCGTAGAGCTTGACGGCCTCCACCACCAGGGCGGAGATCAGCCGGGTGGTGACGAAGCCGGCCACATCGCGGTTGACGACGATGCAGGTCTTGCCGACCGACTCGGCGAACTCGCGGGCGGCGGCGAGCGTGGCGTCGCTGGTCTTGTAGCCGCGGACCAGCTCGCACAGCTGCATCAGCGGGACGGGCGAGAAGAAGTGGGTGCCCACCACGCGCTCCGGGCGCGAGGTGACCGCGGCGATCTTGGTGATCGGGATGGCCGAGGTGTTGGAGGCCAGGATCGCCTCCTCCCGGGTGATCTTGTCGAGCGTGCGGAAGATGTCCTGCTTGACGTCGATCTTCTCGAAGACCGCCTCGACCACGATGTCGGCGTCGGCCGCCGCGTCCAGGTCGGTGGTCGTGGTGATCCGGTCGAGGGCGGCCTCCGCCTCGCCGGCCGCCAGCCTGCCCTTGGCCACGAACCTCTCGTACGACGCCCGGATGCCGTCCTTGCCCCGGGTCACCGCCTCGTCGGTGATGTCGCGCAGGACCACCTCGTACCCGGCCTGGGCGGATACCTGTGCGATGCCCGAGCCCATCAGGCCCGCTCCGATGACGGCGAGTCTCTTCGCCACGGCACACCCCATCTTCTCGACGTACTCGCTGGGACCTTAACGCCCGTTCACTCCTCGGCGCAGCACCCCGAGGCGCGCGTCATGGTGTGGGCTTCGTCGCATAGCCGAGGACCCGCTCGCCCAGCAGGTCCTCGATCTCGTCGAGCAGGTCCAGCGCGCGGCGCGAGACCTCGCTGGGCGAGCCGCCCTCCATCAGCTCGCGGCCGATCCGGTCGAGCAACTGCGACTGGGCCAGGGCGAGATGACCGGCCACCAGCTCCGGCAGCGGGTCGCCCTCCTCGGCGCCGGCCTCCTCGGCCAGGGTGGCGGTCAGGGCGGCCAGGATCTCCTGGCGCATGCGCCACATGCGCGACTTGAGGGCGGACGACTCCTCGATCACCCGCATGAAGCGGTCGAACCCCTCGATGAGCCCGACCGTGGGCGAGACCGCGACGACCTCCCGGCGCAGCGCGTCCAGCACCGCGCGGGCCGCCGACTCGCCCGGGGCCCGACCGCGTACCACCCGGGGGAGCCGCTCGACGACGCCGGACTGGCGGTCGAGGAACAGGTCCTCCTTGGCGGGGAAGTAGTTGTACACCGTGTTGACGGAGACCTGGGCGGCTTCGGCGATCTCCGCGATGGTGACCGCGTCGAACCCGCGCTCCATGAACAGCCAGGTGGCGATGTCCGAGATGGTCTGCCTGGTCTGACGCTTCTTGCGCTCCCTGAGCCCCTCTGCTGCCATGCCGCCATCCTAGCGTTTCCTGGGCCCTCTGAAATTTTGAAGGCATTGCAAACTTTCAATGACTCTGGTTTTCTTGCGGACATGCCCATCATCAGCACCGCCGGCCTCGCCCTGGCCTTCCGCACCAAAAGCGGCCCGGTCCACGCCGTACGCGGCATCGACCTCACCGTCGAACCCGGCGAGATCCTCGGCTTCCTCGGCCCCAACGGCGCCGGCAAGACCACCACGCTGCGCATGCTCACCACGCTGCTCGCCCCGACCGGCGGCGCCGCCACCGTCGCCGGCTGCGACCTGCTGCGCGACCCCGCCGGTGTGCGGCGCAGGACCGGCTACGTCGCCCAGTCCGGCGGCGTGGACCCGAACGTGTCCGTGCGGGAGGAACTCGTCACCCAGGGGCGCCTGTACCGGCTCCCCCGGGCCACCGCCGAAGCCCGCGCGGAGGAACTGGCGCGGCAGCTGGACCTGACCGGGCTGCTGGACCGCAGGTGCGCCGCCCTCTCCGGCGGGCAGCGGCGCAGGCTCGACATCGCCATGGGCCTGACCCACCGGCCCGAGGTGCTCTTCCTCGACGAGCCCACCACCGGGCTCGACCCGGGCAGCCGCGCCGACCTGTGGGACCTGGTGCGCCGCGTCCGGGGCGAGTGGGGCACGACCGTCTTCCTGACGACGCACTACCTGGACGAGGCCGACGCGCTCTGCGACCGGATCGTCGTGGTCGACAAGGGCGCCGTGGCCGCCGACGGCACCCCCGAGGCGCTCAAGACCCGGTACGCCGGATCGCCCGACGCCACCTTGCAGGACACCTTCCTCGCCATCACCGGCCGCAGCGCCGCCCCGCAGGACACCGCCCCCGTAGCCGTCTAGGAGCCCGAAGTTGACCCCGTTCCTCTCCGACACCGCACTGGTCTTCGAGCGTTACGCACGGCAGAGCCTGCGCTCGAAGTTCCAGATCCTCTTCGGCGTCCTGATGCCCATGCTCTACCTGGTGTTCTTCGGGCCGCTGCTGACCGGCCTGCCGCTGGGCTCCGCAGGCAGCTCCTGGCAGGTCCTGGTGCCCGGCCTCCTGCTCCAACTCGGCCTGTTCGGCGCCGCGTTCGCCGGTTTCGGCATCCTCATCGAAAAGCAGCACGGCGTCATCGACCGCATGCGCGTCACCCCGGTCAGCCGCCTCGCGCTGCTGCTGGGACGGGTGCTGCGGGACGCGGCGCTCCTGGTCTTCCAGTCCGTCCTGCTGGTCCTCGCGGCCCTCCTCGTCGGACTGCGCGCGCCGCTGACCGGCGTGCTGATCGGCTTCGCCTTCGTGGCCGCCCTGACGGTCTCGCTCGCCTCGCTGTCGTACGCCTTCGCCATGACGGTGTCGACACCCCAGGAGTTCGCGCCCGTCGTCAACGCCGTCAACATGCCCGCGATGCTGCTGTCCGGGCTGATGCTGCCGATGTCGCTCGCCCCCGGCTGGCTGAACGCGCTCTCCCACGCCATGCCGTTCCGCTATCTGGTGGACGCCGTGCGCGCCGCCTACGTCGGCCACTACACCGGCGCCGCGATGCTCTACGGGATCGTGGCGGCGCTGGCCCTGGCGGCGGTCTCGGTGACGGTGGGCACACGTCGTTTCAAGCGGGCGGGCAGCTGACTAGAGTCGGCCGCATGGTCAATCTGACACGCATCTACACCCGCACCGGGGACGACGGCACCACGGCGCTCGGCGACATGAGCCGCGCCCCCAAGACCGACCCGCGGATCGCGGCGTACGCCGACGCAAACGAGGCGAACGCCGCGATCGGCGTGGCCATCGCGCTGGGGGAACTGCCACAGGAGATCGTCAAGGTCCTGGTACGCGTGCAGAACGATCTGTTCGACGTGGGCGCCGACCTGGCGACGCCGGTGGTGGAGAGCCCCGAGTTCCCGCCGTTGCGCGTCGAGCAGAGTTACGTGGACAAGCTGGAGGCGGACTGCGACCGCTTCCTGGCGGACCTGGAGAAGCTGCGCAGCTTCATCCTCCCCGGCGGCACCCCCGGCGCCGCCCTCCTCCACCAGGCCTGCACGGTGGTGCGCCGCGCGGAACGCTCGACCTGGGCGGCGCTGGAGACCCACGCCGAGAGCATGAACCCGCTGACGGCGAAGTATCTGAACCGGCTCTCCGATTTGTTGTTCATCCTGGCGCGCTCGGCGAACAAGGAACGCGGCGACGTGCTCTGGGTCCCGGGCGAGAACCGCTGACCAAGGAGCGTGGTCCGGGGAGAGGGATCAGGCCACGTTGACGCGCTGGCCGGGCGGAGCCGCCTCCAGCCAGGCGAGGAAGCCGGTGAGCGCGTCCTCGCTCATCGCCAGCTCAAGTTGCTCCCCGCGGTGTGTACAGCTGAGCACCACGGCGTCGGAGAGCAGCGCCAGCTCCTCCTCCCCCTGCGGGGTGCGGCGCCGGACGACCTCGATCGAGGAGCGCTCCAGCGTGCGGCGGGGCCGCGGTGCGTAGGAGAAGACCCGGAACCACTCCACCCGGTCACCGCTGTAGCGGGCGACCCCGTACACCCAGCCCTTGCCGGTGGGGGGCTCGTCGGGGTGGTCGTGGATCTGGCGCAGGCTGCAGTCGAAAGTGCCGCCCGGGCGTTGGATCAGGCGGCGGCGCAGGCCGAAGACGAAGAGCGCCAGCACGGCCAGCGCCACCGCCGTTCCGAGCAGCTGCAAAGCGAGGACCACGCCTGCCGACCTCCTCGCTTCACGTCCGGGGGGACCGGACCCGCCCAGTTCCTACCGCTTCCTGCTGCGCCCGAGCCGCGGACCGCCCGATCGGCGGCCCGCGGCCCTCAAGGTCGCTCGTTACGTCAGTGCGTGCCGGTGGCAGCACGCAGGCGGACGTCGGCGCGTCGCTCGGCGACGGCGTTGGCGTCCGTCTTCGCGCGCTCCAGGGCGCGCTCGGCACGCTCCACGTCGATCTCGTCGGCGAGCTCCGCGATCTCCGCGAGGATCGAGAGCTTGTTCTCCGAGAACGAGATGAAGCCGCCGTGCACGGCCGCGACGACGGTGTCGCCGCCGCTCGTGCGGATGGTCACCGGGCCCGACTCCAGCACGCTGAGGAGCGGAGTGTGGCCCGGCATGATGCCTACGTCGCCCGACGCCGTGCGCGCGACGACGATCGTGGCATCGCCCGACCAGACCTTGCGGTCTGCGGCGACCAGCTCGACGTGCAGCTCGGCCAAGATGGCTCCTCGGGTCTCCACCCACCGCTTCCGGCAGGTGTTGGGTCACAGGATAACGGGGTACGGCCGGGGGGCGGGACAAAGCCCGCCCCCCGCCAGGCGCGCGGGGCGCCCGGCGTCAGGAGACGCCGAGCTTCTTGGCGTTGGCCTTCAGGTCGTCGAGGCCGCCGCACATGAAGAACGCCTGCTCCGGGAAGTGGTCGAACTCACCGTCGGCGATCGCGTTGAACGCGGCGATCGACTCGTCCAGCGGAACGTCGGAGCCGTCCACACCGGTGAACTGCTTCGCCGCGTGGGTGTTCTGCGACAGGAAGCGCTCGATGCGGCGGGCGCGCTGGACGGTGAGCTTGTCCTCCTCGCTCAGCTCGTCCATGCCGAGGATCGCGATGATGTCCTGGAGGTCCTTGTACTTCTGCAGGATGCTCTTGACGCGCATGGCGCAGTCGTAGTGGTCCTGCGCGATGTAGCGCGGGTCCAGGATGCGGGACGTGGAGTCCAGCGGGTCCACGGCCGGGTAGATGCCCTTCTCCGAGATCGGCCGGGAGAGCACCGTCGTCGCGTCGAGGTGCGCGAAGGTGGTCGCCGGGGCCGGGTCGGTCAGGTCGTCCGCCGGAACGTAGATCGCCTGCATCGAGGTGATCGAGTGACCGCGGGTCGAGGTGATCC
>CAYNNX010000304.1:0-8809 GCA_964398515.1 uncultured Streptantibioticus sp. | reverse complement strand
CGCGGTCCATCCCGATCTCGCGGAACCGGTGCTGATGGCGTACCCGGCAGCCCTGTGAGGGCGAGCCGAGCTGAGGCGGAGGTTGGGGGCCGTGCCCGAGGTACGAGGGGGCGGCACCCGACCGCAGCCGAAGCGAGGCGGAGCCCGACCATACAGGCCCAGGGCGAGCCGAGCCGCTCAGCGCAGGCCGGTGGAGCGGCGCAGCGCGGCCTGGATCAGCCGGTCCACCAGCTCCGGGTAGCTGATCCCGCTGGCCTCCCACATCCGCGGGTACATCGAGATCGGGGTGAAGCCCGGCATCGTGTTGATCTCGTTGATGACGAACTCGCCGCTGTCGGTGAGGAAGAAGTCGGCGCGCACCAGGCCCTCGCAGGAGGCGGCGTCGAAGGCGCGCACCGCGAGCTCCTGCACACGGGCGGTCTCCTCGGGCGTCAGCGGGGCCGGTACGACACCCTCGGCGGAGTCGATGTACTTGGCCTCGAAGTCGTAGAAGTCGAAGCCGCCGACCGGCGGGATCCAGGCGGGGACGCTGGCGCGCGGGCCGTCCTCGAACTCCAGCACGCCGCACTCGATCTCGCGGCCGCTGAGCATCGCCTCCACGATGACCTTCGGGTCGTGGCGCTGGGCCAGGGCGATCGCGTCGTCCAGCGCGGAGGCGTCGTCGACCTTGGTGATGCCGATCGAGGAGCCGGCGCGGGCCGGTTTGACAAACACCGGCCAGCCGTGTTCCGCGGCGAAGGCGGTGATCCTGCGGCGTGCGGCTTCGGGGTCGGCGGCCCACTCGCGGGGCCGGATCACCTCGTAGGGGCCCACGGGCAGCCCGAAGGAGACGAAGACGCGCTTCATGTACTCCTTGTCCATGCCGACCGCGGAGGAGAGCACGCCGGAGCCCACGTACGGCACGCCCGCCAGCTCCAGCAGCCCCTGGAGGGTGCCGTCCTCGCCGTACGGGCCGTGCAGCATCGGGAAGACGACGTCGACGTCGCCGAGCGCCTTGGGGACCGAACCGGGTTCGCAGAGCACGACCTCGCGGTTGGCGGGGTCGACGGGGAGCACCACCGAGCCGTCGGTGGATTCGGCGAGCCGTGCCACGTCGGGCAGTTCGCGGCCGGTGATCGCCATGCGCTCGGGATCGTCCGCGGTGAGCGCCCAGCGGCCGTCGGCGGTGATGCCGATGGGCAGCACCTCGTACTTGGTGCGGTCGATGGCGCGGAGCACGGCTCCGGCGGTCACGACCGAGATGGCGTGCTCGGAGCTGCGACCGCCGAAGACGACGGCGACGCGCGGCTTGCGGCCGGGCGGCTGCTGGCTGTGGAGTGAAGGCATGTTGCTCATGTCGCTGTGACCCTACCTTTTGGTTCCGCTTCCGTCAGCGAACGTGCAGCCGAATGCGGCCGTGCGGCCGTCAGCGGCGCTCCGCCTTGGCCGAGCGCGACATCAGTTCACCGAGCGCCACCAGGGGCGGCTTGCCCTCGTGCACGATCTCCACGACGGTCTCGGTGATGGGCACGTCCACGTGGTGCCTGCGGGCCAGATCGAGCACGGATTCGCAGGACTTGACGCCCTCGGCGGTCTGCCTGGTGACCGCGATGGTCTCCTCCAGGGTCATGCCGCGACCGAGGTTGATGCCGAAGGTGTGGTTGCGCGAGAGCGGCGAGGAGCAGGTGGCGACGAGATCACCCATTCCGGCCAGTCCGGCGAAGGTGTGCGCGTCGGCGCCCATCGCCAGGCCCAGCCGGGTCGTCTCGGCCAGACCCCGGGTGATCAGCGACGCCTTGGCGTTGTCGCCCAGGCCCATGCCGTCGGCGATGCCGACCGCGAGCGCGATCACGTTCTTGACGGCGCCGCCGAGTTCGACGCCGACGACGTCGGTGTTGGTGTACGGGCGGAAGTACGGGGTGTGGCAGGCGGCCTGGAGCCGTCGGGCGACGGATTCGTCACGGCAGGCCACGACGGCCGCGGCGGGCTGGCGGGCGGCGATCTCCTTGGCGAGGTTGGGCCCGGAGAGCACGGCGACCCGCCCCCTGACCTCGTCGGGGGGACCACCGGGCCCGGCCTTGGCGACCACCTCTTCGATGACCTCGCTCATCAGCTTGGCGGTGCCGAGTTCGACGCCCTTCATCAGGCTGACCAGCACCGCGTCGCCGGGGAGCGCGGGCGCCCAGGCGGTCAGGTTGCCGCGCAGCGTCTGGGAGGGTACGGCCAGGATCACGAACTCGGCGGCCTCGGCGGCGCGCACCGGGTCCGTGGTGGCCCGGACGCCGGGCGGCAGTTCGATCCCGGGCAGGTAGTCGGGGTTGGCGCGGGTGGTGTTGATCGCCTCGACGACGGCCTCGCGGCGGCCCCACAAGGTCACCTCGCATCCGGTGTCGGCGAGGATCATGGCGAACGCCGTGCCCCAGGAGCCCGTTCCGTACACCGCGCAGCGCGTCACTTGTTCTCCTCCCGCACCGCGTCCGCGGCGGCCTTGCCGCGCCCTTCCTCACGGGCCTTGCGCAGGTCGAACCGTTCCGCCGGGGCCTTCTCGCCGCGCAACTGCTCCAGGAGCGCGGTGATGGCGTCCATGATGGTCTCCGTCGCGGCCCGAAGCGCCTCGGGCGTCGGTTCCTGGCCGTAGTACGCGGACAGGTCGACCGGCGGCCCGGCGAGCACCCGGAAGGTCTTGCGGGGGAAGAGCTTGGGCTTGCCGTACGGGGGCAGCGCCTCGTGGGCGCCCCACTGCGCGACGGGGATGACGGGCGCCTTGGTGAGCAGGGCGACGCGGGCGACACCGGTCTTGCCGGTCATCGGCCACAGGCCGGGGTCGCGGGTGAGCGTTCCCTCGGGGTAGAAGGCGACGCACTCGCCCTTCTCGACGGCGTCGACGGCGGCCCGGAAGGCGCCGGCGGCGTTCATCGACTCCCGGTAGACGGGGATCTGGTGGCTGCCGCGCATGAACGCGCCGACCAGGCCGCCCTTGAAGAGCGCGTCCTTGGCGAGGAATCGCGGCACGCGCCCGGTGTTGTACTGGAAGTGCGCGTAGGAGAACGTGTCGAGATACGAGTTGTGGTTGACGGCGGTGATGAATCCGCCCGCGGCCGGAATGTTCTCCATTCCGCGCCAATCCCGCTTGAAGAGGACGACGAGCCATGGTTTCGCGATGACAGCGGCGAAGCGGTACCAGAAGCCGATTCTGCGGCGGGACACCAGGACATCCTCCTCGATTGGCGCTGCCCGCGGGTTCGGCCGGGCTTTCGGACAGCCGCACAAGTGTCGCCCCGGCTCCGCGGTCTGTCGAGAAGCCGGTCGCCCGGGCGCGTACCGGACACCGTAACCCGAGCCCCGGCGGGCGCCGCGGCGGGCCGGGCGGAGGGCAGAATGTGCCGGTGCGCAGCATGAGGGTGTGGGAGCTGGTGGTGCCGCTGAAGCCGCTGGCGCTGGCCAAGAGCCGGCTCGCCGCGGGGCGGGATCTGCGGCCGCAGCTCGCTCTGGCTTTCGCGCAGGACACCGTGGCGGCGGCGCTGGAGTGCCCGGCGGTGCGCGGGGTGGCGGTGGTCACCGACGATCCGCTGGCCGCCGCCGAACTGTCGGCGCTCGGCGCCCGGATCGTCCCCGACGCCCCGGGGGCCGGGCTGAACGCGGCTCTGGCGCACGGGTGCCGCACGGTGCGCCGGGAGCGCCCCGACACGCCGGTGGCGGCGCTCAACGCGGATCTGCCGGCGCTGCGCCCCGCGGAGCTGGCAGCGGTGCTGGCGGCGGCGGGGACGGCGGCGCGGGCGTTCCTGGCGGACGCGGCGGACGTCGGCACGACGCTGCTGGCGGCCGCACCCGGGGTCGCGCTCGCTCCGGCCTTCGGCGGCGCCTCCAGGGCCCGGCACCGGGCGTCGGGGGCGTGGGAGATCGCGGTTGCGCGGGTGGACTCGGTCCGCCGGGACGTGGACACCTGGGAGGACCTGCGGGTGGCGCTGGCGCTGGGCGTGGGCCCGCGGACGGCCGCGGCCGCCGCCGGGATGCTTCCGGCCGACCGGCGGACGGGCTGGGACTAGGCTTCCCGGTATGCAGGCGACTTCGTACACCTTCGACCCCGAGACCCGCTCCGGCAGTGTGCTGCTGGACGACGGGACGCCGTTGCCGTTCGACGCGGCGGCGTTCGACGCCGGGGGGCTGCGGCTGTTGCGGCCGGGGCAGCGGGTGCGGATCCGCACGGAAGGGGCTGGTGGGAGTCGCCGGGTGGTCTTCGTGACGCTCCAGACCTTCGCCGATCCGGCGGAGGAGGGGGATTCCGGCTCCTGACCGCGCCTGAGCGCTGTCCGAGCGCGGTCCCGGCCGCGGGCGCCGGGTGCGGCCGGTCGCCCGGAACGGCCCAGGGGTCAGTCCGGTAGGGGGTCGGTGAAACGGCGGACGGCACAAGCGCCGGCGGCGGACATGGCGCGGGCCGGGCTCCGAGGAGGGAGCCCGGCCCGTCGCGGCCCGCGCTTCACCTGCTCGTGCTCCGCTTGGCAGTGGTCTTGCGCGTGGTGGCCCGCTTGGCGGGCGCCTTCTTGGCGGGGGCGGTCTTCTTCGCCGCCGCCTTCTTCGCAGTGGTCTTCTTGGCCGCCGCCTTCTTGGCGGTGGTCTTCTTCGCCGCGCCCTTCTTGGCTGCGGCCTTGGTGGGGGCGGCCTTCTTCGCCGCCGCCTTCTTCGGGGCGGCCTTGGCGGGGGCGGCCTTCTTCGCCGCCGCCTTCTTCGCGGCCTTCTTCGCCGCGGCCTTGACGGTCACGCCGCCGGTGAGGCTGCCCTTGGGCGCCTTCTTCACCGCCACCTCGCCGCCGCGAGGCAGCTTCTTGCTGCCGCTGACCAGGTCCTTGAAGCCCTGACCGGCGCGGAAACGCGGCACGGAGGTCTTCTTGACCCGGACCCGTTCGCCGGTCTGCGGGTTGCGGGCGTACCGCGCGGGGCGGTCCACCTTCTCGAACGAGCCGAACCCGGTGACCGAGACCCGCTCACCCGCGACGACCGCGCGGACGATCGCGTCGAGCACCGCGTCGACCGCGTCTGCGGCCTGCTGCCGTCCGCCGACCTTGTCGGCGATCGCTTCTACGAGCTGCGCCTTGTTCACGACTTCCCCTTCGGAGACTTTGCTGGAACGAAAGAGTTCAAGCTTTTTCGCACGTTAGGCAGATATATACCGCAAATCAAATACGAAACGGGCGAATCACCCTTGTGCCGCAACGAACTCGGCTCAGGGAGTTCCGTCGTCGGGGAATCGGCCCTCGTCCAGGTCGCGCATGAGGCGGTCGAGTCGCCGCGCGGCGGCGGCCATGTCGTGTTTGGCTGCGGCCGTGATGACGAGCAGCTTCCGGGTCAGCACTACCCGTACGTCCTCGGAGACTTGCAGCGAGCGCACCCGGCTGTGCGCCTGCTTCAGGCGGTCGGCGACGATCCGGTAGAGCTCAAGTTGACCGTTGCCGTCCATGCGCCAATTGTGCCATCTGCGGGGAGTTGTCACCTCCGCTGCGGCGCAACTCGGGGCGAGAAGGCCCCGGACACGGCGACGCGCCCCCTGCCTCACGGGGCGGGGGGCGCGTCGGTGGATGCTGCGCGTCGGGCCGGTCAGATGCCGGTCGGACGCGGGTCAGTCGCCGGTCGCAGGCCGGTCAGACCTGCACGGTGGTGGGCTTGAACGAGGGGCGTTCGGCCTCGTAGGCGGTGATGTCGGCCTCGTGGCGCAGGGTGAGGCTGATGTCGTCGAGCCCCTCCAGCAGGCGCCAGCGGGCGTTGTCGTCGAGTTCGAAGGGGGCCGTTACGCCTTCCGCGCGAACCTCGCGGGCGACCAGGTCCACGGTGATCTGCGCGGTGGGGTCGGCCTCGGTCAGCTTCCACAGCCGCTCGATGATCTCCTGCGGCAGGACGACCGTCAGCAGTCCGTTCTTGAGGGAGTTGCCGCGGAAGATGTCGGCGAAGCGCGAGGAGAGCACGGTCTTGAAGCCGTAGTTCTGCAGCGCCCAGACCGCGTGCTCGCGCGAGGAGCCGGTGCCGAAGTCGGGGCCGGCCACCAGGACGGTCGCGCCCCGCCGCTCCGGCTGGTTGAGGACGAACCCGGGGTCCTTGCGCCAGGCCTCGAAGAGCCCGTCCTCGAAGCCGTTGCGGGTGACCTTCTTCAGCCAGTGCGCCGGGATGATCTGGTCGGTGTCGACGTTGCTGCGGCGCAGCGGGACCGCCCGGCCGGTGTGCGTGGTGAAAGCTTCCATGGTCCTCAGACCTCCACGGGGGTAGGGGCATTGGCCAGGTCGGCCGGGGACGCGAGGTGGCCCAGGACCGCGGTGGCGGCGGCGACCTGCGGCGAGACCAGGTGGGTGCGGCCGCCCTTGCCCTGCCGCCCTTCGAAGTTGCGGTTGGAGGTGGAGGCGGAGCGCTCGCCGGGGGCGAGTTGGTCGGGGTTCATCCCCAGGCACATCGAGCAGCCCGCGTGCCGCCACTCGGCGCCGGAGGCGGTGAACACCTTGTCCAGCCCCTCCTCGACGGCCTGCAGCGCCACGCGTACCGAGCCGGGGACGACCAGCATGCGCACCCCGTCGGCGACCGTGCGGCCCTCCAGCACGGCGGCGGCCGCGCGCAGGTCCTCGATCCGGCCGTTGGTGCACGAGCCGACGAAGACGGTGTCGACCCTGACCTCGCGCAGCGGCACTCCGGGCTCAAGGCCCATGTACTCAAGCGCCCTCTCGGCCGCCAGCCGCTCGCTGGCGTCGGCGAACGAGGCCGGGTCCGGCACGCTGGCCGACAGCGGCGCGCCCTGCCCCGGGTTGGTGCCCCAGGTGACGAACGGCGCCAGTTCGGCCGCGTCGATGAAGACCTCGTGGTCGAAGACCGCGTCGTCGTCGGTGCGCAGCGTCTTCCAGTACGCCACGGCCGCGTCCCAGTCGGCGCCCTTCGGCGCGTGCGGGCGGTCCTTGAGGTAGGCGAACGTGGTCTCGTCGGGGGCGATCATGCCGGCCCGGGCGCCCGCCTCGATCGACATGTTGCACACGGTCATCCGCGCTTCCATCGACAACTTCTCGATCGCGGAACCGCGGTATTCGATCACGTAGCCCTGGCCGCCGCCGGTGCCGATCTTCGCGATGATCGCCAGGATCAGGTCCTTGGCGGTGACGCCGTCGGGCAGTTCGCCCTCGACCGTGATCGCCATGGTCTTGAACGGCGCCATCGGCAGCGTCTGGGTGGCCAGCACGTGCTCGACCTGGCTGGTGCCGATGCCGAAGGCGAGCGCCCCGAACGCGCCGTGGGTGGAGGTGTGGCTGTCACCGCAGACCACGGTGGTGCCCGGCTGCGTCAGCCCCAACTGCGGGCCGACCACGTGCACCACGCCCTGCTCCACGTCGCCGAGCGGATGCAGGCGCACCCCGAACTCCGCGCAGTTCTTGCGCAGCGTCTCCAGCTGGGTACGCGAGACCGGATCGGCGATCGGCTTGTCGATGTCCAGGGTCGGGGTGTTGTGATCCTCGGTCGCGATGGTCAGATCCGTACGGCGAACCGTGCGGCCGCTGAGGCGCAGCCCGTCGAACGCCTGCGGGCTGGTCACCTCGTGCAGCAGGTGCAGATCGATGAAGAGCAGGTCGGGCTCGCCGTCGGCGCGCCGAACGACATGGTCGTCCCAGACCTTCTCCGCAAGTGTCCGTCCCATCGCATTCCCTCCGGCCGGCATCGTCGCCGGCCAACTCGTCCGAGTCCGTCGGCGTCCGGTCCTGGTGTCGTGCGGTCACTCGCGGATGCCGATCCGGCGTTGCCCTCCAGCCTGACGGGTTCCCCGGAAAATTGAACTTGCGTTTCACACTGTGAGACGTAAGTATCGTTGCATGGACAACTCTAGCGGCGTCGGCGTTCTCGACAAGGCGGCTCTGGTGCTCAGCGCGCTGGAGTCCGGCCCGGCCACCCTGGCCGGGCTCGTCGCGGCGACCGGCCTCGCCCGCCCCACCGCCCACCGCCTCGCCGTCGCACTGGAACACCACCGGATGGTGGCCCGCGACATGCAGGGGCGTTTCATCCTCGGCCCCCGGCTCGCGGAGCTGTCCGCAGCCGCGGGCGAGGACCGCCTGCTCGCCACGGCCGGTCCCGTGCTCACGCACCTACGGGATGTGACGGGCGAGAGCGCCCAGCTCTATCGCCGCCAGGGCGAAATGCGCATCTGCGTGGCCGCCGCCGAGCGGCTGTCCGGCCTGCGGGACACCGTGCCGGTGGGCTCGACCCTGCCGATGAAGGCCGGATCGGCCGCGCAGGTGCTGCTGGCCTGGGAGGAGCCGGAGCGGCTGCACCGCGGGCTGCAGGGCGCGCGTTTCACCGCGACGGCCCTGTCGGGCGTACGGCGGCGCGGCTGGGCCCAGTCGATCGGCGAGCGCGAGCCGGGCGTCGCGTCGGTCTCCGCGCCGGTACGGGGGCCTTCCAACCGTGTGGTGGCCGCGGTCTCGGTCTCCGGGCCGATCGAGCGGCTCACGCGGCACCCGGGGCGGATGCATGCGCAGGCCGTGATCGACGCGGCGGCCCGGTTGACGGAGGCGTTGCGGCGCAACGGGTAGGCCCTCCGGCCTTCGGCCCGATCGCGGGATGAGGCGTTCCCGGCCGGGGTGTTCGCCGCGTTGCCGGGATCGGGCGTGGCGTGAGGCCTTCGGCCCGATCGCGGGATGAGGCGTTCCCGGCTAGGGTGTTCGCCGCGTTGCCGGGATCGGGCGTGCCGTGAGGCCTTCGGCCCGATCGCGGGATCGGGCGTGCCGTGAGGCCTTCGGCCCGATCGCGGGATCGGGCGTGGCGCCCGGGCCGATTGCCCACCCGCCCGCCCGTTGCCGCGATAGTCACGGCA
>CAYNNX010000303.1:3116-8830 GCA_964398515.1 uncultured Streptantibioticus sp. | reverse complement strand
AAGACCAGGCGGGGGAAGGTACGGCTGAAGGGGACATGCGATGAGCGCGGAAGATCTCGAAAAGTACGAGACCGAGATGGAGCTCAAGCTCTACCGGGAGTACCGAGATGTCGTCGGTCTGTTCAAATACGTGATCGAGACCGAGCGGCGCTTCTACCTCACCAACGACTACGAGATGCAGGTGCACTCGGTGCAGGGTGAGGTGTTCTTCGAGGTATCCATGGCGGACGCCTGGGTCTGGGACATGTATCGGCCCGCCCGCTTCGTCAAGCAGGTTCGGGTCCTCACATTCAAGGACGTGAACATCGAGGAGCTGAACAAGAGCGATCTCGACCTGCCCTCGGACAACGCGGGGTTCAGCGGATAAGGCGGCGCCCCGACCACCCCGGCGGCCCGAGCGCCCCGAATGTCTCAAGGGACTCGTGGGGTCTGGCTGCCTCAAGGGCCTCCGGGGGCTCGTCGGCCTCGACTCAACTCCCTTCAGGGCGGCAGGGGCCTCAAGGGCCTCAAGGCTCCCAAGAGTCTCAAGGGAATCGATCACCTCAGCGGTCTCGATCACCTCCGCTGAGAGGGACTGCGTGCTGCCTCACACCTTCGGGTGATGCTGTTGTCCACAACCCGCCGGTAATCCACGAAATCCGTTCAAGATCATCTTTGCTGCTCCGGGCCCGCCACAGTCGGACCCGGAGGTGGCACCCATGAACGCCAGAACCGCACTCGGCCGCTACGGCGAAACCCTGGCCGCCCGCTGGCTCACCAGCGCGGGCCTGACCGTCCTCGAACGCAACTGGCGCTGCCGGGCCGGCGAGATCGACATCCTCGCCGCCGACGGCGACGCCCTCGTTGTCTGCGAGGTCAAGTCCCGCCGAACCCGCAGAACCCGGGAAGCCCCCACCGGACCACCCGGCGTCAGGCCCCCGCACGACACCCGGCCTCTCGAACAGCCCTACGAGCACCCCCTCGCCGCGGTCACCCCGCGCAAGGCCCAACGCCTGCGACACCTCGCCGAACACTGGCTCGCCGACCGCGACACCCAGCCACCGGGCGGCGTACGCATCGACGTCATCGCCGTCCTCCTCCCCACCCGCGGCCCCGCCCGCCTCGAACACGTGCGGGGGATCGCCTGATGGGATTCGCCCGCACCTGCTCGGTCGCCCTCATCGGCGTCGAAGGCGTCGTCGTCGAGGTCCAGGCCGACCTCGAACCCGGAGTGGCCGCCTTCACCCTCGTCGGCCTGCCCGACAAGAGCCTCGTCGAAAGCCGCGACCGCGTCCGCGCCGCCCTCGTCAACAGCGGCGAGACCTGGCCTCAGAAGAAACTCACCGTCGGCCTGAGCCCCGCCTCGGTACCCAAGAGCGGCAGCGGCTTCGACCTCGCCGTCGCCTGCGCCGTCCTCGCCGCCGCCGAACGCATCGCCCCCCACGCCATCGCCGACCTGATGATGATCGGCGAACTCGGCCTCGACGGCCGCGTACGCCCTGTGCGCGGTGTGCTCCCCGCCGTCCTCGCCGCCGCCGACGCCGGATACCGGCAGGTCGTCGTCGCCGAACGCACCGCCGGCGAAGCCTCCCTCGTCCCCGGCGTCTCCGTCCTCGGCATCCGCAGCCTGCGCCAGCTCGTCGCCGTCCTCAACGACGAACCCGTACCCGACGAACCCCGCGACGACGAGGAGGGCCGCCCCGACCCCCTCGGCGCCGCACTCACCGTCCCCGGCCTCGACCCCGGCACCGGCATCGGCAGGGCCGGCGGACGCCGACCCGACCTCGCCGACGTCGCCGGCCAGCACACCGCACGCGCCGCCCTGGAGATCGCCGCAGCCGGAGGCCACCACCTCCATCTGTGCGGCCCACCCGGCGCCGGCAAGACCATGCTCGCCGAACGCCTCCCCGGCCTCCTGCCGCCCCTCACCCCCAAGGACGCCCTCGAAGTCACCGCCATCCACTCCGTCGCCGGCCTCCTGCCTCCCGGCAAGCCCCTCATCGACACCGCGCCCTACTGCGCACCCCACCACTCCGCGACCATGCCCGCCCTCGTCGGCGGCGGCAGCGGACTTCCCCGCCCCGGAGCCGTCTCCCTCGCCCACCGCGGAGTGCTCTTCCTCGACGAAGCCCCCGAGTTCCCCACCCACGTCCTCGAAGCCCTGCGCCAACCCCTCGAATCGGGCCACGTCGTCATCGCCCGCGCCGCCGGAGTCATGCGCCTTCCCGCGCGCTTCCTGCTCGCCTTCGCCGCCAACCCCTGCCCCTGCGGCCGCCACGGACTGCCCGGCGCCGGCTGCGACTGCACACCCAGTGCCGTACGCCGCTACCAGGCCCGCGTCTCCGGCCCCCTCATGGACCGCGTCGACCTGCGCGTCACCGTCGCCCCCGTCAGCCGCTCCGAACTGATCGGCAGCGGCGGAGGCGAGACCACCGCCGCCGTCGCCGCTCGCGTCCGCGAAGCGCGCCAACGCGCCGCCGCCCGCTACCAAGGACTGCCCTGGACCACCAACAGCGACGTACCCGGCCACGAACTGCGCACCCGCTGGCACGTCGCCCCCGGCGCCCTGCGCGACGTCGAACGCGAAATGGAACGCGGCCTGCTCACCGCCCGCGGCCTCGACCGCGTACTACGCGTCGCCTGGACCGTCGCCGACCTCGCCGGCCACGACCGCCCGAACGCCGACGACATCGCCCAAGCCCTGCATCTGCGCACCGGCGTACACCGCGGCGTCCCCCTCACCACCGCGAGCACCGTATGAGCACCCCCGCCCACGCCGAACGCCGCACCCGCGCCGCACTCACCAGGATCGCCGAACCCGGCGACCAGGCCATCGGCCGCGCCCTGCGCGAACACGGCCCCGCCGACACCCTGCGAGCCCTCACCACACGGCGCCGACTTCCCGGCATCAGCGGCCAACGCGCCGCCGGATACCACCTGCGCGCCCTCCACGCCGACCCCGACGCCGACCTCGCCGCCATCACCGCACTCGGCGGCCGCTTCGTCTGCCCGGGCGACACCGAATGGCCCGCCCAACTCGACGACCTCGGCGACCAGCGCCCCATCGGCCTGTGGGTACGCGGACGCCCCTCCCTGCGCCTGTGGGCCCTGCGATCCGTCGCCGTCGTCGGGGCCCGCGCCTGCACCGAATACGGCACCCACGTCGCCACTACCCTCGCCGCCGAACTCACCGAAGCCGGCTGGACCGTCGTCTCCGGCGCCGCCTACGGCGTGGACGGCGCAGCCCACCGCGGCGCCCTCACCACCGGCGGCGCCACCATCGGCATCCTCGCCTCCGGCGCCGACGTGCACTACCCGCCCGGCCACGCCGAACTGATCGAACGCATCGCCCAACAGGGAATCCTCGTCGCCGAATTACCTCCCGGCGACCACCCCACGCGCAGCCGCTTCGTCCTCCGAAACCGCGTCATCGCCGCCCTCACCCGAGGCACTCTCGTCGTCGAAGCCCGACTGCGCAGCGGATCCCTCATCACCGCGCGCCGCGCCCGCGAACTCGGCCGGATCACCATGGGAGTCCCCGGGCCCGTCACCTCCGCACTCTCCGCCGGAGTCCACGAACTCCTCCGCACCGAAACGCAGTTGGTCACCGACGCCGCCGACGTCATCGAACTCGTCGGAGCCATGGGCGACGACCTCGCTCCGGCACGCCGCGGCCCCGTCCTGCCCCGCGACCTCCTCCATCCCGCCGTCGCCCGCGTCCTCGACGCCCTCCCCGGCCGGGGCACCGCCCTTCCCGAAGCCATCGCCCGCCGCGCCGCCACCGGCCTCGACGAGACGATGACCCGCCTCAACGAACTTCACACCCTCGGCTACGTCGAGCGCGAGGGCTCCAACTGGCGCCTGGCGCACCCCGCTCCAACCGCTCGATCCGATCACGCCGTCCCTCACAACCGAGCCGGTCAACACACCATCAGGTGACAGGACGGTTCTTGACCTGGGCCGACCGGATGACGAGGTTAGGGGGATGACCGCAGGACGCTTTGGTACGCAACGGCCGCGGCAGCAGCCAGGACGCGCAATCTCCGCTGCGCCGTGCCCAGGGCGGAACGTATCTGCGGCGCGCTCACCCGAACGTCGTAGCACTGTGCGACGCCTCGGTCACGCTACGCTCGCGGAGACCCCGCCACTCACCCACGTCACGGCAGAACGGCTCAAGGCGACGCATGCCCCAGCACACCTCAGGGCCTGACCGCGCTACGGCGGCGACCGACGGCCGCCGGGTCTCCCCCCGCGCGCAGACCGCCGCCCCCAGCGCGCTCGACGAGTTGTGGCGCACGTACAAGGCCACCGGGGAGCCCCGTCTGCGCGAACAACTCATCCTGCACTACTCGCCGCTCGTCAAATACGTCGCCGGCCGCGTGAGCGTAGGCCTGCCGCCCAACGTGGAGCAGGCCGACTTCGTCTCCTCCGGGGTGTTCGGACTCATCGACGCCATCGAGAAGTTCGAGCCGGAGCGGTCCATCAAATTCGAAACCTATGCGATCAGCCGCATCCGCGGTGCCATGATCGACGAACTTCGCGCACTGGACTGGATCCCGCGCTCCGTCCGGCAGAAGGCGCGCGCCGTGGAACGTGCCTACGCCACCCTGGAGGCCAAGTACCACCGCACCCCCACCGAGGCCGAAGTGGCCGCCGAGATGGGCATTGGCGTCGAAGAGCTCCACGGGATCTTCAGCCAGCTCTCCCTCGCCAACGTCGTCGCCCTCGAAGAACTCCTCCACGTCGGCGGCGAAGGCGGCGACCGGCTCAGCCTCGTCGACACCCTGGAGGACCGCGCCGCCGACAACCCGGTCGAGATCGCCGAGGACCGCGAACTGCGCCGCCTCCTCGCCCGCGCCGTCAACACCCTCCCCGAACGGGAGAAGACGGTCGTCACCCTCTACTACTACGAAGGCCTCACCCTCGCCGAGATCGGCCATGTCCTGGGCGTCACCGAAAGCCGGGTCAGCCAGATCCACACCAAGTCGGTCCTCCAACTGCGGGCCAAGCTCGCGGACGTCGGGCGGTGCTGACCCACACCGCCCGTTCATCCGTAAAGTAGTGGCGTGCCCAGGATTCGAGCGGCCTCCGTGGCCGAGCACCGGACGATGCAGCGCAGCGCCCTGCTGGACGCCGCGCGTTCCCTGCTGTCCGAAGGCGGCACCGAGGCGCTGACCTTCCCCGCCCTCGCCCGGCGCACCGGCCTCGCGCGCTCCTCGGTCTACGAGTACTTCCGCTCGCGCGCCGCCGTCGTAGAAGAGTTGTGCGCCGTCGACTTCCCCGTCTGGGCGGCCGAGGTCGAAGCGGCCATGGAAGCCGCCGACACCGCCGAAGCCAAGATCGAGGCGTACGTCCGCACGCAGCTCGCCCTCGTCGCAGACCGCCGTCACCGGGCGGTCGTCGCCATCTCCGCCGGCGAACTCGACGAGGGCGCACGCGAGAAGATCCGCGCCGCGCACGGCGGCCTGATCGCCATGGTCGTCGAGGCCCTCGCCGCCCTCGGCCACGACGAGCCGCGCCTCACCGCGATGCTGCTCCAGGGCATCGTGGACGCCGCCGTCCGCCGCATCGAGCTCGGCGCCGCCGAGAGCCCGGAGCGCATCACGGAAGCGGCGGTGGAGGTGGCGCTGCGGGGCGTTCGGGGGGCACGCACCTGAGGGGGCCTCCCCCCGCGGGGGCGGAGGCCGGGGCGCCCCCGGGCCCCCCCCCCCGCCGGGGCGCGGGGGGGCGCGGGG
>CAYNNX010000303.1:0-3106 GCA_964398515.1 uncultured Streptantibioticus sp. | reverse complement strand
GCCTCCCCCCGCCCCTCCCCCCGCCCCCCCCGCCCCTCCCCCCGGATGACACGAGCGATTGACGACCGCCGTGTCGCGTGCGGCCCCGGCACGCGCGGCGCAGCCCCTGCCGGAGCCGCTACGCGCGCCCGCCCGCGTGAGCGCCCATCACTGCGCCCCGGAGCGTTCCGCCCGGGCCCGTCACCCAGTCGACGCATCCCCGAGTGCAACCCGGCGCATCCCTGGACCGAACCGGCTCATCCCCGCGCTCCCGCGCATTCCCGAACCGCCGCATCCCCGCCCCGACGCGACCGCGAGCCCCGCCACGCCCGCAGGCCGAGCCCCCTCACCCACCGCCGCTCTGGCCGCCGCCCCCGCGCCGGCGCCGACCCGCTCCCGGGCCGTACCGTCGCGCCCCTCGCCGTCAGGGCGAACGGGAAGCGCGTCCCATAGATCCGTTCGAGTAGTCGCACCCCTTGGCCGCCAGGGGCGAGTGGTCAGCGGGCCCGGTATATCCGTTCGAGCAGTCGTGTCCCCCCGCCGTCGAGGGCGAGTGAGCTCGCCGCTCTGCTGCGCAGGCCGGGTCGCGGCCGTGGGCGTCCGGTCGCCGTCAACAGGGCCGCGCCGGCGATGGCGGCGGCCACCGGTGCGGGAGCGGGTGGCAAGGGGGCCTGGGGCGCCGGGACGCCGAAGATCGGAAGCAGGCGTGAGGGGCCGTGCCTTCGGGATTGCGGCGGCATGAGTGAGAGCGGGTCGAGGTACTGGTCGCCGCGGAGCAGGCCCCAGTGGAGGCAGCCCGTCGGGCAGTGGAACGGACCGGGTTGCAGCGTGCCCACGCGGGCGCCGGCCTCGACCGTGTCGCCGGTCGTGACCGACGGCTGAACGGGCTCGTACGTGGTGCGCAGCGGGGGCGTGCCTGTGCCGGTGATCTCGACGGTGACCACGCCCCGGCCCGCGACCGGTCCGGCGAAGACCACCCGGCCCGGCGTCGCCGAGACCACGGGGGTGCCGGGCCGGGCGGCCAGGTCGACACCGCGGTGACCGGCCGACCACGGAAGCGGCGGCGGTTCGAACCCGCGGACCACCACGGGCCGATCGCGACCGCCCGGTCCCGCCACCGGCCAGGCCCGGTCGGGCGGGGGTGCCTCCCGCTCCCGCGCCCCTACCTGCCGTACCGCGGAGACCGGCGGCACCGGCGCAGGGCGGTCGGGCCCTGCCGCCGCCGCGTGACCGGGCGGGATCGCGAGCGCCAGCGCGACGGCCCACGCCGCGCCCGCGCCGTGCGGCGACCCGCGCGTGAGGCCGTCTGTTCTCTGTCGTTGCGTTGTCACGACGGAACCGTCTCGTACTCCGGCGCATCATGGTGATCTTGGATGTAGACGGTGGACAAGCCCCTTACTGTGGACAACTCCGTCACCCGAACGTGGAGGATTCGCACAGCCACCGGCGGCGGAAACCAACGCCCCGGGCCGAACCCGGCGCCAGCCCATCGGCCCTGCGGGCAAGCGACGGCCCGCGCCAGGACGGCACCCACCGGGACCGCAAGGGACCGCAAAGGACCGCAACCGGCAGCAGGCCCCCGCCTCACAAAGCCGCGAAGCCGCGAAGCCGCGAAGCCGCAAAGCCACAAAGCCGCACAGACCCACACAGCCGCGCCGGGTACCGTCGTGCCGGGTCCGGAAAATGGGCTGGAAACCGCCATGTCGCCCGGCGCCTCGGCGGTCCCGTACACTTTCCCTGGCGACCCGGGCCACCGGGTCGACTTCGCACGCCCCGCCGCCGTCGCATCCGGCTTGCTGCAAACGCAACGTCGAGACCGCACGGCGGCCGCGTCCCTCGGTCCACGGAGGTCCAGCGCCGGCAGGCAACGGCTCCCGCGGCACGGCGCTTCGGGGCGTCAGGCGTGGCGGCCGGCCGGTCGCCACGGAACCGAGTACCCAAGGAGTACGGCCATGGCCGTCGTCACGATGCGGGAGCTGCTGGAAAGCGGCGTCCACTTCGGGCACCAGACCCGCCGCTGGAACCCGAAGATGAAGCGCTTCATCTTCACCGAGCGCAACGGCATCTACATCATCGACCTGCTCCAGTCGCTGTCCTACATCGACCGCGCCTACGAGTTCGTCAAGGAGACCGTCGCGCACGGCGGTTCCATCCTCTTCGTCGGTACCAAGAAGCAGGCCCAGGAGGCCATCGCCGAGCAGGCGACCCGCGTCGGCATGCCCTACGTCAACCAGCGCTGGCTGGGCGGCATGCTCACCAACTTCTCCACCGTCTACAAGCGCCTGCAGCGTCTGAAGGAGCTTGAGGAGATCGACTTCACGGACGTGGCCGCCTCCGGCCTCACCAAGAAGGAGCTCCTGGTTCTCGAGCGTGAGAAGAACAAGCTCGAGAAGACCCTCGGCGGTATCCGCGACATGCAGAAGGTGCCCAGCGCCGTCTGGGTCGTGGACACCAAGAAGGAGCACATCGCCGTCGGTGAGGCGCGCAAGCTCCGCATCCCGGTCGTCGCGATCCTGGACACCAACTGCGACCCCGACGAGGTCGACTACAAGATCCCGGGCAACGACGACGCGATCCGCTCCGTCACCCTGCTCACCCGCGTGATCGCCGACGCCGTCGCCGAGGGCCTGATCGCCCGTTCCGGCGCCGCCGCGGGCGAGGGCAAGGCCGCTCCGGCCGAGCCGCTGGCCGAGTGGGAGCGCGAGCTGCTCGAGGGCGAGAAGGCCAAGTCCGAAGAGGCCGCCGCCCCGGCCGAGGCTGCCGCCGCCCCGGCCGAGGCCGCCGAGGCCCCGGCCGAGAAGCCGGCCGCCGAGGGCGACCAGGCCTGAGCCGCAGCAGAAGCAGTGCAAGGCTGAACGACGGCGGGGGACGGGGACTTCACAAGAGCCCGGCCCTCGCCGTCAATCCGGTGAACCGGTCACCGGCGAACCGAACCGATGACCGGTGGCCCCGCTCACCGGCGGACACCGGCGGACCGCGCCGGTAGCGCCGACCGGACCGGGGCACCGGAAGACCCCCGACTTTTCGAGAAGAGATTCCAGGGACCATGGCGAACTTCACCGCCGCCGACGTCAAGAAGCTCCGCGAGCTCACCGGCGCCGGCATGATGGACTGCAAGAAGGCTCTG
>CAYNNX010000302.1:0-8853 GCA_964398515.1 uncultured Streptantibioticus sp. | reverse complement strand
GGCCATCGTCATCTGGCTCCGAGACACCGTCCATGAGCCATCAGAAACGCCCTAAGTGCAAAACGCGTTGACACCCCCGGACGACGTCAAGTTTAGCGGGAGGCGCGCTGGGCCTCGACGATCAGCCGGCCACTGGTGTCCGGGGCACTCTGCCGCTGCAGCCAGGCCGCGGCGGCCGGGAACTGCACCGAGAGGGCGCACATCAACCGGAGCTTGGCCGGAGCGATGTTGATCTCTCCGCGGTCCCGTTCGACAGCGCGGAGTACCGCGGTCGCCACCTGGTCCGGGGTAACCGCGACAGCGCCGCGCGGCAGCGGCGCCCCGGTCCTGGCGAACATCCCCGCCCCGCTGACGAACCCCGGCTGGATCAGCGAGACCCCAACGCCCGCCGGACGCAGGTCCAGACGCAGGGCGTGGGCGAAACCGCGCAACCCGAACTTCGAAGCGGTGTACAGCGAGGAGTACGGGGTGGCGGCCTTGCCCGACATCGACCCCACGAACGCGAGGTGCCCGCGGCTGGCCCCGACCATGGCAGGGGCGAGCAGCCGGGCCAGCAGGACCACCGAGCCCAAGTTCACCGTCAGTGCCCGGTCGACCTGCTCGGGTGTGTACTCGAGCAGGTCACCGCTTGCGGGCAGTGCCGCGTTCGCCACCAGAATCCGGGCGTCGGAGCAGCGTTCCGCGAGGTCGGCCACTTCGCGCGGGTCGCCGAGGTCGGCAGCCACCCAGCGGGCGCCGAGCCCATCTGCCAGCTCGCGCAGCGCGTCGGTGTCGCGCCCGGTGATGATCAGGTCGGCGCCCACCTTCACCAGACGCTCAGCGAGCACCCGGCCGATACCTCCGGTGGCACCGGTGAGGAGGACGGTCTCTCCGGCGATCTTCATCGTGCGCTCCTGGAAACTCAGGCTTCTGGACAGGAAAGGCGGCCATATAGGTCACCAGACGTAATACGCCTGCGCGCGGATCCGCCAGTCGTATAGCTCAAGCAGATGAGCAAGGGTGGACGCGGGCAGCAGCGCCATGGAGCCGACGGCGGCGTTCGCTCGGGCCTGTTCGGCCGAGCTGACACCCGAGATCACGATCGTGACACCGTCCTGCTGCGTCATCCAGTGCAGGGCGAGCTGCCCGGAGTGACACCCTCGGGCACCAGCTCGGCAAACTCGGCGGCTGCGCATGACCGGCCTCGTAGTTGACACTGCAGAAGTTCTCGCCCACGTCGGACTGCTAGCCGTGCCGGTTGTAGCTACGGTGGTCGCTCTCGGCGAAGACCGTGTACCACCGGAACTTCACGGCCAACAGGCCGGAGGCCAGTGGAACCGGGGCGATGATGCCCACCCCTGCCCTCGGCTGCCGGTAAGGCCTGCTCCAGCGGATTGCGCCGAGACACGTTCGGGATGATCTGGACCGACGCCGCGTTCGGACGGGAGATCGCGGACAGCGCCTGGGCGCAGGGCTCCGCACTGACGCCGTAGGACGCGATCCGGCCCTCGTTGACCAGTATGTCGAGCACGTCGAAGACCGCCTTGGAGGCGAACACAGCGTGCGGTGGGCTGTGCAGCTGCCCCAGGCCGAGCGCCTCCACCCCCCGGTTCGCCCGAGAACGGTAGGTCCAGACCCGGAGGTTGCAGAGGGTGAACGCCCCCGCTTCCTGCGGCCCGCGGCACCCAAGCTTGGTTCCCACAGTGGGCCGCTGGCCCGGCGAGGTGCGGTGTTGATGAAGTCGACGCGGGACTCGACGGCCGCGTCGAGGATCGCTCTGACGTCGCCCTACTGGACATTGCTCCATCCGTGGACGACGCATCAGTTGTCGAGACCTGGGAGGCAGACCTTCCGGTCCGCCCTGGTCAGAAGTCGTGATCCACGCGAATGCTTTCTCATGTGTGCCCGGTTGAGTAGGCCAAAGGAGCGAGCCCACCGGATGTCGACCGGAAACAACTCATCGACTAGGTCGTTGCCGAACTTGCCATCGGGGTCGGACTTCGCCCGCAACTGCTGGAAGTCGGCCGCGCGGCGGTACAGGGATCGGATCTCAGCCCCTTTCATCGCCGACAGCTTCGCCCAGTGCGGCCGCGCTCCCAGCGGCACCAGACGCTCCTCTACGGCCTCTATCACCGGCTGCACGCGGGCGGTGTCCTTGATCCAGGTGAAGTGGAAGGCTACCGAGTCCCGCTCGTATGCCGGGCTCAACCACAGGTCGTCGCCGCACACGGTCCGCACCTCGGAGACGTGGAGCACCGGCCCGAGCAGCCCGCCGAGTTCGCGCAGTGCGGTGAACGCGGCCGACGCCGCGTCGCGCGGCAGGAAGTACTCGGACTGCAGCTCGTCACCGACGGCCGCGGTGGTGCCGGCCAGGAAATGCGGTAGCCGCTCGTGCCACGGCCCCGGCTCGCCCAACTGGAGCGTGCACGGCGCCGGATCGACGCCGGGCACCGGGTGCAGCGGGCCTGACGCCGGGGTGCCGAGGTCCAGGTCGACTGCGGGCTGGTCGGTGCGCCGCTTGAGCCATACGGTCGCCTCATCGGCCCACGTGGTGAACACGCTGACGCTGTAGGCGGCAGCGAGCACCTCGTCGAACCGCTCCTGTACGTCCCCGATGCGCACCGCCGCGCGCAGCGACTGGGCCACCTCGAACGACGGCTCGATCTCCAGCGTCACCCGGGCGGCGACGCCCAGGGCCCCGAGCGAGACCACTGATCCGGCGAAGGTGTCCCGGTCGACGTCCCGTCGCAGCTCGACCAGTTCGCCCTGCGGGCCGACCAGTTGCAGGCCGACCACCGCAGCCGCCAGGCTCCGCTGGGTGTCGCCGGACCCGTGCGTGCCGGTGGCGGTCGCCCCGGCCACGGTGATGTCAGGCAGCGACGCCAGGTTCGCCAGCGCGTACCCCGCCCGCTGCAGCGCCGCGGCCACATCGGCGTATCGCATCCCGGCGCTCACCGTCGCGGTACCCGACGCCGCGTCGATCTCGACCTCCGGCGGCAGCCCGTCGAGGCGGACCCTCCCGCCCGCTGTCGCGAGGATCCCGCTGAACGAATGACCGGCGCCGAGCGCGCAGACCCGTTCGCTACCGGCGACGATGCGACGTAGTTCGTCGACGGACTTGGGACGCGCCACGCTCGTCGCTCCGAAATCAATGTTGCCTGCCCAGTTTCTCATGCCGCACCCGCCAGGGCGGACTGCTCGCGGTCGATCATGTCGTCGACGCGGACAAACTCGTATCCGCGCTCCAGCAGGCCCTCGATGATCGGCGCGAGCGAGCCCACGGTGGGCGAGCGGTCGCCGCCGCCGTCGTGCAGCAGGACGACGGATCCGGGCTGTACGTCGGCCACCACGTCCCGTGCGATGGCGTCGGCCTCGCGCAGCGCCCAGTCGTCCGGCGCCACGTCCCACAGCACGGTGGTGGCCTCGAACTCCGTGAGCCAGCTCATCACTTCGGGTGTACGAGAGCCATACGGCGGCCGGAAGAGCCGTGGCGCCGTGCCCCCGCTCGCCTCGGCGATCGCCTCGGCGGTGCGGTCGATCTGCTCGGCCAGCTGCGGCCGGGATAGCTCGGGCAGGAACGGGTGCGACCAGGTGTGGTTGCCGAATGCATGCCCCAGCTCGCGCATGCGCACCAGTTCATCGGCAGCGCCGCCCGCGTGGATCCCGCAGCAGAAGAACGTGGCCGGGACACCGTAACGTTCGAGAACATCGAGGATCTGCCCGGTGTACGGGGGCAACGGGCCATCGTCGAAGGTCAGGGCGACCTCGTGGCGCTCACGGCTGCCGTTGCTAAAGAGGCGTCCCACGGCGGCGAGTTCGCGATCGGCTTCGGCTGATCCGGCTATCCATGCAGCCAGTTCGTCTTCACGACCGGTCTGGGTGCCCCGAGAAGCTTTCAGTTGTACGAGGCTCTGGGCGCCGCGCGCGCTCGCGCGAGCCAGATCCTCAGCAGGCACCGCGCCGAACAGCGGCCGTTCGGGCAGCAGTGCCGGGTCAGCGCGGTGGACGCGCAGGCCTGCCGCCATCATGCGGCCGTCCAGGGTGCCATTGGTGCTCTCCACCACGACAGTGGTGGACTCGTCGAGGCCCCGCAGCCGGGCGATCAGCTCGGGCGTGTGGTGCGAGGGGTAGTCCGTGGGCGCCAAGACACGCCTCCCTTCGCCGTCGACCACCGCGAGCCGGTACCCGTCCTCGGTCCATGAAATTCCTGCGTACAGCATGCGATCACCCCTCACTCGGGCTTCACGTAGTCGCTGAAGTGCCGCTCGGCGAACAGCTCCGGCCAAATGCCGTCCCCTAGTCCGAGCTGTCGGGCGCGGCCGAGCATCTCCCGCCAGTACGGCTTGACCGGCGGCCACAGCGTCCCGGTCTGGCAGTAGGAGACGTCGACGAAGTAGCGCGGGCGACCCGGGCACTCGGGCTTCGCCCGGCGGGCGTGGAACAGGGCGGAGTGCATCAGCACGGTCGAGCCGGCTGGCAGCTCCTCCAGGTACACCTCACCTGGCAGCACATCAGTGCCCAGGTGACTGCGCGCGTTCTTCTCCGCCACCTCACGGTGCGACCCAGGGAGTACGGCGAGCCCGGCCATGTCCGGGTCCATGCCGTCGAGGTAGTGCAGCGCGTGGACCATGGTGTGCGTGCGGTGCGACTGGACACGTTGTTCGTAGTCGTGGTGCCACGCCTTGCCGAGCAGGTCGGGCGCGTGCCGGTCACTGTGCATGTGATGGAAGACGAACCGCGAACCCATCAGCTGTTCGATCAACCACAACAGCGGTTCATAGGTGAGGAGTTCGCCGTGCGCGGGAAGGTCGAACTCCATAACCTTCGGGACCCCGTGGGCCTTAACGTCCATCGCGGATGCAATGGACCGGACGCGTAGGCCGGTGTCGACCCAGTGGTCCACCTCAGGCTTGAGACGGGCCACCAGGTCGTCGGGGAGGAACCCCGGCAGAACGAGAAAGCCAGACCGTTCGAACTGCTCGGCCTGCTCGGCATCCAGTTGGGACAGCCTTGTGGCGGGGTAGAGGCTCTGTACGGACACTGGCAAAAGCTCCGTTCCGGTCAATGAGCTCGGCGATCGCGCGCCGAAGCCAAGGGCAGGGTTGACTGGCGATGCCTGTGCTTGGGCTGGGTGGCTAGGCTCGATCGAGCAGCCGCCCCAGAGGAGGCGGCGCAGGCTGCCGTCACAGCCAAGAAATCTGGCAAAGCACTCTTTGGTAAGAGCTGGCAATTAAGTAGAGCCCAGACGTCGAGGCGGTCGGCGCGAGCAGGGCGTGCAGGAGGGCGGCGGCGTTACGGAGAGAGGTTCCCGGGCGGAGTACTGCTCGGGTGAGGAGCCCGGCAAGGTCGGGCTCCTCGGATCACGGTCAGTCGATGCTGCGGGCGCCGTCGGCGACGACCTGCGTGGATGATGGGACGGGCCAGTCAATGCTGTACAGCTGTTAGCCCAGGTGCTCGGCCATCTGGCGTCTAGCGCGCCCTCCAAGACCTTGACTCGTCCCTTGAGGAGCCCGCCCTCGCTGAGGTTCCCCCCCCCCGCGGCGGGCCCGCGCGATCAACTGCTCGATCAGCTCCCGGTCCAGCTAGGCTGCCCGGGCTAGCTCCGCCTCCGTCGGTACCATGCCCTCGTGCGGAGATCATCCATGATCCCCACAGCGCATCCTCGTCTGGCAGAGGCGACGTCGCGATTCCGGTCACGCCAGGACATACGCAGACGCTAGGAGCGTGGGTCAGTAATGGTTCCTGGCGAAAATGATCTCCATCTGGGGCTCATTCTGGTGCCATCTGCAGCGATGGCCTTCCATTGAGAGCGTCTCGCGGCTGCCGTGATGGCTCGCTCGTCCCACCGAGACCGAGTCAACACCGTTACTGGCACACGCTCCTAGGACCCCACTCAGTCAGATCTCGTTCAGAGCGGCGCGCAGACCGGTGGCGAGTTCTTCGAATTCTTCGTCGCTGTAGGTCAGCGACGGGACGAGCATGATGAAGTCGGTGCCCGGCTGTACGATCAGGCCGTGGCGACGGGCCGCTGCGGTGAGCGGGTCCGAGGGGACGGACAACTGGATGCCGCGGAAGCAGCCGAGCCCGCGGGTTTCGACGACCAGCGGGTGGGTGGAGATCTCCTCGAGGAGCCCGTCCAGTTTCAGGGTGAGCTTCTGGGCCCTGGTGACAGCGTCAAGGCGTTCCATCTCCGCGATGGTGGCGATGATGGCGGCGCAACTGGTGGGTGAGCCAGCCTGGGTTTCGCCGTGGAAGAGAACCGCGTCGTTGCGTTCGAACATCTCGCAAACGCCGTGGGCGACGACGATGGCGGAGGCGGCGCAGGTGCCGTTGGTGAGGCCCTTGGAGGTGATCAACAGGTCGGGCTTGAAGGGCCAGTTCTGGGAGGCGAAGTAGCTGCCGGTACGGCCGAAGCCGGTGGCGACCTCGTCCGCAACCAGGAGGAATCCGTACTGTTCGCGGAGCTTTTCGATGGAGTTGAGCAGGTCGTCGGAGACCGGGTGGGCGCCGGTGCCCAGTACCGGTTCCAGGACGACGGCGGCGATCTTGTCGCCTTCCTTGGCCAGCAGTTCGACCAGTTCGGCGGCGTCTTGGTGGCTGACGTGACGGACCTTGCTCCGGTCGATGCGGTAGACCTCCTGCCCCAGCGGCTGGCCGGTGAGGGCGAAGCTGCCATAGGTCAGGCCGTGCCAACTGCCCTTGAGCCCGACGACCACGTCGCGGTTCTCTTCGCCGCGCAGGGCCTGGTAGTGGCGGACCAGCTTCATCATCACGTCGTTGGCGGCGCCACCCGAGGTGGAGAACAGGACGCGGCCGAAATGGTCGGGGCCGCTGACGTTCAGTAGGGCCTTGGCCGCCTGTTCGGCGAGGCGGTGGCCGCCGCGGAACAGGGGCAGGTAGGACGCCGTGGTCAGGCACTGCGTGATGGCCTCGGTGATGGCCTTGTTGCCGTAGCCGAGGTTGGCGTTCCACAAGCCGCTCATCACATCCAGGGCGGAGGTACCGTCGGCGAAGTGGACTCGGTTGCCGTCGCAGCCGACCGCGTGGACCTCGGGTCGCCCGTAACGGCTGGGCAGAACGAGGGATTCCCACAGCGGGTAGCGATCGGTGTTGCCGGTCATGTGAAGTCTCCCAGTTCGTCGATGTCAGATATCTCTTGTCAGCGCGTCTGTTCGGTCTGCTCCGCCAAGCGCATGCGCCTCGCCCCGACAAGCGCGAAGAGCAACCATCCGTTGACCGAGACCACCGCGGTGATCAGGATCGAGTTCCACAGACCGAGGCGTTCGCCTAGGAGGCCGCCGATGAACGCGCCAAGGGGTAGGGGGCCATAGGTGAGCACGCGGTAGGCAGCGGTCGCGCGGCCAATCACATCGAGAGGGATGACCGACTGCCGGAAAGCGACGACGTGGACGTTGTAGATCGTTAGGCCGAAGCCGTAGATGCCGAACGCCAGGGTGGCAAGCAGGAAACTCGACCAGCTGGATCCGCCGGTCAGTGTCAGCAGCAGCGGGGCGCAGGACGCCACGCCCATTGCCACGACCAGTGTGGACGAGAAGCCCAGGTGGTCACCAAGTCGTTTGGCGGCCATCGCGCCGAACAGGGAGCCGAGGGCACCCAGGGCCAGGACGATGCCGACCCCGCCGCCGTCCATATGCAATTCCTTGACCGCGTACACCATGAACAGGGTCAGGATCGCCTGTTCGCAGAAGTTGAACCAGCCAGCCTGGAAGGTGAGGATGCGGAGGACCGGGTGGCGCCAGAGCATGCCGAAGCTGGTGAAGATGTCGCTCAATTTGGGCCGGCTCGCCGTGGTGTCCGCGCTGGGGGCGGGCTCGCGGTGGCGGATGAGGAACAGGACCACGAAGGCGGCAAGGTAGGACGCGACGTTGGTCAGGATGGCGAACCAGGCTCCGAGGGACTTGGTCAGCAAGCCGCCGACGCCGGGGCCGCCGATCTGCGATGTCGAGTACGAGGCCTGCAGTTTGCTGTTGGCTTCGACTAGGTCGTCCTGCGGCACGATGACCGGCACGTACGCGATGTAGGTAACCTCGAAAACTGCGGTGCAGGCGCCCACCCCGAAGGCGATGACGCACAGCGCCGGGATGGACAGGGTGTCGGCGAAGTACAGCACCGGCACCATGGTCAGCGCGATGGCGCGCCCAAGATTGGAGCCCAAGAGGATCCAGCGGCGATCCCACATGTCGATCAACAGGCCGGCCAGGGGTGTCACGCACAGGGCGGGCAGCAACTGCATGCCGGACACCAGGCCGACTTCCGACGCGCTGGCGCCCATCAGTCTAAGGAGTAGCAGGGGCAGCGCGAGTTGCGTGATCTGCGCTCCGATCTGTGCGACGGTCTCGCCGGACCAGAGCTTCAAGAAATCGTAGTTGCGCCATAGACCACGATTCGGCGCAGATTCTAGGTTCAGCATGTACTTCTTCTCTCCTACTTGCTTTGGCCAGCTCTGCTGTGTGCGGGCAGTGCCGGCCAAAGGCTCAGCTACTCCTCGCCCTGGTAGATCGGGGCGCCGTTGTCCAAGACGTGCAACGCTTCCCTAACCTGTTCGCATGAGCCGGCTAGTACCGCGTGCCCGTTGCGCCCGCCGATGCCGCGTGGGATGTCGGTGACCACGCCCTCGGGCTCGAAGTAGCAGAGTTCGTGCAGTACCTCGTAGAACGGCGGCATGATCGCGTTGTCCAAGGTCACTGGATACCGGAAGGGTGTCTTGCCGTCACCGTTGAAGAACCTGATGGCGGCGCGTTCGACCAAGGGCGCGTCCGGGGCCACCTGAACGCCCACGACCGCACCGAGCTCCGCGAGATACAGGTTCCAGCCGGTGGCCAGGGCCACCAGCCGGGGAATCTGGTCTCCCGC
>CAYNNX010000301.1:1672-8914 GCA_964398515.1 uncultured Streptantibioticus sp. | reverse complement strand
GCCCTCGACCAGCTCGCGCAGCGGGAGTTGCCCACTCTTCTTCCCGGCAGCCTTCGCGGCGGCGGCCTTCTTGAGGGCCGTCTTCTTCGTGGCGGGCTTCGCTGTGGTCTTCGCGGCGGCGGCCTTCGTCGTGGCCGGCTTGGGCTGCGCCGCCTTCCTGCCCCGCGGGGCCTTGCCGGCGGTCTCTCCCCGCCGCGGTTGCGGGACGGCCGCCTTCTTCGTCTTGGCGGGAGTGGGGGCGGCGCCGGAGGGATCGGGTCGCGCGGGCTCGACCGCGCCGGAGGCGTCGGCGGCCTGCGGGGGCAGGGAGACCTGCATACCGGACAGCCATTGCTCATCCGCCTTGAGTTGCTCCAGGCGTGCCTGCAGCTCCGCGATCCGTGTGTTGATGTCCTCCTGCTCTTTACGGTTCTTCTCGAGGTCGGCGGCGAACTGCCTCGCGTACGCGGTCTGGATGGGGGTGTTGTCGGGCTCGTTGGCCACGGCAGCTCACGCTCCTTGTCCCTGATGTGTTGCTGCCGCATGCTACCCATCACATGCCGCATGTATCTGACGCCGTGCCAGGCCTCCACTCGTACGAGCGCCTCGCTCGCGTACGGGCACCTCCCCCGTGGGGGATGGAACGGTGCTGCGCCGAGCGAAGGCCAGGGCGGATACTGCCGCGCGCCCGTACGGACGACGGCTGCCCCGCCCCGGTCCTGCACCGGTGGTGCGCGGTGTACGCCGGCCGGCCAACGGGGGAGCAACGCGCCCACTTCGAGACGCGCCCCGGCATTCCGCTGGAGCTGCTGCGCATCGACGACCGCACGGCGGGCCTCACACACGGCAAGGTCGACGTGGCCCTGCTGCGCGGCTCAGTCACCTCGGCCGGGTTCTGCACGAAGCTGCCGCTGTCGCAGGAGCGGGTGGTGGTCGTGCCGACGGACAGCCTGCTGGCGACTCTTCCCCAGGCCCCGGCGGCGGTCACGCGCCGGGCAGCCGGGTGCGCTCTTCGGGGGCACCGGGCAGGGTGTAGACCGCGTCGGCGTGCCGGGCCAGGCCCCCGTCGTGGGTGATGAGCACGGTGGTGCGCCCGGCCATCAGGCGGTGCAGGGGGGCCAGCACGTTGAGGGCCGCCTGCGCGTCGAGTCCTGCGGTCGGCTCGTCAAGGACGAGGACCGGCGTGGCCCTCAGGAACGCGCGGGCGATCGCGATGCGCCGGCTCTGCCCGCCGGAGAGCTGGAAGCCGCGTTCTCCGATCACGCATCCGTAGCCGCCGGGCAGCGCGGTGACGAAGTCGTGGGCGCCCGCGGCCTCGGCGGCTCGGACGATGGCGTCGTCGGTGGCCTCAGGGCGGCCGTAGGCGATGTTGTCGCGGACGGTGGCGTGGAACAGCTGCGCCTCCTGAGGCAGCAGCGTGACCGCGCGGTGCACCGAGCCGAGGGTGAGGTGGCGCAGGTCGATGCCGTCGAGCCGGACCGCTCCGGCGTCGGGGTCCATGAAGCGCACGAGCAGTTTGGCGAGCGTGGACTTCCCGGAACCGCTGGGCCCCATCACGGCGAGGACCTCGCCCGGGGCGACGTCGAAGGTGACGTGGCGCAGGACGGGCCCGGTGCCCGCGCCGGGATAGGCGGCGCCCACGTCCTCGCACCGCAGCTCGCCGCGCGCGCACTCCAGGCGCACGGCTGCGGGCCGCTCACGCACCGGGGAACGCATCCGCAGCAGTTCCAGGACCCGTTCGGCACCCGCGCTCGCGGAGCCGAAGACCGTCGCGAGGCCCGACAGCTCCCGTGCGGGGCCGAACAGCTGGGCCAGGAAGGCGGCGAACGCCAGCAGTCCGCCCAATGTAAGTGCGCCGCGGGAGAGTTCGAAGGCGCCGAGGCCCACCACGGCGAGACCGCACAGGACTTCGAGGAAGTCCAGGAGCGCCGGGTAGAGGTTTGCGACGCGGGCGGTGGCGAGTTCCGCGCGCAGCAGCGCCTCTCCTTCCCGGCGGACCCGGCCGACCTCGCGCTCCTGCTGGTCGTACGCGTGGGTGAGTGTGGAGTTGGCGAGGCTCTCCTCGACGACGGCGGTGACGCCGCCGTCGCGTCGGCGTGCCTCGCGGGAGAGCTCCTGCACCCGTGAGCCGAAGTGGCGGGCGGTGTACCAGAACAGCGGCGCGGTCGTGAAGACGGCCAGCGCCAGCTGCCAGCTGACGTAGACCGCGGCGGCCGCGAAGAACAGCAGGCTGAAGGCGGCGGCGCCGATGTCGATCAGGCCGGAGGCGGCGAGTTGCTCGATGCGCAGGATGTCGGAGGTGAGCCGGGCCACGGTGTCGCCGTGCCGCCTGGTGCGCAGCGTGTCGGGCGGCAGGGTGTGCAGATGGGCGATGACCGAGGTGCGCAGGCGCAGCACGAAGCGCTCGGCGACCCGGGTCGCGGTGTAGTCGCCGAGGAATCGCAACAGCGCGGAGACCAGGGTGGCACCGGCCATGGCCCCGGCCAGCGGCCAGAACGCCGCGAAGCGGCGGGGCACGAGCACCCCGTCGATCAGGTCCTTGAACAGCCAGACCGAGACGACCTCGCCGCCCGCTGCGGCCACCAGCATCAGCATGCCCGCAAGCAGCCAGCGGCGGTCCGGGCGCGCCCAGGGCCAGAACCGCCGGAAGATCTCGGCGGGCGGCACAGCCGGTGCGGCGGGCACCGGACCGTCGTCGGCGGTGGTCGGCCGCCACCGGGACAGGCGCAATGCCGGTCACCCCCTGCCGGCGCGGGTCCACTCCCGCGGCGGGGCCGACGCGGAACGCCGGCCCCTGTCATGAGTGAGAGGTTGGTATGTCACCGCATGCGCCCTCACCACCAGCCACGGTCGCGGTCGAAGTCGAAGTCGTCGCGGTCGAAACGGTGGTGCCTGCGGCGGTGGTGGTGACGGTGACGCCCGCCGCCGAAGATCGCGATGAAGATGTCCATGCTGCCCTCCCTTCTGCGGCTCGGGCCCCGAGAAGCGGGTCCGGCGGAGGACTCCTCGCCCGTCTGGGGCGTTACACGTGTTACTGAACATACGAAAATGCCATATATGGTGTTCAAGGCACTTACTGTCTTTATTCACCGAAGGGGGACTTCCCGTCGGGAGGCCGTCTGTCGCGCGGCGGTCCGGCGCCGCGACGATGGTCACGAAGGACCACAGGCCCGGGTGTCGTGAACAGAGCTACAGCCCAGCAGTCGCCGGATGACGCGGCCCGCATCGACTACACCCTGGTGGCCTCTCGGCTCAGCACCCTGCTCGACGCAGCCCTCCCGTACCGCATCCCCGCGGTGGCGGACCTACGGACTCAGGCGGAGTGTCTCGCCGCCGCCCGGCCGATCACCGTCGCCGCCTGGCCGCTGGTCTCGCTGGGTGCTGCGGGACGCTGCCTGCAGCCGCCCCGGCCACATGGGTGGGCGCAGCCGGGGAACCCGCCGTGTATGGGGACGAACGACAGGGGCGAGGACGATCGAGGACGCCGGGATTCCTCGCAGTTCCGGGTCGGCCGGCGGGGGAGAGGCAAAGGCGTTCCCAAGGGGCCGACCGAGTTGCCTGCACGGTCGTGGCTAGGAGTGCTGCGACGCACGGGCAGGGAGTTCCTCGATGACGAGCTGCCCGACCGGGCCGCCGCGCTGACGTACTACGGCATTCTGGCCATCTTCCCCGGGCTGCTGGTCCTGGTCTCCGTCCTCGGCCTGACCGGCGCGTCGGCCACCCACGCCATCCTGGACAACCTGCAAAAGCTCACCCCCGGCTCAGCCCGGGACATCGTGCACACCGCGCTCACCCAGCTCCAGGCCTCCCGCGCCACCGGCGGCATCCTGGCCGTCGTCGGACTCGCCGGAGCCCTGTGGTCCGCCTCGGGCTACATCGCCGCATTCATCCGAGCCTCCAACACCGTCTACGACATCCGCGAGGGCCGACCGGTGTGGAAGACCGCCCCCCTGCGGCTGGGGCTGACCGTCCTGCTCATGCTGCTGGTGGCCGCCAGCGCGGTCATCGTCGTCTTCACCGGCCCGCTGGCCGAACAGGCCGGCAAGCTGATCGGCCTGGGCAACGCGGGGCTGACCGCCTGGTCGATCGCCAAATGGCCGGTGCTAGTCGTTCTGCTGGCGCTGATGATCGCCGTCTTGTACTGGGCGGCCCCTAACGTCCGAGAACGCGGGTTCAGGTGGGTCTCGCCGGGAAGCCTGCTGGCGGTGCTGGTCTGGCTGGCGGCCTCGGCAGGATTCGCCGCCTACGTTGCCCACTTCAACTCCTACAACAAGACCTACGGCACGCTGGCCGGTGTCATCGTCTTCCTGGTGTGGCTGTGGATCTCCAACCTCGCCATCCTCCTCGGGCTGGAATTCGACGCCGAACTCACCCGCGGCCGGGCCATCGCGGCAGGCCGTCCGGAGAGCGAGGAACCCTACACGGAACCCCGTGATACGCGCGCCTGGCCAGAGGAGGACCGCGACCGGCCCGAATCCTGACCGCACCTCACCGGCTCGCTTCGGGGAGCTGTCGTGCCGACGGCCAAGCCCAAGACGGCGAAGCCCGACGCGGCGGGGCTCCAGCGGACCAAGACCTGCCGCCGTGTGGCCGCGTTCTCCGCCGCATCACTGACTCGCGGTGGAGTCCACCACGTCGCCAAGCTCGCAGACCTCGGGGGACCGGGAGACCGCCCGCCGTGGGCAGATCTCATGCCGCGCGGCACCGCAAATCCCTTGTGATCTGCGGCATTTGTCACGTGGACATCGACGGTAGAAGACCCGTCGCAGCACACATGGATTAGTCACTGGAGAGTGACGTGCGGTGATAAGTCGCATGCGTCGTTCGGGCTGGGGCAGTGGGAAACGGCCCGCTCAGCAGGCACCTCGCCGACGGCCCACCAGCACCATCTGATCGAACCTCACCGAAGCCGTCGGGAAGACAGTTGTCCAGCACCGTGCCCTGCTGCGCGAGCCACATGACAGCACCACGACCGGGGCCGCCGCGGCCCTGGGCAACCTTGACCTCGACCCGCCTCCACCGGTGGGACCGCGGACCACCGGCCGCTTGTCCGACCGGGTCCGTGAACAAACAGCACGCGGCCGTCCACGCCCTGCTGGACCCGGGCGTCGGGCTGCGGGGGATCGCCCACTCGCCGCATGCGCGTAGCGACGGACGGTGTTGCGGGCCGGCCCCGGCTGACGGGAGGCGTGGCACACATGGGTGTTCCTCGGTTTCGACGACGGCCGAATGCTGGTTCAGCCGACGCCGACACCACCCGGGACAAGGGCGAATGCTTCCTGTTACTGCTGGGGCGGCGAGCCGGGCGGGGGCGAGGTCGGCGGCGGGCCGAAGTCAGGGGGTGGAGGGGGACCGAAGCTTCCAGGTGGCGGGGGCAGAGGGTGCTGTGCGGGCTTCGTTCGCTGGAGGCGGGCGGCGGATCTGGCTCGTATGACAGCGGCGCGACCTTTCTCGGCCGTTGCGCGTCCAAGGTCGGACTCAGAGATCTGGCGGACACGGTCCGTCGCCCGCTGCGCACCTTCCTGGGCGCCTTGACGGGTCCCCTCCCATGCGCTCTTACCGCTACGAGCGGCAGCGCGACCAAGGTCGGTTATCCGGCGGGCTCCCCCGGACTCCGTGATCTGCCGTACCCGTTCACGGTCGACAACCTGTTGGGCGACCTGGCGACCCCCTTGCCATACAGCTTGGCTCCTGTCGGCAGCGGCGTACGCGACGGTGCGAAACAACTGCACGCCGGTGACTGACGTGCCGGCCAAACGGTCGGCGAGGGAGCGGCCAGTACCGAACAGCGTGGGCAGTGCATTGATCCAGAAGATGGCGACCGCGATCAGCCAGCACAGCACGGACAGTGCGAAGTCGCCCTCAAGCAGCAGGCAGCAGGCCGCGGCATAGCAGGCGACATCGGTCACGGCGGCGGCCAGGGCACGGACGGCCGCGCGCCGCCGTCCCAATGGGCCTGACATCTCTGGTCCGTTCGGTACTACGCGTAGACCTACCAGCGCCTTGCCCACTGTACGGCGAGTCCACCCGAGAGCCGCAAACTGGTACACGAAGGCGAAAAGCACCAGCGCGCCGAATGCCTCCTCGACATCCAGGACGGCAGTGTCCCAAACCGACGCACCGACGCCCTCGGCTGTCCCGGGGAGGTTCCCGTGAGAGCCGAGGATCCGCCAGACACTCTCCCCGACGACGCCAAGGCCGGTCACCTGGCCGGAGATCCGGTGGAAGGTGAAGCTGCCGAGCAGCACAGCCACGGCAAGAACGATGGCGAAGTCGAGGAACCAAGCGAGCAGGCGACGCCATGCTGACGGCCGTCCCGCCTCCCTCAGCGCCCCCGAATTCGATGTGTCTGCTGCAGACTGTTGGGACACAGCACCCCCCGAAAACGACTACATGACCGACCCTCACGATAGCGATGGTCCATATGCAAGTGGCCCGCTGCCGCGTATGCCGTGACGCGCGGCCGGGTCGCTGCATCCCGATTGCTTCGGCGACGTCCTCGGAGAGACTCCCGTACGGCAGACCGGCGTCTCCACGATCCGTCGGACGCGCTCGGCCCTGGTGCACGACATGGCGCAGACGAAGTTCGACAAGCAGGTGGAGGAGACCGCCGAAGCGCTCGCGTTCGGTATCGGCCGGTTCCCGGCCCGGCGGGCTATGGACGGCAACACGCGGCGCACCGACGCCAGTTCCTCCCGCTCCGGCCGCTGCGTCCTGCCAGAGGTCGAGGGGCAAGGTGTCCCGCAGCTCCTACCGGGCCGGGTGGCAGCGCCTGATCTTCCGCATCAGCTTCCTGAGCGCGGCTGGGCCGGGTGATCACAGCCCGACCGCGTCGGCGAGCAGGTCCACCTGTTCCAGGCCACCGCCGTGGGGGAAGAGAACGAGTTCGTCGCAGCCCGCCTCGGCGTAGGCGGCGACTTCGCGGGAGACCTTTTCGGGCGTGGCCAGGCCGGCTTCGAGGCTTTTCCGGGTGTAGGTGCCAGAGGTGTAGTAGTGCGCAAGGCGGCTGTGCAGGCGTTGCTCCGCGTCCGGGCCGAGCGAGAAGTGCGCGGTCGCCACCAGTCGGGGCTCGCCCGTCTTGCCCGCATCCTGCCACGCCTGTCTGACCCCCGGGAGGAGGGCGTGGAAGTTCGCCACGCCTTGGGCGCCGGCGATCCAGCCGCGACCGTAGGTGGTCATGCGCCGCAGGGCGGGCTTGGTGAACCCGCCCAACAGCAGTGGGGGGCCGCCGGGCGTGGCCGGTCGCGGTCCGATGCCGTCGTG
>CAYNNX010000301.1:0-1572 GCA_964398515.1 uncultured Streptantibioticus sp. | reverse complement strand
GTTTCCTGCCACCCCCGCCAGGCGCACCACGTCGGTGGCACCGTGGACGAGGGCGGCCTGGTGTGTTGCGTCGGCTCGCTCACTTCCCTGCGTCAACCTGCCGGAGCACTGCCGGGAAGGTCTGATGGTGGCCGATCTCGTCGTTGCGGATGTTGTGGAAGACGCGGGCTGTGTTTGCGTCACCTGCCTTCTGTGCCTTGTCCGCGTAGTGCGCGTACATGTCGATAGCGTCCTGTTCGGAAGCGATGGAGGCTTTGAGGTTTGAAGCGTCGGAATTGACGTAACCGGCGGTGTTGGACAGCTCGGCCCAGTTCTGGTACCGCTCTTGCGACTCGAGGCTGGAGAACAGCGCGGCCAGTCGTGCCTGGCCGGTGTCCACCGCTGTCTTGGCGTCGAACTGGTACTGCGCCCAGTTCCATGCCGCCATCACGAGCGCGGAGTTCGTATCGCCCGTCAGATCGTTGTAGAAGGACCCGGCATAGTGTGGGGCCTTGCTGACCTGTATGGGCACGGCGTGGACGGCGGGGGCGGCAAGGACTTGGCCTTTGCCCCGCTGGGCTGCGAGTGCGTGGGTGAGCAGGCCGGCGTCAGCGGCCTCCCGCGCGCCTACGGTACGCAGCGCGGTGGCCGCTCCTGAGCCTCGCGGGGCCTTGGCCGCCCAGCCGGTGTATGCCTTGGCGGCCTGCTGGGCCTGCGTGATCGCGGTTCGCAGGTTGGCGTCGTTGTCGGAGCCGCTGTACAGCCCCGACAGCGTCACCTCGTGGGTCCAGTGGTCCTGGTGCTCGACCTGGCCCACCGACTGCCAGACACCGGCCAGGTCGGCCCGGCCGCCTTGAAGTGCACCGTCGGCGTAGGCGGCGTACTGCAGGGCGGCGGCCGACTCGGTCTGTGCGGCACTGATTTGGAGTTGTCGGCTCTGCGAGGGCTTGGCCGGCGTCGCCGTGACTGATGAGGCGGCCGTCACCGCTGGGGTGGCGGCTCCGATCGCCGCGGCGACCGCTATCGCAGGAAGAATGTGGGGGAGAGGCACGGGAAGATCCCTTCGTGAAAGTCGGTTGTCGCTACTTCATGGCCTTGTTGAGAGGCCGACGGGCTTTTAAGCGGGTGCGCCTTCGGTGAGCGCGACGAAAGCGTCCGTGCCGGCGCGCAACGGGGCGCGGCGGCCGACGGCGAGCGTGGTCGGTGGTGACCGCCTCGGCGAGTTCCGTGGCAAGCCGTCCGCACGCGGAGCGGCGCAAGGATTTCGTCGACGATGCCGAACCTTCGGCCTTTCTAGCCGGTAGCGGCACCGCGGTGAGCATGTTGCGGATGAGCACGGAAAGGGGGTCCGCCGCAGCGGCGCGAGCTGGGCGACGACCGGCGCGTCACTGTTGACGGCTGCGACGACCGGGGTCCGGACCACGCGACATCGCCGGGTCGCAGATGGTGGATCCGACCGCCGAGCTCCTGGTCCGTTTCGCCCCGCAGGAGTATGTGGGTCGAGTTCCGCAGCGCAGAGCGTCCCTGCATCGTGGGGAGCGGCGGAAACCGGTCGAACCCGTCGCCCCGGCCCCCCAGCGGCCAGGGGCGGGG
>CAYNNX010000300.1:0-8933 GCA_964398515.1 uncultured Streptantibioticus sp. | reverse complement strand
GCACCCATGTCGATACTGCGTTCACGGGTACCACCTCCTCGTTCTTTCGCACGGCCTCTGGGAAGGTAGCAGTGGTTGCCGTGGTCCGCCAAACAGGTTTTGCGGAGGCTCCGCGGCCGGATGCCACGCAGCCACTCGCCTAAAGGCCCAGGCCGTGTGGTCAAGGCTTCGGGCCTGTGTGGTCACGGTGTGGCATAGGCCGCGACGCCCACATGTCGGCCAAGGTGTCGAGCAGCGGCGGGACCTGACCGGGCCCGTAGGTGCGGAACACGACATCGGTACGGGTGGAGCCGTTCACGCCCATCTCCTCCTTCAGCCGGGGCCGATGGTCGTGCGGTACTCCTCCAGCCAGTCGGCGACCGCGCAGACGCGCGCGTGCCGCTGCAGTGCGCCCGTGACGTTGTGGAGCGCCTGCAGCAGCCGGTCGGAGTGCACCGCGGGGAGGAACGCCAGGATCCTGCCCGCGGCGTCGGCCGCGACCTCGGGTTCACCGGGTGCGGTGAACCCACCGCGCCTTCAGGCCTCATGCCTTGCCTCCGGTACGAACTCCCCGGCCGGGGGCGGAACTTACATCGCTCGTGCATTGCCGGTGTCTGTGTTCCGTCGGGTGCGGGCTGGTTGCGTGGAACGGTGCCCCGCCGAAAGGACCGGGGCGCACCCCGATTCGCTACCGGAGCCCGTGATGACCGCTGCCGTCCCGCCCGGTTCCCCCGCCGGGAAGAGCGCCGCCCGCCGGACCGGCTACCGCCCGGCACCTGGGCCAGCGCCCTGACTGACGAATCCACTGCACCGCCGGCAGGCCAGGACTGGGACGCGGTACGGCTCGCCCCGCACCTCGCCCCCGCGCTCTACCAGCACATGTGCGCCACGACGCAAGGCGAACCCGGCCCGGTGCTGCTGGATGCGCACGTCTACTGGCACCACTTGTCGGTGCGCCCCGGCTCCACGGTCAACTGGCGCTTTCCCGAGCCGAGCCCTTCGAAATCGGGGTGAAGGCCATGGAAGCGGTGAAGATCCTGACGGGCAGCCGTGAGGGACTCCCCGGCGTATGGGGTGCAGGAACGTGCCCAGCGTGGACGGGGCGCGTATTCCGCCGAACAGGGCCGGCATCGCACCGTGGCGCAGGACGTCCAGGTCGTCGATACTGTCCGCACCTGCAGCCATGCCTGCGACGATGCTCATCACCTTGGCGGGTACTGACGCACCCGCACCGTTCTTCGCCCCGGTCAGCCGCACCCACTCGGCGACAAGTCGCGGCAGTCGCATCGCTCGGCCAGCCTCATCACCGGAACCAGCCCGGCGTGTGCGACCAGTTTCGGTTCATCGAACGCGGCGGAGACCGCTGCCGACGTATGCAGAACTCGCATCCTGGAAGTGCCTTGCCGATCGTGCCTGATGAGGCCTCAAGAACTGCCATCGTCGCAGATCGCAAGGCATCTCCTCACGTTCCGAAGAGTCACCCACAGGCATCGGCCAGTGGATCAAGGCTTAGGTGTTCAGTCGCCGATGGCGAGGCGGATGCCGAACCCGACGATGACCACGCCGGTGATGCGGTCGAGTAGCCGTCGCGCGGAGGGGCGCCGCAGAACACTGCCGAGCGCTGTGGCGAAGGCGATGAGCACGGTCGACCAGAGCAGGCCGGCCAGGATGTGCACTGCGGTCAGCAGGGTTCCGACGGTGACGTGGGGCGAGCCCTCGGGGATGAACTGCGGTAGGGCGGCTATGTAGAAGGCGCCCACCTTGGGGTTGAGCAGGTTCGTCAGGATGCCCTGGCGCCAGCCTCCGCGAAACGTGTCTCCGCTGTTCGTCCTTTCCACCGTTTCAGTGACGTCGGGTTCGGCGTCTGTCCGCTGTCGCAGGGCCGACACCAGGATGCGGCCGCCCATCCACACCAGATACGCGGCTCCCGTCCAGCGGAGTATCACGTAGGCCAGGTGTGATGCGGAGAGCAGCGTGGTCATGCCGAGCGAGGAGAGTACACCCCAGATAAGGGTGCCGGACTGGATGCCAAGGACCACGCCCCAGGCTCTGCTGCGGTTGCCGAGCGCGGCGGTGCGCAGGATGAGGGCGGTGTCAAGGCCGGGGGTGATGGTGAGCAGGCCCACGATGAGTGCGAAGGACCCCAATGCGGTGGCAGTGATCATGTGCGGTCACTCTAGCTTCGCCACCGCCTGAATTCCCAATTCCTGCCCGAAATCGGGCAGGAATAGCGACATCCTCAGATGCAGCCAGTGCGATGTACAGGCGGCCCGCGCAGCGGGCATGCGCGCCTTCGGCTACGCCGGATCGTCGAGTGCATCCTCACATCCGGCGCTTCACCCTTCGATGCACACGGTCGGCTGCTGAACCGAGCGGCGTCATCGCCCGGCGCAGATGAGAATCGGCAAGGTGACGTACGGCCCGCCGGGGCCCCCGCAGACCGCCGAAGCAGCATGAGGGGATTGTATCTCGCGGGTGTCCTCTCGCTTTGCGGATATGGATCCGCAGAAAGCCTCACCTTCCCAGATCCGGCGTCCGCATCTTCATGTCCGTACCCCAGACCAACTGTTGCTCGGTGGATCGAGGGTAAGACAGTGTCGGTGTGTGGTCTCAGCCCCGGATCCCGAACTGGAGAAGAGGTACCACAGGACGTGCGGGGTTCGCTGGCTGTGTGAGACCTCCCTCTCTCGTCGTCGTAGCGCTGGTGGCCTGGGAAGGTTGACCATGTAGTCATGACCTCCTCGCCCCGCCCGCCGCACGTCGGTGGCCGACCGGATCCGATAGGCGGGACTACCGCGCTCGGTGGAGAGCCCGCTCCCGCCCGCGGGTACCTGCTGGACAACGCGCGCGGCGAGGCGGGCGAGCGATTCGTTTGGCTGGCCGAGCTGTTCGACGGTGTGACGCGCGGGCACTTCGATCGACTGGGGGTCAGGGCTGGCTCGCGCTGCTGGGAAGTGGGGGCCGGTGGCCCCGGTATCCCGGAGGCGCTCGCGGCGGCCGTCGGTCCGACCGGGCACGTGCTGGCCACGGACATCGACCCGTCGTGGCTGAAGGCAGGCGACGGGTACGAGGTGCGCCGGCACGACGTCGCCGCTGATCCGCCCCCGGAGCCGGAGACGTTCGATCTGGTGCACGCCCGGCTCGTGCTGGTCCATGTACCCGACCGCGCTCGCGCGTTGGCCACGATGGCGGCAGCGCTACGGCCCGGCGGCTGGCTGCTGGTCGAGGACGCCGATACCGCTCTGCAGCCACTGGCATGCCTGGACGACAGCGGCCCTGCGCAGCGGCGGGCCAACCGGCTGCGCGACGCGGTCCGGGAGCTGCTGACGCGCCGCGGCGCGGACCTGCGCTACGGCCGGACACTGCCGCGGGCATTGCGTGAGGCCGGTTTGGTAGATGTCGCCGCGGCGGGCTCTTTCCCGGTCGGCGGGCTGGCCTGCGACCGGCTGGAGGCGGCGACCATCCGGCACGTGCGCGGCGAGCTGCTCGCGGCGGGCCTGGCCGACGACGCCGAGATCGACGCGCACCTGGCCGCCATCCACGCGGGCAAACTCGACCTGACACTCGCGCCGCCGATCTCGGCCTGGGGACGCCGTCCAGCCGAGCACCCTCCGGCACTCGGTTAGGTGCGGATCCAGGCGTTGTCCGACCTGCCCACAGCGCTGTTCGTCGAGGGAGGCCAGGCAGCTCGCGCAGGTGCGCGCGGTCGTCGGCAAGGTGGCGGCCCGGCTGTCGCGCCGGGTGGGCGCCGGGTTCCACTGCTCCGGTGGTGTGGTGCCCGGTGGGACAGGACGTTGTCGCTGGTCAGCCGGGGTTCGGGAGGGCTTGGAGACGTTCGAATGCGGTGGTGACCACCTCGGTCCAGGGCCAGTGCCGGGCGAGTCGGAGCCAGCGGCGGCGGCCGGTGGTCACGAGCTGTGCGGCGGTGGAGAACACCGCAGCCGCAGGCGTTTGGGCTCCCAGCCGCGGGTGTCGTCGGTCAGGGCGAGCATGGGCATCCAGGCCAGCAGGTCGAGGGCGATCTGGACGATCTCCATCCAGATACGGTTCTGGGCGGTGTCGTGCAGGGGCAGGTTGCGCAAGCCGGCTTCGGCATCCCCTTCGGCCCGCAGGCGGTGAGGGTCGGGCCGGGCATCGACGCGAACCCGGCGGGCCCGCACGCAGGACAGGTCGGGATGGCGTCATCACGCTCACCGCGTCCCTCAACGCGGCCGGAGGGGCTTCCGCACGCAGCGCAGCCGATCCGCCGTCGATCGTATGTGTCGCCAAGGGAGCCCTGTCAAGCACGCCTTGTGGCAGGTGCGTCCATATCGTGGGCAGAGCGTTCGTCATTCGGACGATAGTTGACGGCACCCCAAGGTGTACTGCTCAATTGGTCTCGTGAACGCCCAGCAGCCCTTGGTCACCCGCGACCACATCGACTTCGGTCGGGTGTGGTCCGCAGCGTGTTCCGGCTGACCTGGCAGCGGGCCCGCTGACCGGCCCTTCCCTCCCGCGGCAACCCGTCCGGTGATCCGTCGCGGGCCGAGTTCCCTCCCCGTACGGCCGCTGCGCGCGGCGCGAGTCGCGCACCGTCGTTCGTACGAACCCCGGGCTCGCCGCCTCCACCCTTGATCCGACGTCCTGAAGCGTCGTCACGCGTGTCTTCGGCTCCTCCGATCCCCCCTGACGTCGCCCCGCCCTTATCCGGTGCCGCACCGCGTACGCCTCGTGGCCGCCTGTCGGCTGCGGCCCTGCGCGTGTGCTGTGCCTTCCAGACCCTCGAAAGGCCTCCCCATGCCTGTGGAGTTCCTCGGTATCGCCGCCACCGACGACGGCTCGGAGACGAGCCCGCGCTCCGGCACCGCCTTCGACAAGGAGTACACGCTCAAACTGGCGCGGGCCCACGAGGACCACGGCTGGGACCGGGTCCTGTTCGCCTACGGCTCGGGATCACCGGACCCGGCACCGGCCGCCGCGTTCATCGCAAGCCGCTTGGAGAAGCTGCAGATCCTGCTCGCGCACCGCCCCAACGTCTCCTACCCCACCTTCGCGGCCAAGACGTTCGCCACCCTCGACCAGATCAGCGACGGTCGGCTCACCGTCCACTTCATCACCGGCGGCAACGACCACGAGCAGCGGCGGGAAGGCGACACCCTCACCAAGGACCAGCGCTACAGCCGCACACGGGAGTACATCGACGTCGTCAAGAAGATCTGGACCACCCACGAGCCCTTCGACCACGAGGGCGAGCACTACCGATTCCACGACTTCGTCAGCGATGTCTTCCCCGCCCAACAGCCCAGGCCCAACGTGTCGTTCGGCGGGTCGTCGCCCGCCGCCTTTGCCGCGGGCGGGGCCGAGGCCGACATCTACTGCCTGTGGGGCGAACCGCTCGAGCGCACCGCAGAGCAGATCGACACGGTGAAGGCGGCCGCCGCCGCTGCGGGCCGTACCGACGTGCCCCGCATCCAGGTGGCCTTCCGACCGATCATCGCCCCCACCGAAGAGCTGGCCTGGGAGAAGGCCCACCGCACGGTCGCCGCCATCCGTACCCGCAGGGAGTCCGGCGCGTGGACCCATCGCCGTACCTCCGACAGCCCCGAGAACACGGGGTCGCAGCGGCTGATCGCCATCGCCGAGGCGGGGGAGCGCTACGACCGGGCGCTCTGGACGCCCACCGCCGCCGCGACCGGAGGTGCGGGAAACTCCAACGCGCTGGTCGGCACCCCGGAGACGGTGGCACAGGCTCTGCTGGACTACTACGACCTCGGCGTCGACATCCTCTCCGCCCGCGGATACGACCTGCTCGGTGACGCGATCGACTTCGGCCGGTACGTCATCCCGATCGTCCGCGAGGAGGTCGCCAAGCGCGACGGGGAGCGCGCGGCCCGCGGATCGCAGACGCCCGCGGCGGTGCGCGCATGACGGCCGTCGCCCGCCCGACCGGGCTGACGGTGGCTAAGGTCGTGGTGTCCGACCCGCTGGTCGCACCGCTGCTGCGCGAGCTCGGTGACGAGTACGCGACTCGTTACGGCAAGGACGCCCACGCCGAGCTGGCGCGCTACCCGGCCGAGGATTTCGCCCCGCCGCACGGGGTGTTGCTGGTGCTCCTGCGGGACGGCGAACCCGTGGCCGGCGGCGCCTTCCGTCGGTACGACGAGACAACCGCCGAGCTCAAGCGGATCTGGACCTCCTCTGCACACCGCAGGCGCGGCTTGGCCCGCCGGGTCGTCGCCGAACTGGAGCGGGAGGCGGCCGCCCGCGGCTACCGGCGCATTCACCTGACGACCGGCCCGCGTCAGCCGGAGGCCCGCGGCCTGTACCTGGCCACCGGCTACACACCGCTGTTCGACACCACCGCCGACCCCGAGACCATCGGCCCGCTCCCCTTCGAAAAACACCTCTTGGAAGAACACCTCTTGGAAAAACACCTCAGCTCCGATCGCCACGATCAGCCCGGAAAGGCCCCGAACCCGTGAACCCGCCAGGCTTCTCAGGCCGGTTCCGCGCTGCCGCAGCGGCCCTCGCGCTGCTACCCCTGCCGACTGCCTGCGGTTCCGGCGGAGCCGCCGCGGGAGCCCAGCCAGCGGGGCCGACCGGCGATCCGGTCGTGGCGGTGCGGAAGGTCGACTCCATCGCCTCCCTGCTCCCCGTCGACGTACGTGCGTCGGGCACCCCGCGGATCGGCGGCGCGGTCGGATATCCGCCGTCCGCGTACTACCCGGGTGGCTCGGATGCACAACCCGTGGGCCTGGACGTCGACATCGTGAACGCCGTGGCCAGGGTCCTCGGCATCAGGATCGAGCGCCAGGTGGCCCCGTTCGAGACGATGCTGCCCGCGCTCGGCAGCGGCAAGTTCGACGTCGGAACGGGCAACTTCGGCGTCACGACAGAACGCCTGAAGAGCATCGACTTCGTCACCCACATCGACGACGGCCAGGGCTTCGCCGTCAGGACCGGCAACACATTCCTGGGCAAGGTCACCACCCTCACCCAGTTGTGCGGGCTCACCATCGGCACCGGCGCCGGCACGACGTTCCAGGCCACGCTGAGCGCACACCAGGGCGTGTGCGCAGCGGCTGGCCGCGAGCCGTACCAGGTGAAGGTCTTCTCCGAGAGCGGAGCTCTGGTCACCGCGTTGCAGCAGGGCCGGGTCGACGTGGAGATGTCCACCGTCAAAGGCCTGCGTTACCAGGCGAGTCAGGCCGCGGCGCGGACGACCTTCCTCGGTGAGTTCCACCGGCTGGACGTCGGGTTCGCCTTCAAGAAGGGCTCATTTCGCACCCGCGCCTTCCAGGCCGCCGTCAACAGACTGATCGGCGGTGGAACCTACGCGCGGATCCTCCGCCAGTGGGGCACCACCGCGTCCGCGATCCCCACCTCGCTGATCGATCCGCCCGAGCACACGTAAGCCGCAGGAGCCCAGCCATGGAACTCGCCACCGACCACGCACCCCCCGAGGAGGGGGCTGTGCGTCACCGTACAAGCGCACCACCCGCCCCGCACGACGAGCTTGCCGCGCTCACCGTCGTCCCCGCCCGCCACTACGCCCGCTGGATCGCCGCCGTCGCCGTCCTGGTCGTCGCCGCCCAGTTCGTGCACGGCCTGGTCACCAATCCTGTCTGGGAATGGCATGTCTTCGGCGCGTATGTGCTATCCGAGACCGTCGTCCACGCGGTGGGCGTGACCTTGGAACTCACCGTCTGCGCACAGGTGGCAGGTTTCCTGCTCGGCACCGTGCTGGCCTTCATGCGGCTGTCGCACAGCCCCGTGCTGCAGACCGTGGCCTGGATCTACGTGTGGGTCTTCCGGTCCATTCCGATGATCGTCCAGCTGGTCTTCTGGTTCAATCTCGGCGCTCTCTACAAGGAGTTGGGCCTGGGCATCCCCTTCGGCCCGGTGGTGTGGTCGTTCGACACCACCGGGCTCGTCGGCAGCATCGGCGCGGCCCTCATCGGGCTCTCCCTCCACCAGGCCGCCTACGCCGCCGAAGTCGTCCGCTCAGGCGTCGTCTCCGTCGACCACGGCCAGCGGGAAGCCGCCGCCGCGTTGGGCATCCCCCGGCTGCGCCAGGTGCGGCGAATCGTTTTGCCACAGGCCATGCGGTCGATCCTGCCGACCGCGGGCAACGAGATCATCGGCCTGCTCAAGGGCACCTCGGTGGTCTATGTGATGGCGATCGGCGAGCTGTTCTACCAGGTGCAGGTCATCTACGGACGTACCGGCCAGGTCATCCCGCTGCTGATGGTGGCCACCGCCTGGTACGTGGTTCTCACCTCCGTGCTCTCCGTCGCCCAGTACTACGTCGAGCGCCGCTTCGCGCGAGGCGCCGACCGCACCCCGCCCCCGACCCCCGTCCAGCGAGTACGGCGCTTCGTACGCGTCCTCCGCCAGGCCGCAGCGAGCCCCGACCGGCCCGTGGTCCACGGCCGGCCGACCTTTGGAGACGACACGTGAGCGATGTGATGGTGGACGTCCGCGGCGTCCACAAGAGCTTCGGCCCGCTTCAGGTGCTGCGCGGCGTCGACCTGCAGGTACGCACCGGCGAGGTCACCGTGGTCCTCGGGCCGTCCGGATCGGGCAAGTCGACGCTGCTGCGCACCATCAACCACCTGGAGAAGGTCAACCGCGGCTGGATCAGCATCGACGGCGAGCTGACCGGCTACCGCCGGTCCGGTGGGAAGCTGTACGAGTTGAAGGAGAAGGACATCCTCCGTCAGCGGACCCACATCGGGTTCGTCTTCCAGAACTTCAACCTCTTCCCGCACCTGACGGTACTGGAGAACATCGTCGAGGCCCCCGTCTCCGCCCTGCGCCGCCCGCGCAAGGAGGCGGTGGAGACCGCCGAGCGGCTCCTGGACCGCGTGGGCCTCGCCGACAAGGCGGGCGCCTACCCCCGGCAGCTCTCCGGCGGCCAGCAGCAGCGGGTGGCCATCGCCCGCGCGCTCGCCCTCGAACCCAAGGTGCTCCTC
>CAYNNX010000299.1:0-8968 GCA_964398515.1 uncultured Streptantibioticus sp. | reverse complement strand
CTACGCGAACTTCCTCCGCATCCTCGACGAGGGCCGCATCGCCATCTCCGCGCTCGCCACCGGCCTGGCGCAGGGGTGCGTGGACGAGTCGGTGGCCTACGCCCGGACGCGGCAGGCGTTCGGGAGGCCGATCGGCGCCAACCAGGCGGTGCAGTTCAAGCTGGCCGACATGGAGATGCGCGCCCACACCGCGCGGCTGGCGTGGCGGGACGCGGCGGCGCGGCTGCTGAGCGGGGAGCCGTTCAAGAAGGAGGCGGCGCTGGCGAAGCTGTACTCCTCGGAGATAGCGGTGACCAACGCCCGCGAGGCCACCCAGATCCACGGCGGCTACGGGTTTATGAACGAGTACCCGGTCGCCCGTTTCTGGCGGGATTCGAAGATCCTGGAGATCGGCGAGGGCACGAGCGAGGTCCAGCGGATGCTGATCGCCCGCGAGCTGGGACTGCCGGCGGCGTAGGGGACGCACGGTGACGTAATCGGAGTCCAAAACGGACTCCCGAATGGGCTCCAGGCGACGTTTCGGGCGCCGCCTGCCCGATATCGGGCAGGAATGTTGCGTTGCGGGCCCTCCCTCCCGCAGGATCGACCGGTGCTCGAACGCCGTACGCCACACGACGACCTCATCGATCACCTGGTGCGCACCACGCCGCTGCAGCGCGGCGAGGCCGCCCGGGTGGTTCTGGACGTCCTGGCGTACTTCGACGAGTCGGCCGAGGAGTTCGTGCGCCGACGCCACCGCGAGCTGCAGTCCCGGGGGCTGGCGAACAACGAGATCTTCCAGCGGATCGCCGAGGAGCTGCCGCACCGCGCGGTGGCGCCGCCGGAGTTCTCGCTGCGGCAGCTGCGCCGCATCGTCTACGGCTGAGCGGCCACCGCCGACCACCGCAGCAGCCGGTTCCACGGCTCGGCGGCCGAGCGGCTGCGCCCGAGCACGCATCGCAGGCCTTTCAGGGAGGGAACGCCCATGTGCGGCATTGTTGGATATATCGGTAAGCGTGATGCGGCTCCGCTGCTGCTGGAAGGGCTCCAGCGGCTGGAGTACCGCGGGTACGACTCCGCCGGTGTCGCGGTGAGCGGCAGGTCCGGCGCCCTGAAGACGGTCAAGGCCAAGGGCCGGGTACGGGAACTGGAGTCGCGGCTGCCCAAGCGGTTCGCGGGCACCACGGGTATCGCCCACACCCGCTGGGCCACCCACGGCGCGCCCAGCGACGACAACGCCCATCCGCATCTGGACGCCGACGGCAAGGTCGCGATCGTGCACAACGGCATCATCGACAACGCCGCCGAACTGCGCGCCAAGCTGACGGCCGACGGCGTGGAGTTCGCCTCGGAGACCGACTCGGAGGTGCTGGCCCATCTGATCGGCCGCTCGCAGGCGACGACGCTGGAGGCCAAGGTCCAGCAGGCCCTCTCCCGCGTCGCGGGCACCTACGGCATCGCAGTGCTCCACCAGGAGTTCCCCGACCGCATCGTGGTGGCCCGCAACGGCTCCCCGGTCGTCCTCGGCATCGGCGAGAACGAGATGTTCGTCGCCTCCGACGTCGCCGCCCTGGTCCGCCACACCCGCCAGGTCATCACCCTGGACGACGGCGAGATGGCCACGATCAAGGCCGGCGACTACCGCACGTACACCACGGAGGGCAGCCGGACCGCGGCGCAGCCGACCACGATCGAGTGGGAGGCCGAGAGCTACGACATGGGCGGCCACGACACGTACATGCACAAGGAGATCTTCGAGCAGCCGGACGCGGTGGACCGTGTGCTGCGCGGGCGGATCGACGACCGGTTCGCCACCGTGCACCTCGGCGGCCTGGGCATCGACGCCCGGGAGGCGCGCGCGGTGCGCCGGGTGAAGATCCTCGGCTGCGGTTCGGCTTACTACTCGGGCCAGATCGGCGCCCAGCTGATCGAGGAGCTGGCCCGGATCCCCGCGGACGCCGAGCCGGCGAGCGAGTTCCGCTACCGCAACCCGGTGGTGGATCCGGACACCCTCTACATCGCGGTCAGCCAGTCCGGCGAGACCTACGACACGCTCGCGGCCGTGCAGGAGCTCAAGCGCAAGGGCGCCCGCGTGCTGGGCGTGGTCAACGTCGTCGGCAGCGCGATCGCCCGGGAGACCGACGGCGGGGTCTATGTGCACGCCGGCCCCGAGGTGTGCGTGGTCTCCACCAAGTGCTTCACCAACACCGCGGTCGCCTTCGCGCTGCTCGCCCTTCACCTCGGCCGGGTTCGGGACCTGTCGGTCGCCGACGGCAGGCGGATCATCGCCGGGCTGCGCAGGCTGCCCGAGCAGATCGCGGAGATCCTTCGCGGCGAGGACGAGATCAAGGAGCTGGCCGCCCGCTACGCCGAGGCCCGCAGCATGATGTTCGTCGGCCGGGTGCGCGGCTACCCGGTGGCCCGGGAGGCGGCCCAGAAGCTCAAGGAGGTCTCCTACGTCCACGCGGAGGCCTATCCCGCCTCGGAGCTCAAGCACGGCCCGCTCGCGCTCATCGAGCCGGAGGTGCCGTCGGTGGCGATCGTGCCCGACGACGAGCTGCTGGAGAAGAACCGGGCGACCCTGGAGGAGATCAAGGCCCGCAGTGGCCGGATCCTGGCGGTGGCCCACCAGCCCCAGGAGACCGCTGACGACACGATCGTGGTCCCCCGCAACGAACCCGAACTCGATCCGATCCTGCTCGGGGTGCCGCTGCAACTCCTGGCGTACCACGCCGCGTTGGCGCTCGGCCGCGACATCGACAAGCCGCGCAACCTGGCGAAGTCGGTGACTGTGGAGTGAGCGAAGCGAACGCAGCAGGTCGCCGACCGATGGGCGCAGTGGTGACTGTGGAGTGAGCGAAGCGAACGCAGCAGGTCGCCGACCGATGAGCGCAGTGGTGACTGTGGAGTGAGCGAAGCGAACGCAGCAGGTCACCGACCGATGGGCGGATTCACCGACCGCTGGGCGCACCGTCACTGAGCGCCGGCCGCACTCAGCGACCCCGCGGCCCAGTGGTGATCAGCCGACAGCCGCCGCGACGGTTACGGGATCACGATGACCGGTCGCTGGGCGCGCCTGGCCAGCCGCCCGGCGACCGAGCCGAAGAGCTTGCCGATCAGGCCGTGGGTGCCGCCGACGACGATGGCGTCGGCGGCATACTCGCGGCCGACCTCCTCCAGCTCGTGGCAGATGTCCCCGCCGCGTTCGACCAGGATCCAGGAGACCTCGGAGAGGTAGTCCGCGCAGGCGAGCTCCAGCCCGAGGACTTCGGTGCGGTGATCGGGGACGTCGACGAAGACCGGGGGCTCGCACCCGGCCCAGACCGTCGCCGGCAGGCGGTTGGCGACGTGGACGATGATCAGCCCGGAGCCGGAGCGCCGGGCCATGCCGATGGCGTAGGCCAGAGCCCGTTCGCTGGAGAGGGAGCCGTCGAAGCCCACCACCACACCGTGTTGGAAGGCCGGGTCGCAGGAATGGCGCGTCTCGGCTGCCGCCTCGCGTTCCGCCGTGGAGTCGGCGAGCGGATTGCCGTCGGCGGGGTCGGGGAGCTCGTATCCGGCCATGGTGGGATTTTTCGGCGTAGGCGGCGCGATGGTGCGCCGCTGAAGCGGACAACGACAATGGTGGCCACGGGACCGGCCACATTGGCCGGTAAGGGCGTTGCCCTCCCGTTGCCTCCAGGGTACGGCGGCGGCGCGTCGCTGCACAGATGCACCGAGTGATTCTCCCCCCGCCGTGCTGGGGGAGTAGTACCCGAAGTTTCCGAGAGAATGCCGGAGCCCGCCGCGAAGCGCAACGCCCCATGCCGGGCCGGTACCCGGCGCGCCCCGGCCGGAGGCGTACCGGAATCAGGGCTTCCGCCCGCCGGAGCCGCTTCCCCAAGGGGCCGCAGACCGCAGGGGTGACCGCGCGAGCGCCGCGGGTGCGCCCGCGCCGCCGCCTCCGCCACCCCGCGCCTCCCCGGCCCCCCAAACCGTTAGAACGGCACCGGCCGCGCCCGCCGGCACCGCGAACGCGCCCGCGCCGCCGGTCGAAAAAGGCACCGAAGAGAGCCGGAAGTGCGCCGGAAGAGAGCCGACCAGGGAGCGCACGACGGCGCGACCACCGGTAACTCAGGCAAGTGCTACGACATTTTTCAGCCAACTTGCCGCCGTGCTGGGCAAGTTGAGTGTTACCTTCCCCAACGCGCCTTCCACCAGCGCAGTTAGGCGGGCGGGGGGCGCATGGCGCCTGATCCGTCGTGGAGTTACCGCCACGCCCGGCCAAGGCCCACTTCCCAGCGGGCCGCGCTAGTGCAACGCTTCGTGATCGAATGCTTCGCGCCAAGTTGCCATGTCGACTTAGTACCGGATGGTGAACTTGTCATCTGATCCCGAGCGAACGCAGTAGATTCGATCTTGGGGAACACGGCGGGGGAAACGTGCAGTACCGAAAGGACGTTGCGTCGACCGAGGGGGGCTCATCCGCCATGACCCAGGACTCCAGGAGCGGAGCGGTGACGGAGGTCGCGATCCCGTCAACTCCGTCCGCACGGACCGCCATACCGGCCGGCGGTGCGATCGCCGGCCGCAAACTCTCCGCACGGCGCCGCAAGGAAGTGGTCGCCGTGCTGATGTTCAGCGGCGGTCCGATCTTCGAAAGTTCCATACCGCTGTCCGTCTTCGGCGTCGACCGCCAGGACGCCGGCGTTCCGCGCTACCGGCTGCTGGTGTGCGCGGGCGAGGAAGGCCCGCTGCGCACCACCGGCGGCCTTGAGCTGAGCGCGCCCTACGGGCTCGACGCGCTGGGCCGGGCCGGCACCGTCGTCGTGCCGGCCTGGCGCTCCATATCCCAGCCGCCGCCGGCCGCCGCACTGACCGCGCTGCGCCGGGCCCACGAGGAGGGCGCGCGCATCATCGGCCTGTGCACGGGGGCCTTCGTGCTCGCCGCCGCCGGGCTGCTCGACGGCCGTCCGGCCACCACGCACTGGATGTACGCGCCGACCCTGGCCAAGCGCTACCCGTCGGTGCACGTGGACCCGCGCGAGCTCTACGTCGACGACGGGGACATCCTCACCTCGGCGGGGACCGCGGCCGGGATCGACCTGTGCCTGCACATCGTCCGCACCGACCACGGCGCCGACGCGGCCAACGCCCTGGCGCGCAGGCTCGTGGTGCCGCCCCGGCGCAGCGGCGGGCAGGAGCGCTACCTGGACCGCTCATTACCCGAGGAGATCGGCGGGGATCCGCTGGCCGAGGTGGTGGCGTGGGCGCTGGAGCACCTGCACGAGCAGTTCGACGTCGAGACGCTCGCCGCCCGCGCGTACATGAGCCGCCGCACCTTCGACCGCCGGTTCCGCTCACTCACCGGCAGCGCGCCGCTGCAGTGGCTGATCACCCAGCGGGTACTCCAGGCGCAGCGGCTGCTGGAGACCTCCGACTACTCCGTCGACGAGGTCGCCGGGCGCTGCGGCTTCCGCTCGCCGGTGGCGTTGCGCGGACACTTCCGCCGCCAGCTGGGCGCCTCCCCGGCCTCGTACCGTTCCGCCTTCCGCGCACGCCGGCCGCAGGACGCCGAGCGGGCGGAGCGCACGGAACGGGCGGAGCGGACGGAGCGGGCCGAACGCCTGGAACGGGCGGAGCGCGGCGAGCCGCGCGGCGAGGGGCTGCCGCATCCGCGCCGGGCGAGCGCCGCCGAGACGACGGAGGCGGGCAAGCCGGACTCCGACCTGTACGCCTCCAGGCCGACCGAGCAGCACGGGCGGGCGGACGGCCCTGAGGTCGCGGGCGGCCCCGGGTCCCCGGTCCCCGCACGGCTGCGCGGCGACCGGGCCGACCGGCTTGATCGAGGTGACCGGGTCGAACGGGTCGATCAGGGCGAACGGCTCGATCGGGGCGATCGCGCTGATCGCGGAGGCCGTGCGACGGGCCGCCGGGCCATGGCGCAGGGCCCCGGCCTGGGCTTCGGTGCCGGGCTCGGGCAGGCAGGCGGTCGGAGCACGGCAGTGCCGGGTCAGTGGGATCGCCCCGTAGGGTGAGACATATGAACGACCGCATGGTGTGGATCGACTGCGAAATGACCGGGCTCTCGCTGCGCCATGACGCGCTGATCGAGGTGGCGGCCCTGGTCACCGACTCGGAGCTGAACGTGCTCGGGGACGGTGTGGACATCGTTATCAAGCCGCCCGCCGAGGCGCTGGAGACCATGCCCGAGGTGGTGCGCGAGATGCACACCGCCTCCGGGCTGCTGGCGGAGCTGCCCGGCGGTACGACCCTGGCCGAGGCCGAGCAGCTGGTCCTCGACTACGTCCGCGAGTACGTGAAGGAGCCCCGCAAGGCGCCGCTGTGCGGCAACTCGGTCGGCACCGACCGGGGCTTCCTCGCGCGCGACATGCCCACGCTGGAGCAGCATCTGCACTACCGGATCGTGGATGTCTCGTCGATCAAGGAGCTGTCCCGGCGCTGGTATCCGCGGGCGTACTTCAACAGTCCGCAGAAGAACGGCAACCACCGGGCCCTGGCGGACATCCGCGAGAGCATCGCGGAGCTGCGCTACTACCGGGAGGCCGTCTTCGTGCCCGCGCCCGGCCCGGACACGGACACGGCCCGTGCGATCGCGGCGAAGTACGTGCTGCCGTCCGACGACGCCCGGTAGCGCCCCGGGGGCACGTCCGGCGGGCGCCGGGCGGCGGCCGGACGGCCCTTTGCCGCGGCCCGCGGGGAAGGCGTGAGCGAGCACCCCGGCAAACCCTGTATGCTTCTTCTCGGCCGGTGCGGGAAACGCCGGTCGTGGTGGGTGTAGCTCAGCTGGTAGAGCACCTGGTTGTGGTCCAGGATGTCGCGGGTTCGAGTCCCGTCACTCACCCTGAGAGGGTCGAAGGCCCCTGGTCCGCGCGAGCGGGTCAGGGGCCTTGATCGTGTCGGGGGCGGACCGGGAAGGATACGGGCGTGAGTGACCAGGATCTCGGGCAGACCGGAATCGTCGACGAGTCCGCCCGGCAGGAGCTGCTGCGGCTGCGGTCGAGCATCGACAACCTCGACGCGGCCCTGGTGCATCTGCTCGCCGAACGCTTCAAGTGCACGCAGGCCGTCGGGCGGCTCAAGGCGGCGCACGATCTGCCGCCCGCCGACCCGGCGCGTGAGGTCGCCCAGATCGCCCGGCTGCGGCGGCTCGCCGAGGAGGCCCACCTCGATCCGGCCTTCGCCGAGAAGTTCCTGAACTTCATCATCGAGGAGGTCGTCCGCCACCACCGGGCGATCGCACGCGAAGCGGCCTCCCGGCAGTAGCCGGAAGGCCGCCCCGCGTCCCGTGGGGGGAGATCAGCCGCCGTAGGCCGCGAAGGCCTTGGCGAAGTCGCCGGGGTTCTGGTTGATCGAGGAGCAGGTCGCGTCGGCGGAGTTCTTGGGACCGCCGGAGCACGCCTTGTCACGTGTCGCGGACCACATCGACAGCCACGCAAGCTTCTTGGACTTGGCGAAGTCGGCGAGCTTGCCGGCGTCGGCCACGGTGAAGGTCTCGGAGCTGACGTCGTTGACGCCGATCATCGGGGTGACCGCGATCTTCTGCCACGCGGCGCTGTCGGAGAGCCCGAGGACGCTCTTGACCTGGGCCTGGGTGGCGGTGGCGCCGTCGATCGCGTACTGGCCCATGTCGCCGCTGTAGGAGGATCCGTAGTCCATCGCCATGATGTTGACCGCGTGGACGTCGACACCGTTGGACTTGGCGTTGGAGAGCAGGTTGATGCCGTCCTGGGTGAGGCCGGTGGGCATCGCCGGGAGGGTGAAGGAGACCTCCAGGCCCGGGTGGCTCTTCTGCAGCTGTGCGATCGCCTGGGCGCGCCGGGTGTTGGAGGCGGAGTCCGGCAGGGCGGCGCCTTCGACGTCGAAGTCGACCTTGGTGAGCTTGTAGGTGTCGATCACCTTGCCGTAGGCGGCGGCGAGGTCGGAGGCGGAGGAGCAGGCGGCGGCGAGCTCGGTGCCGTTGGCGCCGCCGAAGGAGACCCGCACGTCACCGCCGGCCGAGCGCAGCGCCCCTATCTGGGAGGCCACCGCGTCGCTGCCGAGGTCGGACACCCCGCCCCACTTGGGGGTGCAGCCGCCGCCGGAGGTGATGAACGCGAGGTTGTACTGCTTGACGCCGGTCGCCTTCGCCGAGGCCACCAGGTCGAACGCCGGGTAGAGCGAGGTGTCCACGTACGGGGCGAAGCCCGCCGAGGAGCCCGTGGGCGCGCTGCTCGTCGGCGTCGGAGCGGTGGTCGGGGCGGTGGTCGGCGCAGTGGTGGGGGCGGTGGTCGGCGTGGCCGTCCCGGTCGGCGTCGGCGCGGCGGTGGGGGTCTGGGTGGGCCGGCCGGTCGGGGTGGGTGTCGGGCCGCCGTCCACGGAGCACTTGGCGTCGTTGATCAGGCAGTTGGCGGGCGCCCCGGCCGAGCCCTTCGCGGTGGCGACGAAGCCGACGGTCACCGAACCGCCCGGCGCGATCGAGGCGTTCCAGCTCGCGGGCTTGACGGTGATGTGCGAGCCGCTCGCGGTGTACGTCCCGTTCCACAGCGAGCTGACGGTGGTGCCGGCCGGCAGGTCGAAGCTGAGCGTCCAGCCGTTCAGCGCGCTGCCGCTGGAGTTGGTGATGACGTACTGGGCGGTGTAACCGCTCTTCCAGTCGCTGGTCCGGGTGTACGCGGCACCGACGGACGCCGCCTGCGCCGACCCCGCGAGGGCGACCGCGGTCCCGGCCACCGCGGCGGCCACGACGATGCCGCCGATGAGCTGGACCTTGCGGCTGGGACGGCGGCGGTGCGAACTGCTCATGGTGTTGCCTACCTCTGACGTGGTGTTTGGGGGTGGCAGCACGCTAGCTTCCGGAGATCGGACAAAAGCCCACTTCAGGGCGGGCGGGCGGCTTCTTATGGCTCGCTTAAGGACGGGACCGGGGATCGTTTAAGGTTCGGGCCGCGCGCGGGGGGTCCGCACCGGCGGCAGGCGGCTGCCGGTGCGTCAGGCGCGCGCCGCCGCC
>CAYNNX010000298.1:3366-9037 GCA_964398515.1 uncultured Streptantibioticus sp. | reverse complement strand
GCCGGAGACCAGGACAGCGGCCAGGACGGCCGCCGTCCGGCCCGCGCCGAACCGCGGGCCGCGCACGTGTGTATCCATGCGCTCCACCATCGCCGCGCGCCCCGGCCCCCGGACCCCGGGAATCGTTGCGGTCGCGTGAATGCTGCACACTGCGGGAGGAGACCGGGAGGGCATGATGACAGGACTCGTGGTGTGTCCGGTCTCGCCGGCCGCAGCCACTGTCCACGGGCTGCTGCACCGACGCCGGAACGGGGAGGACGCGAGTGCTGGACGATGAGCCGCTGCCGGCCGTCCTGACGGCCGCCGATATCGGCGGGCCGCTGGGCGAGCGGGCCACCCTGGTGCAGTTCTCCAGTGCCTTCTGCGCTCCGTGCCGGGCCACCCGCCGGGTGCTGTCCGAGGTGGCCGGCATGGTCGGCGGAGTCGCCCACGTCGAGATCGACGCCGAGGCCCACCTCGCCCTCGTCCGCCGGCTGGCGATCTCGAAGACCCCGACCGTCCTGGTGCTCGACTCCGGCGGAACGGTCGTCCGGCGGGCCGTGGGCCGGCCGCGCAAGGCCGACGTCATCGCCGCCCTGGGCGCGGCGGTCGAGGCGTGAGCGGGCGGCCCGGACCGGTGGGGTGCGCGGTGATCCGTGTCCCACATCGCGGGTGGGCCTTGACGGGGTGCGGCCCGCATCGTCAGTGTGACGCTATGCCGTGGGATGATCCTTTGCTGTGCCGGCGCGCCGACGTGGACCTCGGTCGGCACGCGAGCACGCGCTGTCCGGGGCGTTGAGCAAATCTGACGACCTATCAGCTCAGTGCTCGCCCGCCCCAGAAGGACAACTCCATGACCGCCTCGATCGACCTCGACCCCTGCGATCCCGGCACCGCCGCCCTCGACGCCGCCGTCTTCCGCTCGGTCTTCCGGCGCCACGCCGCCGGGGTCGCCGTGATCACCGCGGCCGGTGCCCGCCCGGCCGGATTCACCGCGACCTCCCTCACCTCCGTGGCCGCCGAGCCGCCCCTGCTCTCCTTCGGCATCAGCACCGGCTCCTCCAGCTGGCCGGTGATCGCCGAGGCCGAGCACGTCGGCGTCCACGTGCTCGGCGAGCATCAGGAGGAGCTCGCCCAGCTCTTCGCCCGCAGCGGCGCCGACCGGTTCGCGGCGCCCACCTCATGGCGTACCGGGCCGCACGGCGTGCCGCTGCTCGACTCGGTCGCCGCCTGGCTGGTGGCCCGGATCGTGGCCCGCATACCCGCCGGGGACCACCGCATCGTCGTCGCCCAGGCCGTCGCCGGCGACCCCACGGGCCCCGGGCGCCCCCTCCTCTACCACCAGGGAGGTTTCACCGAGCTGCGCCGCTGACGCCGGCTCCCGGGGTCGGGAAGGTCACAGTTCACCGGCCTTGCGCAAGGGGAACCCGCTGGGTGTACTGGCGAGTAATATTTCCGTCGGAAGTGCCGTAGCGTCCCGTCCGGGAGCCGCCGCAGAAGGCGCCTATGCTGCCTTCACAGGGCAGTTACTGGGTCATTCGGGGGGCACGACCCCGGACGACCGCCGAAGCCGATGCAGTAGGAGAGCAGGCGTGAGCTTGAGGATCGTAGTCACAGTGAAGTACGTGCCCGACGCCACGGGCGACCGCCACTTCGCCGAGGACCTGACCACTGACCGCGACGCCGTGGACGGCCTGCTGTCCGAGCTCGATGAGTACGCGGTCGAACAGGCGCTGCAGATCAAGGAAGCGGGCGGCGACGACGCCGAGATCACCGTGGTGACCGTCGGCCCCGAGGACGCCAAGGACGCGCTGCGCAAGGCCCTTTCGATGGGTGCCGACAAGGCGGTGCACGTCGAGGACGACGCCCTGCACGGCACCGACGTCTTCGGCACCTCCCTGGTGCTCGCCAAGGCGATCGAGCACACCGGGTACGACCTGGTCGTCTGCGGTATGGCCTCCACCGACGGCACCATGGGCGTGCTTCCGGCGATCCTCGCCGAGCGGCTCGGGGTGCCGCAGGTGACCCTGCTCTCGGAGGTCTCCGTCTCCGACGGCACGGTGACCGGCCGCCGCGACGGCGACGCCGCCTCCGAGCAGGTCGAGGCCCAGCTGCCCGCCGTCGTCTCGGTGACCGACCAGTCCGGCGAGGCCCGTTACCCGTCCTTCAAGGGCATCATGGCCGCCAAGAAGAAGCCGGTCGAGTCGCTGGACCTGTCCGACCTGGGCATCGACGCTGCCGAGGTGGGCCTGGAGGGCGCCTGGACCAAGGTCGACGAGGCAGCGCAGCGCCCGCCGCGCACCGCGGGCACCATCGTCAAGGACGAGGGCGAGGGCGGCAAGCAGCTGGCCGAGTTCCTTGCGAGCCAGAAGTTCATCTGAGCAGCCCCACCGCCGCCCCCGAGATTTTCGCAGGAGAACGATTCCCATGGCTGAAGTCCTCGTCTACGTCGACCACGTGGACGGTGCCGTCCGCAAGCCGACCCTCGAACTGCTGACGCTGGCCCGCCGGATCGGCGAGCCCGTCGCCGTCCACCTCGGTCCCGGTGCCGAGACCGCCGCCCCGGTGCTCGCCGAGCACGGTGCCGTGAAGGTGCTGACCGCCGACGCGCCGGAGTTCGCCGACTACCTCGTCGTCCCCAAGGTGGACGCGCTGGAGCAGGCCGCCAGGGCCGTCTCGCCGGCCGCCGTCCTCGTGCCGTCCTCCGCGGAGGGCAAGGAGATCGCGGCCCGCCTGGCGCTGCGGCTGGGCTCGGGCGTCATCACCGACGCCGTGGACCTGGAGGCCGGCGCCGAGGGCCCGGTCGCCACGCAGTCGGTCTTCGCCGCCGCGTTCACCACCAAGTCCCGCGTGACCAAGGGCACCCCGGTGATCACCGTCAAGCCCAACTCGGCCGCCCCGCAGGCCGCTCCGGCCGCCGGTACCGTCGAGCAGCTGGAGGTGACCTTCGGCGAGCTGGCCCGGGGCACCAAGGTCGTCTCGCGCACCCCGCGTGAGTCGACCGGCCGCCCCGAGCTGACCGAGGCCGCGATCGTGGTCTCCGGCGGCCGCGGCGTGGGCGCCGCCGAGAAGTTCTCGGTCATCGAGGAGCTGGCCGACTCGCTCGGCGCGGCCGTCGGCGCCTCGCGTGCCGCGGTGGACGCCGGCTGGTACCCGCACAGCAACCAGGTCGGCCAGACCGGCAAGCAGGTCTCGCCGCAGCTGTACATCGCCTCCGGCATCTCCGGTGCCATCCAGCACCGGGCCGGCATGCAGACCTCGAAGACCATCGTGGCCATCAACAAGGACTCCGAGGCCCCGATCTTCGACCTGGTCGACTACGGCGTCGTCGGCGACCTGTTCGAGGTCGTCCCGCAGCTGACCGCGGAGGTCAAGGCCCGCAAGGGCTGAGCCGCAGCCACGGCGAAGGGGCCGCGCGGAGCAGGCACTCCGCGCGGCCCCTTCGCCGTCTCTCACCCCTGCCGCAGGGCCCGGTCGAGGTCCTCGTACACGTCCTCCACGTCCTCCAGGCCCACCGAGAGCCGCAGAACCGCCGCGCCCGGCTTGGCGTCGGCGGCCACCGGGCGGTGGGTGAGCGACGCCGGGTGCTGGATGAGCGTGTCGACGCCGCCGAGCGAGACCGCGTGGGTGATCAGCTCGCAGGCCCCGGCGGTAGCGGCGGCGGCCTGGTAACCGCCGCGCACCGTAAGGGAGATGACCGCTCCGGGTCCCGCCATCTGGCGGCCGACGAGCCCGGCCGGGTCGCACTCGGCGAGCCCCGGGTAGTGGACCCGCTCCACACAGGGGTGGGTCGTCAGCCGTTCGGCGAGCTTCGAGGCGGTGTCGGACTGGTGGCGTACGCGCAGCGGCAGCGTCTGCAGCCCGCGGTGGAGCAGGTAGCCGGCGAGCGGGTGCAGGATGCCGCCGGTCAGCGCGCGTACCGGGCGCAGCCTGCGGGCCCACTCCCCGGTGGTCGCGACGACACCGGCGAGCACGTCCCCGTGGCCGCCCAGGTACTTGGTCGCGCTGTGCAGGACCAGCGTCGCGCCGTGCCGCGCGGGCTGCTGGAGCACCGGTGTGGCGAAGGTGTTGTCCACCAGCAGCGGCACCTCGCCGTGCGCACCGCCGCGGCACTGCTCGGCCACGGCCGCCAGGTCGATCAGTTCGAGGGTGGGATTGGCGGGCGTCTCCACGATCACCAGCCCGGTGTCCGGCCGCAGCGCCTGCGCGATCCGGTCCGGCTCCGCCCAGCTCACCTCCGTGCCCAGCATGCCGGTGGCCAGCAGGTGGTCGGTGCCCCCGTACAGCGGGCGCACCGCGACCACGTGGCCCCGGCCCTCGGCCCGGGCCGCCAGCAGGCAGGCGGTGACGGCCGCCATCCCCGAGGAGAACGCCACCGCCTCCTCGCAGCCCTCCAGTTCCGCGAGCGCCTGCTCGAAGCGGGCGTTCGTGGGGTTCCACAGCCGCTGGTACACGTGGCTGCCGCCGTCGACGGGGAGCCCGCCGGTGGCCAGCGCCTCGTAGCTGTCGCCGCCGAGACCGACCCCGGGCAGCGGGTTGGTGGTCGACAGGTCGACCGGCGGGACGTGGACACCCAGCGCGCGCAGGTCGCCGCGCCCGGCGTGGACGGCGGCGGTGTCCGGCCGGTGGGCTGCTGACGGGTTGGCGGACGGCTGCATGGCGGCCCCCTCGTTTCGGTTCGGCGCGACTTTCGATCGGCCCGACGGCGAATTCAGGCCATGGTGAAGAAAGTGCCGAGCGGAGTGGGAGAACCCCGACGATTGTTCGAGAACCGGCCGGAAAACCTTGCGAATCGGCGTCCGCGGAGGCCATCGTCAACGGTATGCCGAACAATCAGCGGGACGACGCACTGGGCCCCGTCGACCGCGCCATCCTGCGGCTGCTCGCCCAGGACGCCCGCATGCCGAACAGTGCGATCGCCGCCGCCGTGGGCGTCGCGCCCTCGACGTGTCTGGCCAGAATCCGCTCACTGCGGGAGCGCGGGGTGATCCGGGGCTTCCGGGCGGAGTTGGATCCCGCCGCACTGGGCCTGGGGATCCAGGCGATGATCTCGGTGCGGCTGCACTCGCACACCCATGAGCAGGTCGACCGCTTCGTCCGGGAGATCCCCCGGCTGCCCGGGGTGGTCGACCTCTTCCACGTCTCCGGGGCCGACGACTACCTGCTGAGGGTCGCGGTACGGGACTCCGACGCCCTGCGGGACTTCGTGCTCGACCATCTGACCACCCATCCGGCGGTCCGGCACACCGAGACCAGCCTCATCTTCGGGCACGTCCGCGGCCGGCTGCTGGCCCTCGACTGACGGCGGCGCACCGCCGGGGGAGGGGCGCGGGCCACCGTTGACGCTCCGGGCGCGCACTGGATAGCTTCACTTTGCGGATACTTCATTCCGGCCAGCGGAAAAATGGAGGATGTGGGATGGGCCAGCACGAGACGGTCGCGACGACCTTCGGGGCCGCCGTACGCGAGGAGATCGACTCCTCCCTCGCCAAGGTGGACGCCGAGCTGGCCCGCCGCTACCCCGGCGACCCCGGCACCCGCCAGCCCGTGCACACCGTCTACGTCCCCGCCGACCTCGTCGCCGCGGACACCGTGCGCTCCTGGGGCGACCAGGCGCTGGCCGCCCTCGACGAACACGCCGCGGACTCCGCCGCCCTCGCCCGCGTCCTCGGTCTGCCGGACGCCCTCGCGG
>CAYNNX010000298.1:0-3356 GCA_964398515.1 uncultured Streptantibioticus sp. | reverse complement strand
GTACGGGCGGGTGCGCGCCAAGCTGGAGCGCGAGCCCGTCGAGGACCTGCGCGTCGACTTCGAGGACGGCTACGGGCCGCGCCCCGACGCGGAGGAGGACACCGCCGCCCGGAAGGTCGCCGGACTCGTCGCCGACTGCATCGGCAGCCCCTACGCGGGCATCCGGATGAAGTGCATGGAGGCCGCGGTGCGCGACCGGGGCATCCGGACCCTGGACATCTTCCTGACCGGGCTCGTCGAGGCCGGAGGGCTGCCGCAGGGACTGGTGCTCACCCTGCCCAAGGTGACCCACCCCGACCAGGTGGCCGCGATGGCCCGCCTGTGCGGGGAGTTCGAGAAGGCGCACGGACTCGCCCAGGGCCGCATCGGCTTCGAGATCCAGATCGAGACCACCCAGGCGATCCTCGGCCCGGACGGCACCGCGACCGTCGCCAGGCTCATCGACGCCGCGCAGGGCCGGGCCACCGCTTTGCACTACGGCACCTTCGACTACAGCGCCTCCTGCGGCGTCAGCGCCGCCCACCAGTCCATGGACCACCCGGCCGCCGACCACGCCAAGGCCGTCATGCAGGTCGCCGCGGCCGGCACCGGGGTGCGGCTGTCCGACGGCTCGACCAACGTCCTCCCGGTCGGCCCGAGCGAGCAGGTGCACGAGGCCTGGCGGCTCCACTACGGCCTGGTGCGCCGCTCGCTCGCGCGCGCCTACTACCAGGGCTGGGACATGCACCCCGGCCACCTGCCGACCCGGTACGCCGCCGTCTACGCCTTCTACCGCGAGGGCCTCGACACGGCCGCCGCCCGCCTCAAGGCGTATGTGGGCCGAGCGGGCGGCGACGTGATGGACGAGCCCGCCACCGCCAAGGCGCTCAGCGGCTACCTGCTGCGCGGCCTGGACTGCGGCGCCGTCGACCCGGCGGAGGTCGCCGACGCGACCGGCCTGGACCGTGCCGACCTCGACGTCCTCGCCGGGCGCCCGGCACGCGCCTGAGCTCAGGCCGGGGGGATCTCGCCCGAGCCACGGACGATGAGCCGGCCCGGCAACTCGACGCGGCGCGGCGGCTCGTCGGCGCCGGCCAGCCGGCGGAAGAGCAGCTCCGCCGCCGTCCGGCCCAGGCGTGCCGGGTCCTGGGCGACGACCGTCACGCCGGGACGCAGCAGGTCGGCGAGTTCGAAGTCGTCGAAGCCGACCAGGGCCACCGGCTCCGGCCTGCCGTCCAGCACCCGCACCACGGTGACGGTGACCCGGTTGTTCCCGGAGAAGACCGCGGTCACCGGCTCGGGGCCGGACAGCATCCGGTCCAGTGCCGCCCGCACCCGTTCGGGGTCCGTCGGACCCATCGCCACCCACGACTCCTCGACCGGCAGTCCGGCGGCGGTCATCGCCTCCCGGTAGCCGCGGGCCCGTTCGTCGGCGGTGTGGATGGCCGGGCGGTCGCCGATGAAGCCGATCCGGCGGTGGCCGTGGGCGATCAGGTGGGCGACCGCTTCCCGGGCGCCGCCCGCGTTGTCGGTGAGCACGGCGTCCGCCTCGATGCGGCAGGCCGGTCGGTCCAGGAAGACGGTGGCGATGCCGGCCGCCATCTCCGGCTCCAGGTAACGGTGGTCGTCACCGGCCGGGACGATCACCAGCCCGTCCACCCGCCGCGCGCACAGCGCCAGCGCCAACTCCTGCTCCCGCTGCGGCACTTCGGCACTGGAACCGGCGAACAGCAGACTGCCGTTGGCGCGTGCGACCTCCTCCACGGCCCGGCTCAGGGGCGAGTAGAAGGGGTCGGCCAGGTCTTCCAGCACCAGGCCGATGCTGGCGGTGCGCCCCTTGCGCAGGATCCGGGCGCTGTCGTTGCGGCGGAAGCCGAGCGCGTCGATGGCGGCCCGTACCCGTGACTCGGTGTCGGCGGTGACGCCCGGCTCGCCGTTGACGACCCGGGAGACGGTCTTCAGGCCGACACCCGCCCGGGCGGCCACGTCCTTCATGGTGGGGCGGCTGCCGTAGCGTATCGGGGGCGTGGGCCGGGTCGGGTCGGTCACGGGCGGCAATCCTGTCTCCGATGTTCAGGCGCGCGCCATGGGCTCATGAGCGCATCCGGAGCCTAAAGACTGGACAACGTTGTCAACAAAGGGAAAGACTACCCTCGGCTCGCCACTAGCCAACGGATCGGCATCATCGCCGGTCCCCGCGGTGCACCGCTGCGGGAGTATCGAGCAAACAGTGCGACCAGCGCGGACGAACCGGACAGGGCAGACAAGGGAGACGCCGGACCGATGCACAGTCAAGGAGCCGCAGTGCCGGACAGGGCGGCCGCCGGGCTCGTCCTGGCCCTGGACATCGGCGGCACGAAGATCGCCGGTGCCCTGGTCGACGGCGCCGGGCAGCTGGTGGTCCGCGCCCAGCACCCGACGCCCGCCGACGAGGGCGCGGACACCGTGATGCGGGCGGTCGAGACGGTGCTGGGGGAGCTGGCCGCGCACCCGCGCTGGTCCGGGGCGACGGCCGTCGGGATCGGCAGCGCGGGCCCCGTGGACGCCGCCGCGGGCACGGTCAGCCCGGTCAACGTGCCCGGCTGGCGCGGCTATCCGCTGGTGGCCGGGGTGGAGAAGGCGACCGGCGGGCTGCCGGTCGTCCTCACCGGGGACGGGGTGGCCATCGCCGCCGCCGAACACTGGCAGGGCGCCGCCCGCGGCTTCGACAACGCGCTGTGCATGGTGGTCTCCACCGGAGTCGGCGGCGGTTTCGTCCTGGGCGGCGCACTGCATCCCGGGCCGACCGGCAACGCCGGGCACATCGGCCACATCAGCGTCGACCTCGACGGCGACCCGTGCCCCTGCGGGGGGCGCGGCTGCGTGGAGCGCATCGCCAGCGGTCCGAACATCACCCGGCGCGCACTGGAGGGCGGTTGGCGGCCGAAGCCCGGGACGGAGCCGACGGCGGCTGCCGTGGCCGCCTCGGCGGCGGCGGGCGACCCGGTGGCCCGCTCCTCCTTCGAACGGGCCGCCCAGGCGCTCGCCGCCGGGATCGCCGCCGCGGCCACCCTCGTCGAGAGCGAGGTCGCCGTGATCGGCGGGGGAGTGGCGGGCGCGGGCGAGATCCTCTTCTCCCCCCTGCGTGAACACCTGCGCCGCTACGCCACGCTGTCGTTCGCGGCCGGGGTCCGAGTCGTCCCCGCCCAACTGGGCACCGACGCAGGCCTGGTCGGCGCCGCGGCCGCCGCGTTCTCATCGGCGGCGCGGCGTTGAACCGACGGGCCGTCTTTCGCCTGCCGCCACCGGACGTGGCCGCGGGGTGATGTCGGCGTGCCGCGACTGCCGCTGCCGTCGGGTCGTGGTGGCCGGCCGGGTGCCGCTGGTGGTGACGCGGG